>DASPZP010000080.1:0-18125 GCA_035636195.1 Anaeromyxobacteraceae bacterium
GCCCGGCGCCGTGGCAGTCCTTGCAGTGGGCCTTCCGCGCCAGGTGCGCCTTGTGATCGATGGTGACGGTGCCGAAGGAGCGGGTGGCGCGGACCACCTTTTCTGGCGCCGGCGCGAGCGTGCCCAGGGCCGCCTCGCGCAACGCCTCGGCGCCGCCGGAGGAGGACAGCGTCGACGCGAGCACGTCGCGGTCGGGCGGTCCGCCGGCCGCAGCCAGCGCCACCTCGCGCACATTCCCGGACGAGGCGGCGAGCGCAAGGGCGGCGAGGGAGAGGAGAAGTGGCGCCGGCACGCTTGCCAGCTTACAGCATCGCACCCCTTCTGGGAATGGCGGAGGGTCGATCGCTACTGCGCGCCAGGGCGCCCGGCGCAGCGCAGCACGTCCTCCAGCGCGCTGACCCGGACCGGCTTCGTGAGGTGCTGATCGAAGCCAGCGTCGAGGGCGCGGCGCCGGTCCTCCGGCTGCCCATAGCCCGTGAGCGCCACCATGTACACTCCAGGCCCGCGGGCGGCGCGTACCCGTCTCGCCACCTCGTACCCGTCCAGACCGGGCAGGCCGATGTCCACCAGCATGAGGTCGAGCGGCTCGCCCAGGGCGCGGGCGACGGCGCTCGGACCATCGGGCGCGACGAGCACCTCGTGCCCCAGCTGCTCGAGGCACATCGCCAGCACCTCCCGGTTGTCCTCGCCGTCGTCCACCACCAGCACGCGGCGCGACCGCGGCGGCGGTGCCGCGCGCCGGCCACCGCGCTCCACGCCACCGGGTTCCTCGGCGAGCGGCAGCCGGACCGCCATCGTCGTCCCGCGGCCCGTGCCCTCGCTCGCGGCCTGGAGGGTACCGCCATGCATCCGCACGAGGTTCTGCGCCAGGGTGAGGCCGAGCCCGAGGCCTCCCTGTGCGCGGTCGAGGGTGGTCTCGACCTGCATGAAGAGGTCGAAGACGCGCGGCAGGTGCTCGGGGGCGATCCCGATCCCGTCGTCGCGCACCGTCACCACGGCCTGCTCTCCCTCCACGGTGGCGGACACCTCGACGTGGCCTCCGCGCGGCGTGTACTTGAGGGCGTTTCCGAGCAGGTTGGTGAGCACCTGCTCGAGCCGAGTCGCGTCGCCGCGCACCGGGAGCGGGGCGCCCGCCGGCCGGAAGAAGAGCGTCAACTCGCGCGCAGCCGCGAGCGGCTCGAACGTCTCGGCGCAGCGCGCCACCAGCTCGGAGAGGTCCAGCCAGCGCAGCTCGAGCGCGATCTTGCCGGAGGTGACGCGCGAGACGTCGAGCAGGTCGTCCACGAGGCGCGACAGCTGTCGCACCTGCCGGGTCACCACCCCGAGCTGGCGAGGAGGAACACTCCTCTCGTGCTGCATCACGTGGGTGGCGAGCGTGATGGCGGCGAGGGGGTTCCTGAGCTCGTGGCCGAGCATGGCGAGGAACTGATCGCGCGACCGCACCGCCTCCTCCTGCTCCGCGAGCACGGCGCGGGCGGCATACTGCCGGCGCCGTGCCCGCACCGCCGAACGGGCGGCGCTGATGAGCGCCACCCGCCGCAGGGGCCGGTCGAGCAGGATGACGTTGCCGAGCGGCGCCAGCCGCGAGAGCACCTGGCCGCGCAGGTCGAGCGGGCCGCGCGCGGCGGTGATGACGACGATCGGCAGGTCGGACCACGGGGGCTGGTGCGCCACCCAGCCGGCGAGGAGCGGCTCCGCCTCGCCACCGCTCAGCACCTCCTCGGCCAGCACGACCCCACCCGCCCCGACCTCGAGCTCGGTCAGGAGTTCCCCGGGCACGCGGCAGACCGCGCTCTCGAGGCCGCCGTCGAGCAGGGCGGACGCCGCCAGCTCGGCGTCGCGCCCCGTCGGCGCGAGCACGAGCAGCCGCTCGGAGTCCTGCGGCCTCACGCGCCGCTCCGGGCCTCCCGAACGCGCTGCTCGGGGATGCCTGAGAGGACGCCCCGCAGCTCCGTGAGCGGCTCGCCGAACGTGAAGCCCCGGGAAGAGAGCCCGTACT
The DNA here is from genome assembly GCA_035636195.1 of Anaeromyxobacteraceae bacterium. Taxonomy (GTDB): domain Bacteria; phylum Myxococcota; class Myxococcia; order Myxococcales; family Anaeromyxobacteraceae; genus Anaeromyxobacter_A. Next base: position 2,000 of record DASPZP010000080.1, read on the forward strand.
CGCGGATGGTGGTCTCGTGCGCGCCGGTGCGCTTCTTCATCACCGAGATGGCCTTGTGGACCGCGCCCTCCGACTCGAAGAAGCGCATGAGCACCACCGTGTCGGCGAGGTAGCTCACGTCGGCAGGCGACTCGAGCTCCTGGCCCACCACCCCGTGCTGCGCCACGAGGAGCAAGCTGAGCACGCCCTTCTGCGCCAGGTAGGCGAGGAGCTCGTGCAGCTGGAGGGTGAGGAGGCTGTCGTCGGGCATCGCCTGCAGGAAGCCGTTCAGGCTGTCGAGGATCACCATCCGCGCTCCCCGCTCGACCGCCGCGCGCACGCCATGGATGAACTGGCCGGGCGACAGCTCGGCCGGATCGACCTGATGCACGGTCAGCTGGCCGGAGGCGATGGATGCGTCGAGCGGCATGCCCAGCGAGCGGGAGCGAGTGAGCAACGTCTCCTTGCCCTCGTCGAAGACGAAGAGCGCCACGCGCTCGCCGCGCTCCGCCGCCCGGACCGCGTAGAGCGTCGCGAACGATGACTTGCCGCTGCCGGCCGGGCCCATGACGAGCGTGCTCGTCCCGCGCGAGAGGCCGCCGCCGAGGAGCGCGTCGAGCTCGCCGACGCCGGTCGCGAAGAGCGCCTCCTGCGTCGGCGCGCGGTGCTCGGAGGCGACCAGCCGCGGGAACACCGCCAGCCCCCCGGTCTGGATGATGAAGTCGTGGTAGCCGCCGCGGTAGGGCACCCCGCGCAGCTTGAGCACGCGCAGGCGCCGCCGCTCGACGCCGAAGTTGGGGTGGAGCTGCTCCATGGTGAGGACGCCATGGGCGAGGCTCTGCAGGAGCACGTCCGGTGAATCCGTCGACGGGTTGTCGATGAGGAGGACGGTGCGGTTCTGCTCCAGCAGCCCGGCCTTGAGCGAGAGCACCTGCCGCCGGTAGCGGATGGGGTTCTGCGCGAGGAGGCGCAGCTCGGTGCACGAGTCGAGGACCATCCGGGCGGGCTTCACCCGCGCGATCTCGCCGAGGATGAGGCGCATGCGCTCGCCGAGCTCGACCTCCGAGGGGTGGAAGAGGGTATTCTCCTCGTCCGAGCGATCGCTCACCTCCAGCACCTCGACGCCGTCGAGCGCCCAGCCGTGCGAGGCCGCGACCGCCTGCATCTCCTCGCGCGACTCGGACATGGAGATGTAGAGGACGCGCTCGCCGGCCTTCACGCCCGCCAGGAGGAACTGGAGCGCCAGCGTCGTCTTGCCCGCGCCGGGCGTGCCCTGGACGAGGTACAGGCGCCGGCTGGGATACCCGCCGCCGAGCACGTCGTCGAGCCCGGCGATGCCGCTCGCGCAGCGCGGGTGCGTGGCGTGGCCCATGAGAGCAACGTAGGCACGCGCGCCTGCCCCGGACCTAGCCCGAAGCGGGGGCAGGGGCTGCTTCGCGCGGCCGCCGCGGCAAGGTCACCGTGAAGGTGGTGCCCGGTCCGTGCTCCGACGCCACCTCCACCCGCCCGCCGTGGGCGGAGACGACGCGATCTACGATGAAGAGCCCGAGGCCGACGCTGCGCTCGGCGGGGTCGCTGCCGCTCGCCCCCCGCTGCCACGGGCGGAAGAGCGAGGGCAGGATCTCGGGTGGAATCGGCTCCCCCTCGCTGTGCACCGAGAGAGTCACCGCGTCCTCCGTACCGCGGAGGGTGACCGTGACCGGCGAGCCGGCGGCGCCGTACTTGAGCGCGTTCGCGACGAGGTTCCCCGCCACCTGGGCCAGTCGATCGGGGTCCCAGCAGCCCCCGGTCCAGCCATGCTTCTCGAGGCGCAGCTCGCGGTCGGGGTAGGACGGGCGCAGCTCCTCCAGCACCTGGTCGACCACGGGCTCGAGATCGGCCTCCCGCGGGCGGATGGGGAGGTCGCCGAGGCGCGCGCGGGTGAGGTCGAGGAGGTCGACGATGAGGCGCGTGGCGCGCTGGGCGGCGGCCCGGATGCGGGCCAGCGAGCGGAGGTGCCGCTCCGGCAGGTCGTCGCGGGCGAGGAGCGTCTCCGCGCCGAGCAGGATGGCGTTCAGCGGGTTGCGCAGGTCGTGGGAGACGATCCCGAGGAGCTGCTGGTCGAACTCGCGGGCGCGGGCGAGGCGCTGCTCTCCCTGCTTGCGCTCGGTGATGTCCACCACCACCGCGCCCACCAGCGCCACCTCGCCGGTGGCGGGATCGGGCACGGGGAAGTAGCTCACGAGCCAGTGACCCTCGCCAGCGCGGGTCGGGAGCGTGCCGTCGATCTCGACGTTCAGGATCGACTGCCCTGTCGCGAGGACCTGGCGGTAGAGCGGCTCGAGCCGGTCGGCGAGCCCGGGCAAGATCTCGCGCAGGGTTCGCCCCAGCGTCTCGCCGATCGTCCGGCCGGTGATCTGGGACAGCCGCTCGTTCATGCGCACGTAGCGCAGCTCGCGGTCGACGAAGGACAGCCCCACCGGCGCGGTGGCCAGGATCGCCTCGAGCTGGCCACGCTCGAGGGCGAGCAGCTCGGCGGCCCTGCGCGCCGCCGCCTCGCGCTCGAAGGCGAAGCGGCGCACCGAACTGGCGATGCCGGTCGTGACGAGGTCGCTGAGGACGCGGAGCTCGTCGAAGGTGATCGGCACCGCGCGCTCCTCCGCCAGGTCGAGGATCACCTCGCGCAGGACGCCGTATTCCCAGACGAGCTGGCCGATGTCGATCCCGGTCCGCTCCCGCTGCTCGCCGTGGCGGGCGGCGCGCTCGGCCAGCTGGAACGGCTCGGACGGCGCGCGAGGCGGTTCGGGGGAGCGCAGGGCGAGCGCCATGCCATCGAGGAAGTCCGGCAGGGTATCGACGAGCGCGCTCTGAGGCAGGCGCTCGCCCAGATCGCGGCGGAGCCGCTCCGTCCACCGGAGGATGACCTCCGGGCGCGCCTCGGTCAGCAGGACAGCCAGCCGGGAAGGGAGCGCCGGAGACGTGGACGGAGGGGCGCGCACCCGTTTCGTCTAACGGTGCCCGGGCATGGGGACCCCGCGGTGGCAGCGTCCCGCTTGGGATGGCGGACCGGCTGTCGTTGCCAGTGGGAGCGGCGGATGCTTTGAAGACGCGCATGAGAGCCTTCGCCCGCTGCGCGTGGTCCGCCCTCGCCGTGAACGTGCTCGTCATCGCCTGGGGCGCGCTCGTCCGCGCCACCGGCTCGGGCGCTGGCTGCGGGCGGCACTGGCCGCTCTGCGATGGGCAGGTGCTGCCGCATTCGCCTGGGGTGGAGATGGCGATCGAGCTCACCCACCGCACGACGAGCGGGCTCGCCCTCCTGCTGGTGGTGGCGCTCTTCCTGTGGGCGCGGCGCGTCCTCCCGCGCGGTCACGCGGCGCGCGCCGCGGCCGGGGCTGCGCTCGCGCTCATCCTCCTGGAGGCGCTCCTCGGCGCGGGCCTGGTGCTCTTCGGCTGGGTGGCGAAGGACGCGTCGGCGGGGCGCGGCTGGGCGATGGCGCTCCACCTCGCGAACACGTTCCTCCTGCTCGGCGCCCTGGCGCTCACCGCCGGCTGGAGCGGCACCGGCGAGGGGCAGGTGCGGATCCGGCCGGGTGGGCTCTCGCGGCTCCTCGCCTGCAGTCTGGCGGCGGTGCTGCTGGTGGGGATGAGCGGCGCGGTGGCGGCCCTCGGCGATACGCTCTTCCCCGCGGTGAGCTTCACGCAGGGTTTCGCCGACGAGCTCGCCGGCGGGGCGCACCTGCTGCTGCGGTTGCGGGTGTTGCACCCGTTCACCGCCCTCGTCGCGGCCGCCCTGCTCGTGGTGACGGCCGCCGCCGCGGCCCGGGAGCGCGACGACCGCGTGCAGCAGGCGGCCTTGCTCCTGGCGGTGCTGGTGCTCCTGGAGCTCGTCGCCGGGGTGGCGAACCTGCTGCTGCTCGCGCCGGTGTGGATGCAGCTCGTTCACCTCGTGCTCGCCGACGCGACCTGGATCGCGCTCGTCCTCATGGGCGGCTGGAGCATGGTCGGCGAGGCTGAGCCGGCCAGGGCGATCGGCGGTCCGCTGGGGATCCTCCGCGAGTGGCAGGCCGAGGCAACACGCCGAGAGCCGCGCCTGCCGCCGCGGCCACGGCCGCGGAGCTGAAAGCCAGCGGTCGCGCCTTCAGGCGGCAGGGGTAGGCGCCAGCGGGAGGCGTCTCAGCAGCGAGACGAGATCTTCCGGCGCGAAAGGCTTGGGCAGCCACGCCGCCACCGGCGCGGTTGGCGCGATGTGCTGCGCCCACTCCGACATGATCACCAGCGGCACCGCCCTCGCCTCCGGGTCGCTGCGCAGCGCCTCGACCAGCTCATCGCCTCCCATGCCTGGCATGGCGAGGTCGAGCACGATGGCATCCGGCCGGAAATGCGAGAGCACCTCCAGCGCCCCCTGGCCGTCCTCGGCCTCCGCTGTCTCGAACGACGCTTGCTGGAGCACGTCGACCAGCGCCTGCCGCGCGTCCGCCTCGTCTTCGACCACCAGGACTCGCATGGTGACCTCCCCCGCCCGCACCCGCCCTACCCATGAGGTGGCGATGGGCCAGGCGGAAGCAGGCCTCCAGGCGGGGCGCGACTCCAAGAGAAAGCTGGAATTACTGTCCCTGAGCGGGACCACCGCCGCGGCGCCTGCGGCGCCGACTGCGGCCGTGCCGAGCATGGCCATCGGCTCCGCCCGTCGGCTTCCCTTGATCTCTCGCGGGAGTGCGCGGCACGGCAGGCTGGGGGGCAGCCGCGTGGGCAGGATGAGGCGGGGCGGCTTGTGGGCGGCGCTCGACCCGGATCACCTGGGGGCCGCTGGACTGGCGCTGCTGGGGGTGCTCGCGGCGTGGCGCCGCCTGTTCCCGGCGCTGTGGGGCCTGCTCGCGACCGGGCTTGGCGGCTTGCGCGATCTGCTCGCGGCGGTGCGGGGTTTGGCCGCGGTGCTGGGATGGGACGTACTCGCGCCGCGCCGGGGCGGGCTCGCGGTGCTGCTGCTGAGGCTGCTCCCGGCGGTGCGAGACCTGCTCCCGACGGGCCGGTGGCTGAGCGTGCTCGCGCCGTGACGCGGGCTGGTCGCGATGCTGCGGGACCTGCTCGCGGCGGTGCTCCTTGCGCTCGGGGACGTGCTCGCGGTGGTGCGCCGGCTCGGGGGCGCGCCCGCTGGGGACGAAGTCGGGTCGGAGCTCCCGCCGCTCGTAGGCGCGCCAGATCTCTCTCGCGTCGCCCGAGGCGGCCCGGAGCGCGGGATCGACGGCGGCGAAGAAGTTCCGCACGTTCTCCAGGTCGCGCTGGAAGAAGCGGAACGCCTGGCTGTTGTGCGCCGCCCCGATCACCTGCGGGAAGTCGATGATGACCGGCCCGCTCCAGCCGCCGAGGATGTTGTAGGGAGAGAGGTCGCCGTGGATGAGGTCGCAGGTGAGCATCTTCACCACCTGCGCGCGCAGGTCGGCGTACAGCTCGGCGGCGTGCTCGCGCTCGACATGCGCGTCGATGAGGCGCGGCGCGGGGTGGCCGTCGGGGTCCACCACCAGCTCCATGAGGAGGACGCCCTGGTAGAACAGGACCGGGCGCGGGACGCGCACCCCGGCGGCGTGGAGCGCGTGGAGGGCGTCGGCCTCCTTCGACTTCCAGGCCTCCTCCTCCGCCGCCTGGCCGAAGCGGCTGCCGCGCGTCATCGCGCGTTGCGTGCGCGTGTTGCGGACCTGGCGCCCTTCCTTGTAGTCGGCGTTGTTCTTGAAGCTGCGCGTCTCGCGCGCCTTGTAGACCTTGGCGGCGACGAGCTCGGCGCCGTGGCGCACGAGCCACAGGTCCGCCTCCTTGCCGCTCTTGAGGCGCGAGACCACCTCGTCGATGACGCCGTCGGCGAGGAGCGGTGCGAGGGGATCGACCATGCGAGAGGGTGAGGATTAGAGGAGGCGCGCGGCCGGGTCAACCATGACGAGCCGTCCGGAGCCCTTGGCCTTATGGTGGGGGCGAGGATCAAGGACATGGACGACAGCCTCTACCGCCAGCTCGTCGAGGGCAGCCCCGACGCCATCATCCTCGGCGACGCCGGCGGACGCATCCGGCTCTGGAATGCCGGGGCGGAGACGATCTTCGGCTTCACCGCCGCCGAGGCGGTCGGCCAGTCGATGGACCTCATCATCCCCGAGCGGCTGCGGGGCCGTCACTGGAGCGGCTACGACCGCGTCCTGGCGACCGGCGTCTCGCGCTATGGCCGCGGGGAGCTCCTGGCCGTCCCGGCGGTCACCAAGGACGGCCGGACCATCTCGATCGAGTTCACGATCGAGATCCTGCGCGACGCAGCCGGCGCGATCCTCGGCCCGGTCGCCATCATCCGGGACGTCACCAAGCGCTTCCAGCGCGAGAAGGAGCTGGGGCGGCGGCTGAAGGAGCTGGAGGCGCAGGCGCGAGGCCAGCCGCACGCGCCGGCGGCGCCGGAGCCGACCCGGGGCTGAGCAGGCCCATGGGTGCCGCGTCACCGGGCCGCGTGGCGCCGGGGCGGCGGGGGACAAGCCCCCGCCCTACAGACCGAAGTAGGGCGGGGGTTCATCCCCCGCCGCAGGCGCGCACAGGCGGTGGTACCTGGCATGCGCCGTGCGTCATCCCCGCGGCATGAGAGCGAAGGAGCTCGGGGTCGCTGGCCTCGATCCGCGGGAACAGGCGATCGACACGCTCGGCGCCTTCCTGCGGAGCATGGCGGAGTTCGCCCTGCAGCAGGAGCAGGCCGACGCCGATTCCTTCCGGAAGGTGGCCGAGGCCTGGGCGGAGCACGTGCTGCTGGCGGCGCCTGCCCCCGGGGGGCCGTCCACCGTCGTCGCTCCTCCACCGGCGCTGGCGGCCGGCCGCCGTGACTGGGCGGGCGTCCGGCGCTTCGTCCACGAGTACTGCCGCTCGAGCTCTACGCACGCCGCGAACGTCGCGGGCGATCTGCGCGAGGTCATCTGGGTGTTCGTCCGCAACTTCACGCAGTCCTTCTCGACCGAGGAGGCGACGGACGCGCGGCTGCAGGAGCAGCTCGGGCGGCTGGAGCGGCTGGTCGACGCGAGCGACGTCGCGCAGCTGAAGCGCGAGGTGCTCGACACGGTCGGGACGCTCACGCAGGAGCTCGGCGAGCGGCGCGAGCGGCAGCGCGCGCAGATGGCGACCCTCGGCGAGACGGTGCGCGCGCTCGGCGACGAGCTCGCCTCGGCGCGGCGCGATGGTGAGACCGATCCGCTGACCCGGCTCTACAACCGCAAGGCGCTCGACGCCTACGTCGAGGAGAGCGTCCGGATGTTCGCCGCCTTCCGGCAGGACACCTGTCTGCTCCTCATCGACGTCGATCACTTCAAGAGCATCAACGACGCCTCGGGCCACCTCGTCGGTGACGAGGTGCTCCGGCAGGTGGCGGACGCGCTCGCTCGGGTGTTCATGCGCAAGAGCGACTTCGTCGCCCGCTACGGAGGCGATGAGTTCGCGGTGGTGCTGCGCGAGGCCTCGCTGGCCGACGCGGCGCGGCTCGCCGAGCGCGTGCTCTCGCGGGTGCGCATGCTCGGGATCTCCGCCGGCGACCGGCAGGTCGGGGTGACGGTCTCGATCGGCGCGGCCGCGCTCGGGCGCGAGGACGACGCGAAGCGCTGGTTCGAGCGCGCCGACCGCGGGCTGTACGCCGCCAAGGCCGCCGGGCGGAACGCCTTTGCCGCGGGGGGGGACGCCCCGAATCAGGAGCCCCCCCTCCCGCGCGGCGCGGTGCCGGGCAGGTCGAGCTCGGGGTAGCGGCGGAAGATCCCGCTCTCGTTGAAGGGGATGCGCCGTGGGGAGGCGAGGTACGCGGCCACGCGGGTGCGCGCCGCCACGGCGTCGTGCAGCGCGACGAGCCGCGGGAAGCGGCCCGCGTGATGGCGCATCGCGCGCGGGAAGGCGTAGCGCAGGCCGGCCATCACCTGGAAGGTCGAGAGGTCGACGTAGCTCACGCGCCCGCCGACGAGCCAGCGGCCTCGGCCGGCCGGGTTCGAGTCGAGCGCGCGGTCGAGGTACCCGAGGTACTTGGGAATGCGCTCGCGGACGAAGAACCCGGTCCGGCGCACGGCCTCCTCGCGCTGATCCTCGAAGAAGAGCGAGCTGGCGATGGGGTGGTGCGTGTCATGCGCCTCGGCGACGAGGTCGGCGATGGTGAGCTGAAGCTGGTGGGCCCGGAGCCGGCTCGCCTCACCGTCCGGCACCAGCCCGATCCGCGGCGCGAGCCACTGCAGGATGGCGGCCGTCTGCGCGATGACCACCCGCCCGTACCGCAGCACCGGCGGTCCGAGCGGGGTGAGCCACGGGCCGGGCTCCTCCAGGAGCCGCACGACGGCGCCATCGCCGCCACCCTCGGACTCCGGCCGCTGCGCCAGGTCCTCGTAGGGGATGCCGGCCTCCTCGAAGGCGAGGCGGATGAACTCGCCGCGGCCCTGCAGGCCAGACCAGTAGACGAGCTCGTACGCGGGTGGGCGGGGCATCCCGCGATCGTCGGCGCCGCGAGGCGCGGGCGCAGCCGCCGGTTGGGGCGAGCCGCCTGGGGACCTCGCGCGTCAGCCGACGCGGTCGACGCGCACCGAGACCTCGAGCTTCTCCGCCCCGCCGCCGACATAGATCGTCCCCGAGGTCGGCGTCGCGTCGCGGTAGTTCCGCCCCACCGCCACGCGGATGTGATCGGTCTGCGTGATGACGCCGTTGGTAGGATCGAAGCCGCGCCACCCCACCTCCGGCAGGTAGACCTGGGCCCAGGCGTGGCTCGCGTCGCCCTGGGCGCGGTTCGGGTCCTTCGGCCCCGTGAACACGTAGCCGCACACGTAGCGGGCCGGCACGCCCAGCAGGCGGGCCAGGCAGATGAAGAGGTTCGTGAAGTCCTGGCACACGCCCCGGCGGCTCGCGTAGACGTCGAACGGGGTGGTGGCGAGGGTCGTCTCCCCCTGCGCGTAGTGGTACTCGCGGTGGATGGTGTCGTTGATGTCGAGCAGGGTCTCGAGGAGGTCCTGGTCGTTCCGCTCCACGAAGGTCATCGCGTAGTCGACGAGCTCGACGAGCTCGCTCTCGGCCAGCTCGGGCGGCAGCAGCACCGGCTGCAGCACCTGGCGGTGCCAGGGCATCCACACGAGCGGGATCTGGGTGCGCGCGTGCAGCGGCCGGTACGAGAGCGGATCGACGTCGAGCACCTCCACGCTCGAGCTGGCCTCGATGGTCAGCTCGGTGAACGGCGACTCGATGACGTAGCGGCGCGTCTGGTTGCCGAACATGTCCTCGTAGTCGCGCGCCAGCCCCTCCACCGAGATGCCGAGCTCGCTCCGCTGCACCGTCTGCAGCCGATCGTGGATGGGCTGCAGCCGGAAGAGGTGCGTGCTGTGCTCGACCGGCTGCGCGTACCGGTAGACGGTACGGTGGCTGATGTCGAAGCGCTTCACCTCAGCGCGCACGGGCCGCGGCCGGCGCCGCCGGGATTCGAGGCCCTGTCCGAGCGGGAGCTGAGGCGCGTCCTGCCACGGCTTCACCACGTCGCGCACCCCGCCTTGCCGGATGATGAGCAGGTGGCCGGGCGGGACCGGGCGCCAGGCGCCCTGGGAGTCGGAGGTGACCTCCATCGGCTCGCTGGCGATGACCACTCCGCGCCGGCTCTTCACGCCTCGGGCGGTGAGGTCGACCACCAGGTCGCGGTCGGCGAGGCGCAGCGAGGCGTAAGGCGGCTCCGCCTCCCACAGGTGGAGGCCGCGGGCGGCGGGATCGCGATCGGCGTAGACGAGGAGGTCGAGACCGTCGGTGAGCACGGAGGTGACGCTGCCGAGCTGGTTCAGGCTCTGGTACCAGCCGAGCAGCACGAGCGGGTCGGCCTCGCCGAGCGAGCTCCAGCCGCGATCGGCCATCCGCCCGAGCAGGTCGCACAGGATCGCCTCGGTGTCGGTGGAGCCGACCGGCTCGAAGGGCGGCCGCGCCCGCAAGGACGGGCGATCGACGAGGCTGCCCGAGTGGGCGAAGAGCCAGTCCCGCCGCCCCCAGGCGCGCGAGAAGGGCTGCGTGTTCGCGTCGGTGACGGCGCCCCAGGTGGCGGTCCGGATGTGCACGACGAACAAGGACGACTCGAGGTGCTCCCACGCCTTCACGAGCTCGCTGCGGATGGAGCCGTTCGGCGGCGCGGGCTCCTTCAGCACGGTCGCCGACGGCTCGCCGCCCGGGTAGTAGCCGATGCCCCAGCCGTCGGGCGGGGTGCGGCCAGGGTGCAGGCAGCGCAGGTCGAAGGAGGGGGCGAGCTTTCCTTCGAAGGACATCGCGAACAGGTTGGGCATCGGGCAGTCGGCTACTGGTCCTCCGCGCCGGCGGAGGCCGGCGGCGCCGACCCCAGCAGCTCGCGCCCGATCTCATCGCAGATCGCGTGCGTCTCGTCCACGACGCGGGTGAGGAGCTCGTGGAGCGTGCCCGCCTGGACGGCGGGCGCCGTCTCGCTCGCCACGCGCGCCTCGAGCGCGCGCAGCTGGAGCAGGCTATGACCGCGCGCGTCGGCCTCCGGCGCCCGGACCCGGGCGAGTCGCCGGCCCGCCGCGCCCAGGCAGTGCACCACCGAGCGCGGGAAGCTCGCGTCGAGGAGGAGGAAGCGCGCCACGGTGGCGGCCGAGGCCTTGCCGGTGAAGCGCTTCATGAAGGGCTCGAAGCCGGAGCAGGCGCGCAGCACCGCGAGCCAGAGCGCCGTCTCCACCACCTGGTGCGCCTCCAGCTCGGTCAGGGCGTGGTGGTGCACGTCGACGATGCGGGCCGTCTGCCCGGCCCGCTCGAGCATCAAGCCGAGCCCGATGAAGTCGATGGCGTCGTCGTGCAGCATGGTGCCGAGCACCACCCCCATGCACTGCTGGCCCCACTGGCGAACGTGGCGGTAGAAGCCGTGCCGGTCGTCCCGCCAGAGGTCGCGCCCCGCGCCCCGCAACCAGAGGTGCAGCTCGTTGACCGTCTCCCACAGCTCCAGGCTGACCACCTCGCGGACGGAGCGGGCGTTCTCGCGGGCGGCCGCCACCGAGCGCAGGATGGAGGCCCCGTCCTGCTCGTCCCAGGCCAGGTAGCGCTGCACCAGCTCGCCGTCCGCGAGGCCGGCCTCGCCGTAGCGCTCGCCGAAGCGCTCCTGCTCGCCGCACACCACCACCGCCGGCTGCCAGCACTGGCGGGGCGAGAGCTCCCCGTCGAGGGCCAGATTGCGGGTGACGAGCAGCACGCGCGCCGACGACTCGGCGCGCTCGATGTAGCGCCCCAGCCAGAAGAGACTGTCGGCGACGCGGCTGATCACGAGTCGAGCCCCTTCAGGACCCAGGTGTCCTTCGAGCCCCCGCCCTGGCTCGAGTTGACGACGTAGGAGCCCTCGCGCAGCGCGACGCGGGTGAGACCGCCCGGCAGCACCCACGGGCCGTCGCTGCCCGAGACGACGTAGGGGCGCAGGTCCACCCGCCGGGGCACGACCGCGCGCCGCTGCGGGTCCCAGGTCGGGCAGGTGGAGAGCTCGAGCCGGTGCTGCGCCACGTAGCGGCGCGGCTCGGCCTGCACGCGCCGGCGAAACTCCTCGCGCTCGGCCTGGCTCGCCTGCGGGCCCATGAGCATGCCGTAGCCGCCCGCCTCGTCGACCGCCTTCACCACGAGCTCGGGGAGGTGCTCGAGGACGTAGGCGCGGTCCTCCGGCCTGGCGCAGACCCAGGTCGGCACCTGCTCCAGGAGCGGCTCCTCGGAGAGGTAGAAGCGGACCATCTCCGGCACGAAGGCGTAGACCGCCTTGTCGTCGGCGACTCCGTTGCCGGGCGCGTTGGCGAGCGCCACGTTGCCCTTGGCCCAGGCGCGCACCAGCCCGCGCACGCCCAGCAGGCTGTCTGGGCGAAAGACCTCGGGGTCGAGGAAGGCGTCGTCGGTGCGGCGGTAGATGACGTCCACCCGGCGCGGGCCGCGCGTGGTGCGCATGAAGACGGCGTCGCCCGTCACCTCCAGGTCGGCGGCCTGTACCAGCTCGACGCCCATGGTCCGGGCGAGGAAGCTGTGCTCGAAGTAGGCCGAGTTGTACGGGCCCGGAGTGAGCACGACGGCGCAGGCGTCGTCGGGCCCGCCCGGGGCGACCGAGCGCAGCGCCTGCGCCAGCCGCTCCGGATAATGCTCGACGCGGTGCACCCGCACCCGGTCGAGCGCCTCCGGCAGGATGCGCTTCGAGAGGAGCCGGTTCTCGAGGACGTAGGAGACGCCCGACGGGCAGCGCAGGTTGTCCTCCAGCACGCGGAAGACGCCCGCGGGATCGCGCACGAGGTCGATCCCCGCCACGTGCAGGCGCACGCCGCCCGGCGGAGCGATGCCACGCAGGGCGGGAAGGTAGCCGTTCGACCCGAGGACGAGCTCCGCCGGGATGCGGCCCTCGGAGAGGATCCGCTGCCGGCCGTACACGTCCGCCAGGAAGGCCTCCAGCGCACGGACGCGCTGGACCAACCCGCACTCCAGGCGCTCCCAGTCGGCCGCCGAGACGATGCGCGGCAGGAGGCAGAAGGGGAAGATCTTCTCCGAGCCGCGGGCGTCGTCGTAGACGGAGAAGGTCACTCCCTGGTTGAGGAGGGCGAGCTCCGCGAGCGCCTGCTGGCGCTCGAGGTCGCCCGCGGCGCGGAGCTCCAGCGCCGCCACCGCGGCCTGGAAGCCGGGCCGGGGCTCGCCCTGGGCGGCGAAGAGCTCGTCGTAGGTGCCCGGCAGCGGCGGGTAGGTGGCGAGGATCGAGGAAGAGGTCAAGAGGCGCCTCCGGCGGCGGCGCTCGGCTCGGTGCGGAGCGCGTCGAGGCGGCGCAGGTCGAGGGTGAACCCGGCCGGCGGCGGCGGCGTTCGCGAGGACTGCGGGCCAGGCACGAGCATGCGCACGCGCTCTCGCCGCCGCAGGGCGGCCTCCTCGGCGTCCCGCGGCAGCCCCGGGTACGCGCCGCCGCCCGGGATCCAGCCGTGCAGCTCGATGGCGATGCGGCGGCCCTCGCGCTCCCAGTGGAGGACGAGCGGGTCGAGCGCGGGGAGCCCGGGGTGGAGCCCCGGGCTCGGGGCGAAGGCGCGCCAGCGCAGGCCGGCCAGGACGCGCCGCCCGTCGGACGCGCGGTGGAGCGGCACCTCCCAGCCCGCCGCGGTGAGCCGGCCCGGCGCCTCGCCGGACGGGTGATCGATGGCGAGCTGAGCCCGCGCGGCGCTGGCGTCGACGAGGCGCGCGCCGCTGCGCTCCTGCGAGGCGACGTCGCCCACGAGCGGCCAGAACTCGAGCGCGGGGAGGACGGTGAGGGTGGCCTCGCCGAGGCCGGCCCGCGCCAGCGGCTTCGGTCGCTCGAGGAGCAAGGACGAAGTCGCCGGGCCGAGCTCGAGCCCGCTCGCGGCGAGGTCGGCGAGGACGCCGCGCAGGTCCTCCTCCAGGAAGTGCGGCAGCGCGAACTGATCGTGCAGGGCGCCGCCCCAGTCGGCCAGCGGCTCGTCATAGAGCCGCGTGGCGACGCGCGCCGCCACCGCCCGCAAGAGCCCCGCCACGGCCGCCTGCCGCGGCGCCGTCGGCTGCATCCGGAGCGAGCGCAGCTCGACCACGCCCATGCGTCCGCGGACGGGGAGGTACGGGTTCCACAGCTTCTCGATGTTCACCTCGGCGCGGTGGCTGTTGCCGGAAGCGTCGACGAGCAGCGGCGCCAGCGAGCCCCACAGCTCGGTCGGGGCGAGGTGGTGGCCCCGCGCCTCGAGGCGGTCGAGCGCCACGTGCAGCTCCTCGAAGCGCTCGCGCGCGCCCTCGTCCGGGCGCGGGCCCTGCGAGGCGCTCCCCACGCACTCTCCGGCGAAGGCGTAGGAGAGCGAGGGGTGGTTGCAGAGGTAACGGACGAACCGGGGCAGGAGCTGCGGGTGCCGGAAGAAGGGGCTCTCCTCGGGGCTCGGGCCGCCGAAGGTGAGCTGCCCGCCGCCGCCGGAGTCGGCCACCTGGCCGTTGTAGCGGTAGCGCTCGGGGGCGAGCCCGGCCTCCGCGGCCGCGGCGTGGACGGCCTCGCTCCAGCCGAGGAAGGTCACGAGGTCGGGGGCGGGGGCCATGTTGACCTCGACGACGGCCGGATCGGGCACGCAGGTGAAGAGCGCTCCGCCCGAACGTACGCCGAAGCAGAAGCGCGGCAGCTCCTCGCCAGGGAAGAGCCGGCCCGGAAGCTCGTGGACGGGCCCGTCCGCCCCGAGCCGCGCCCCGAGCGCGCGGAGGAGCGCCTGCGCCCGCTCCGGCTTGTCCTCGCCGTCGGGCTGGGAGAGCCAGCCCGGCGCCTGCGAGCCGCGGTCCGTGAAGGTCGGCTCGGCGCCGATCCAGAGCGCCACGCCGCGGCGGCGCAGGATGGCATCCTGCGACCGCAGCTCCGCCATGAGCGCGTCGCGCACCGCTACTCCTCCGCTTCCTGCGGCTCCGGCATCGGGTGATCGCCCGGGTAGCGGCGCAGGTCGAGCGTGTACGGCATGTCCGGGTGGGGCTCCGCCAGCCGGTGCTCCACCGGCCAGGGGGAGGGCCCTTCCACCGTGAAGCGCTGCGCGCGCCGCGCCGCCGCCTCCTGCCGCGTGAGCGGCGGGGTGAGGAAGCCGCGGCCCTCCGGGTGCCACACGTGATAGGCGCATGCGCCGAGCGAGCGGCTCGCCCACAGGTCCAGCACCTCGAAGCGGAGCGGGTGGTGGATGCCGAGGTGGGCGTGCAGGCTGTGCGGGGGCGCCCAGGCCCGAAAGCGTACCCCGCCCACCAGCTCGCCGGCGGTGCCGGTGGGACGCATGGGGAGCTGCAGCCCGTTCACGAGGACGCGGTGGCGCTCGGGGACGATGCCCTCCGCCCGTACCTCCAGCCGCTCGACCGACGAGTCCACGTAGCGGGAGGTGCCGCCGCCGCTCGGCTCCTCGCCGAGGACGTGCCAGGGCTCGAGGGCGTTGCGCACCTCGATCGTGCCGCCGGCGGTGTCGAGCCGCCCGACCACCGGGCAGCGCAGCTCGACGAAGGCGCGGTAGGGCTCGGTCGGGAGCGGCACGCCGCGCGCGGCGAGGAAGGCGAGCACGTCCTCGAAGTCGCGCCAGAGCCAGCTCGGCAGGAGGAACCGGTCGTGCAGCTCGGCGCCCCAGCGCACGAGCGGCGCCTGGTAGGGCTCGCGCGCCAGGGCCGCCAGGATCGCGCGGGGGAGCAGCGCCTGCGCCACCGCCAGCCGCGGGTGGGGCGGCATCTCGAAGGCGCGCAGCTCGACCACGCCCTGCCGGCCGTGCGGCGTGCGCCAGTCGAAGAGCTTGTCGATGGAGATCTCGGCGCGGTGGGTGTTGCCGGTCACGTCGACGAGCAGATGGCGGAAGAGCTGGTCCCCGAGCCACGGCGGGGGGCTCTCCGCACGGAAGGCCGCCGCGAGCGCGATCTCGAGCTCGTAGAGCGCGTCGTGGCGCGCCTCGTCGATCCGGGGGGCCTGCGAGGTGGGCCCGACGAAGAGGCCGGTGAAGAGGTACGAGAGCGAGGGGTGGTGCTGGAAGAAGGTGAGGAGGCTCGCCAGGAGCTCCGGGCGGCGCACGAGCGGGCTCTCGAGCGGGGTCGGACCACCGGCGGTGAGGTGGTGACCGCCGCCGCTCCCGGCCAGGCGCCCGTCGAGGAGGTACTTCTCGGCGTGCAGGCCGGCGTGAGCCGCCGCGGCGTAGACCTCGTCGAGCAGGTGGGCGTGCTCGCGGGCGGAGGCCGCCGGCGGCAGGTTCACCTCCAGCACGCCCGGGTCGGGCGCCACGGTCAGCCGGCGCAGGAGCGGCGACGCCGCAGGCGGATAGCCCTCGAGCTGCAGGTCGAGGCCGAGCTCGAGCCGGACGGCGTCGAGCACGCGCAGGAGCTCGAGGAAGTCCTCCGCGGTGGGCAGCGGCGGCAGGAAGACGTGGAGCCGACCCTCACGCACCTCGACGGCGAGGGCAGTGTGGACCGCCGCCTTCTCCTTCGCGGCCTTGGCGGCCGCGAGGCGCGCCTGGCGCGCCTCCTCCTGCTCCTTGCGGCGCGGGTCGGGCAGGGCGAGCTCCGGCTCGGGCTGCTCGACCTCCGCCGGCGTCCCGCGCAGCGAGGCGAGCGGCAGCCGGAGGCCGATGGGGCTGTCGCCCGGGATGAGGAAGAGGTGGCCGCGCCGGAACGACCAGCTCTCCGACCGCCACGTCCCGTCCTCGCGCGCGAGCGA
>DASPZP010000081.1:0-15126 GCA_035636195.1 Anaeromyxobacteraceae bacterium
CGCCACGGCAACCCGGGGGACCTCGACGCGTACGTCGCTCGGCTCACCGACCCTGACCGCGACGCCTGGCAGCGACCGGAGGAGGTCGTGGCGGCGCTCGGCGTCGAGGTGGGCCAGACCGTCGCCGACATCGGCGCCGGCCCCGGCTACTTCACGCTCCGGCTCGCGCGCGCCGTCGGGACGCACGGCCGGGTCTTCGCCGTCGAGGTGGTGGTGGACCTGATCCGGCGGCTTTGGCGGCGCATCGACGAGGCGGGGCTCGGAAATGTCACCCCTGTCCTCGCTCGCGACGCGGACTCGCTCCTCCCCCCGGCGTCCTGCGATCGCATCCTCGTCGTGGACACGTTCCATCACTTCCCCGACGGCGTGGCCTACCTGCAGCGCCTCGCCGGTGCCCTCAAGCCCGGCGGGATCCTCGCCAACGTCGACTTTCACCGGCGGGAGACGCCGGTCGGCCCGCCGCTCGAGCACCGCGTCGCGCGGGAGGACTTCCTCGCCGCGGCCGATCGGGCAGGCCTGGCGGTGGTCGGGGAGCAGGACTTCCTGCCGTATCAGTACTTCGTGCTCATGCGGCCCAGGTGAGCAGAGAGCTCCCTGTCGTCGCGCGGGGGCCCGGGGACAGGGGTGAACAGCACCACCAGCGCCGGCACGAGCATGGCGACGTCGCGCAGCACCGTCCACCAGTCGGCCGCCTCGTCGCCGCCGAAGCAGCCGCAGCGCAGATCGATGCCGCGCAGGAGCGCCTGCGAGAGCCCTGCCACGAACAGCACCAGCATCCCCGAGGCCACCAGCGCGGCCGCCCGCGCCCACAGCCCGGTGACGAGCGCCAGGCCGACCACGAGCTCGATCCCGACCACCACCGCGGCCGCGAACGGCACGAGCGGCCCCGGCAGGAGCCGATAGTTCGCGACGTCCTTGGCGAACGCCGCCATGTCCGGGAGCTTGGTCGCGGCGGCGTAGAGGAAGATGGCGGCCAGCGCGAGGCGGGCGAGGAGGACGGTGGCGCGTCTCACGGGGACCCCTTCGCCGGCGGGGTCCCGCACAGGCCACAAGTACCCGAGGCCCCGGGCGCGCCCGCCGCCGTCCAGGCCGGCCACGCCCCCGTCAGCACCCGCGCGTCCTGGACACCGTGCTGGAGGAGCGTCTTCGCCACCTGATCGGCGAGCGAGCAGTTCGGATCGCGGTCGTACACGACCACCGTCTTGTACACGCCGAGCCGCCACAGGACCGGGTCGACGGGGTCGCCAGGCGCGATGTGGATGGCGCCGGTGATGTGACCGGCCTCGTACTCGGCCGCGGTGCGCGCGTCGACGAAGAGCGCGCTGCACGCCACGCAGAGCGGGGTCGCCTCCTCCACCGAGATGCGCGGGATGGCGGCCTGCAGCCCCTGGATCTGGCACATGCCGCCGGGCGCCTCGGCGGTGGAGGTGACGGGCTCGCCGAACGGCGCCGGCTTGGGCGTGACGGAGTTGCCGGCGAGGCCCAGCAGGCCACCGGCGGCGCACAGCGCGAGGGCGTGGAGGAGGAGCCGCACGCCGGTCATGGTAACGCGGAACGCGCGCCGGGGGAGCGCGGCGTCACGCCGCGAGCCAGCTGGCGATGGAGAGGTAGGAGAGGAGCGTGAGGCTGTCGGTCACGGCCAGGGTGAAGGGCGCCGCGGCGAGCGCCGGGTCCACCCCCAGGCGGCGGAAGAGGCCCGGCACGGCGACCGCCAGCGCCGAGGCGGTGCTGACGGTCAGGGTGAGGGTGGCGCCGAGCACGAGCGCGAACCGCCGGTCGCCCAGCCAGGCTGCCGCCGCGCCACCCACCAGCGCGCCGCAGCCCAGCCCGAGCAGCGCGGCCGCCTGCAGCTCTCTCAGGAGGAGCCTGCCGAGCGGCGGCGGCATGTCGGAGGAGAGCGACGAAAGCGTGACCGCCGACGTCTGCATTCCGACGCTCTCCGATAGCAGCAGCACCACCGGCACGAAGAACGCGAGCGCCACCGCGTCGGAGAGCGTGCGCTGGAACTGGCCGGTGATGAAGGCCGAGAGGAGCCCGCTCAGCACGGTGAAGAGGAGCCAGGGAAAGCGCAGGCGCACGATGCCGAGCGTGCCGGCCCGCTCCTCCTGCTCGGAGACGCCGAGGGAGGCGAGCCAGTCGTGGCGGATCCGGCCCTCGTACTCGCCCATGAGCTGGTCGCTGAAGGCGTCGGCCTGGACCACGCCCAGCAGCCGCCGCTCGCCGTCCACCACCGGGAAGGCGAGGAAGCGGTAGGTGGCGAAGAAGTCCTCCAGCAGGGCGCGATCGCCATCGGAGGGGAGGGCGATCACGGAGGGCGAGTGGATGTCGGAGATGCGCGTACCTGGCACGGCGGTGAGGAGCTTGCGCACGGGGATGACGCCGGCCAGGCGTTGCCGTTCGTCGACCGCGTAGCAGTAGAAGACCGCCTTGTCGGGCGCCGCGCGGAGCAGGGCCACCGCCTCCTCCACGGTGGCGGAGAGCGGGATGGCATAGAAGTCGGGGCTGGCCAGGTCGAGGATGCGGGTGGTGCGCTCCGGCATGGCGGCGGGTATATTGCCCGCGCATGGGCGTACCCGTCTATGAAGTGTCCAAGGACTTCGTCTTCAGCGCCGCGCACCAGATCCGGATGCACGGTGGCAAGTGCGAGCGGCTGCACGGTCACAACTGGCGCATCCGCGTCCACGCGCGCGCCGGTGCGCTGAACCGGATCGGCATGGTGGTCGACTTCGCGGATCTGCAGAGGGTGGTGGCGGAGCTGTGCGCGCGCTTCGACCACCAGAACATGAACGAGGTGCCGCCCTTCACGGAGGTGAACACCACCGCCGAGAACCTTTCCCGCTTCTTCTACGTCGAGGCGAACCGCATGCTCGCCGCCGTGGAGGGGGGCCGGGTGAGCGTCTCGAAGGTGGAGGTGTGGGAGAACGAGGGGTCGCTGGCGGTGTATCGGGAGGAGTAACCCGCGGCGGGGGATGAACCCCCGCCCTACTTTCGAGTGTAGGGCGGGGGCTTGTCCCCCGCCGCCTGACCGGGGCCAGCTCTGCGCGCAGTCAGACCTCCAGCGTAATCTCGAGCGGTGTCCGTCCTGTGCCTCGTCCCGACGCCGCTGCGCGCCACGCGCGCCGCGCGGCGCCTGTGCGACGCGGAGGGAGGGCT
Organism: Anaeromyxobacteraceae bacterium; assembly: GCA_035636195.1. Lineage (GTDB taxonomy): Bacteria > Myxococcota > Myxococcia > Myxococcales > Anaeromyxobacteraceae > Anaeromyxobacter_A. Next base: position 3,154 of record DASPZP010000081.1, read on the forward strand.
CCTCCTCGGTGCCCGCGTCACCACCCCCGACGCGCTCGCCGCCATCATCCTGGGCGCGGCCGGCGATCCGCGCCCGCTGCTCACGCCGCTCGCGGAGCGACTCCTCGCGCTCGAGGCGGGCGACGCCGCTGGCGGCGCGCTCGCCGGTCTCGACCCGTCGGGCGGACTCGCGGGTGCCCTCGCCGGCACGCTCCAGGAGCTGCGCCGCGCGGAGGTGAGCGCGGCGGTGGTACGCGCGGCGGCCACCGACCTCGGTGGCGCGGCCGGCGAGCGGATGGCGTCCGCCGCGCGGGCGCTCGCGCGATGGGAGGCCCGCCTCGCCGAGCTCGGCGCGCTCGACGTGGCGGGAGCGATGCGGGCAGCGGTGGCGACCCTCGAGCGCGGTCGCGTCCCCGAGGAGCTGCGCGACCTCGACCTCCTCGTCGCCGAGGGCTTCCGCGCGCTCCCGCCGGCCTCCTTCGACCTCGTGGCCGCGCTGGCGCACCGCGCCCGCCGGACGCACCTGAGGCTCCCCTACTTCCCCGAGCGGCCGGAGCTCTCCGCCCCGGTCGAGCCGCTGCTGCGCCGGCTGGAGGCGCTGCACGAGCTCGCTGCACGGCGCGACGTCGCGGTCGCGCTCGACCAGCTCGGCGACGCCGACCGCGCTCCGGGCCTGGCGGCCGCGCTCGGCGCGGTGGCGGGGGGAGCGGGGCGGGCAGAGGGCGTGGGGGACGCGCTGCTGTTCGCCGCCGGACGGGGCGAGGAGGGGGAAGCGGAGGTCGCAGCGCGCTTCGCCGGCACGCTCGTGGAGCGGGGGTTCGCGCCCGAGGAGATCGCGGTCGTGGCCGCGTCACCGGAGCGCGCGGCGCCGCAGCTCGCGCGCGCGTTCGCCGCGGCGGGCATCCCGCTCGCGACCGGGCGTGGCGCCCCGCTCGCCGATGCGCCGCCCGTCCGCGCCATCCTCGGCGCGATGGCGACGGCGCTCTCCCCCGAGCGCGCCGAGGTGGAGGGGGTGCTCGGCTCTCCTTACCTCGGCCTGGCGAGGGCCCCTGCGCGGCTCGGCTACTGGCTCGACCGCGCCGGGGCGATGCCGGGCCGCGGCGCGCCCGAAGAGGCGCTCCGGCGACGCGCGGCGGCGCTGGGCGCCCCGGCGGCCGCGCGCGAGAAGGCCCAGCTCCTCGCCGCGGCGGAGGCGCTGGCGGCGCTCGCGGCGGCGCTGCGTCCGCTCTCCGCGGCCGGTCTGGCGCGCGAGCACGCCGCGCGCCTGCGTGGGTTCCTCACCGTGGCGGGCGTCCGCCGCCGCGCTTCCCGGGCCGAGCCGGAGCTGGCGCGCCGCGATCTGGCGGCCGTGTCGCGGCTGGAGGAGCGCGTCGACGACCTCGTACGGGCGCTGGCGCTCCTCGGGCACGCCGGAGAGACCCTCCCGGCCGCGCGCTGGTCTGCGCTCCTCCGCGCCGCGGTGGAGGGCGCCTCCATCCCGGCGCGCCCCGAGCCTGCCGCCGGCGCCGCCGAGCTCTGGCCGCTGGCGGAGGCGCCCGGGATCGGCGCGCGCGCCGCGATCGTGGTGGGCTGCCGGCGCGGCGCGTTCCCGGCCTCTTCACCGGCCGACCCGCTGCTGCGTGACGGCGAGCGGCTCGCGCTGAACCGAGCGGCGGGCCGGCTCGCGCTCCGGACGCGCGCTGCGCACCGTGCCGAGGCGCTGCACGCGGCCTTCTGCGCGCTGGCGGCCGGGCGCGAGGCGCTCGCGCTCGCGTGGGCCGCTCCCGGGCCGGACGGCACCGGCGGGCCGCTCGCCCCGCTGGCGTACGACCTCCTCTCCTCCGCCGGCCACGAGCTGTCCGAGGTGGCGAGCTCCGAGCCCGACCTCGCCAGCGCGCGGTCCAGCCGCGAGGCACTCGCCGCCGCGGCGCGGCTCGGGCGTGGCGGCGAGAGTGAGGGCGCGCTCACCGCGCTCCGGAGCGCCTCCGCCGAGCTGTCCGCCCGGGCGGCGTCGGCGCTCGCTCGCGGCGAGCTCGAGCGGGCGCGGCTCGAGGCCGTGCTGGCGCGGCGCGCTGACCTGACGTCGGGGGCGCTCCCGTCCGGGCTCCTCGCCGCCTGGCTGCAAGCGCTCCCGGAGGAGTGGACGCCTTCCCAGCTCGAGTCCCACGCCCGCTGCCCGTACCAGCTGTTCGCGGGAATGGGGCTCCGCCTCGCCGAGCCCGAGCTGGCGGAGCTCGACATCGACCCGCGCGACGAGGGGAGCCTCGTGCACGCGGTGCTCGAGCGCTTTCTCCGCGATCGGCTCGCCCATGCGGCGCTTCCGCTGCGCGACACGCCCGACGAGCGCGCTCGCCTGGCGCGCGTCGCGGAGGAGCTCTTCGCCAGCTTCGCCTCCGACGGCCGCGCCGGCGATCCGGCGCTGTGGGCCGGGCGGCGGGCGGCGGTGCGGGCTCGCCTCGGGCGCGTCCTCTCGGCCGAGGCGGCCGCGGGCGGCGAGGCGGTACCAGCGCTCCTGGAGTACCGCTTCGGTGGCGACTCCGGCGTTCCTCCACTCGTCCTCGGGAGGGGAGAGGGCGAGGTCCGGCTGCGCGGCCGGCTCGATCGGGTGGACGCGTCGGCCGATCGGCTCGTCCTCATCGATTACAAGAACTCCGGGAGCCCCGCCTGGAAGAAGAAGCTCGCGCCGGAGGCGCTCGGCGAGACGAACTTCCAGCTTCCGACCTATCTGCTCGCGGCGGCGCGGGCGCTGCCGGGCCGGTCGCGCCTCGAGGCCACCTATCTCCTGCTCCGCTCGGCGGAGCGCCTCTCCCCCTGGACCACGGAACCGGGGGATCCTTTCCTCGCGAGCGGGCCGGGGGCGGGCGATGGCTTCGGCGCGGCAGGGGGCGGCGTGCCGTCCTTCGCGGAAGCGGCTGCCGCGGCGGTCGCGAGCATCCGCCGCGGGGAGCTGCCGGTCGCCTCGCGCGACTGCAAGGGGTGCAGCTTCGGCGCGGTGTGCCGGGCGGAGCGGCTGGCGGAGGACGCGCCATGAGCGGCCCCATGGTCTGGAGCAAGGCGGCGCTGGCGCTCTTCGACCTCCAGGGGCCGACCGCGGTCTCGGCGGGCGCGGGGTCCGGGAAGACGACCTGCCTCGTCGAGCTGTGTTTGCGGCTCCTCTCCGGCGAAGCGCTCGGCGTCCCTTGCGATCCCGCAGAGCTCGTCGCCATCACGTTCACCGAGAAGGCCGCCGCCGAGCTGGACGAGCGGCTGCGAGCGGCGGTGGCGCTGCGCGCGCGAGTGGCGCCGGCCGGCTCGGAGGACGGGCGCATCTGGCGGGCGCGCCTCGACGGCCTCGACCGGATGGCCATCGGCACCATCCACGGCTTCGCCGGGCGCCTGCTGCGCGAGCACGCGCTCGAGGCCGGGCTCGACCCCGAGCTGCAGGTGCTGGACGAGGAGACCGCTGGCGCTTGGCGGCGTGACGCAGCGCGCGCGGCCCTGCTGGCCGCGCTCGATGCGGGCCACGCCTCGGTGCAGCACCTCGCCGCCTCCTACGGGGCCGGCGGTCGACGCGAGGGCCTCGCCGATGCGGTGGCCGACCTCGCGCGCGAGCGAGCCACCTTCGGCGAACGGGATGCTCTCGTCCCCGCGCCCGACGACGTGGCGGGCGCGCTCGGCGCGCGGCAGGCCGCGGTGGCGGCGGCCGAGGCGCTCCTCGCTGGACGTCGCGAGGTGAAGAGCGCGACCGGGGTGGCGGCGATGGAGGCGCTCGCCGCTGCGCTGGGCGCGCTTGGCGAGGACCGGGACGGCCCGCTTCGGGCCCAGGCGCTCTCGCGGGCGGCGGCGCTCGCCGAGGCGGTCCGCAGCTGGCGCGTGGGGAGCTCCGAGGCTGCGCGCGCCGGAAAGGCCGAGCTCCTCCGCACCTGCGAAGCCTTCGCGCCGCTCGCGGCCGAGGTCCTGGCGGCGAGCCAGAAGCGCGCCTGGTGCGAGCTCGTGACCGCCACCGAGGCGCGCTACGCCACGCGCAAGCGCGGAGCGCGCGCGGTCGACTTCGACGACCTGCTCGTCGGCGCCCGCGACCTGCTCCGCTCCGACCCGGGACTGCTCCGCGAGCTGCGCTCGCGCCTGCGGGCGCTCCTCGTGGACGAATACCAGGACGTGAACCCGGTCCAGGACGAGATCTTCCAGCTCCTCTCCGGCGGCGGGTCGGACGGCGCGGCTCCGAAGCTGGTGGCGGTGGGGGATCTCAAGCAGTCCATCTACCGCTTCCGCGGCGCGGACGTGGCCGTGTTCCGCGGCGTGATCGAGAGGTTTGAGACGAGGCCGCCCGGGCGGGTCCTCCATCTCGCCGAGAATCACCGCTCGAGCCCGGCCGTGCTGGAGCTCGTCAACGAGGTGTTCGCCCGCTGCATGCAACCCGCCGGTGGCGATCCGCGGCCGTACGAGCTCTCCTTCCGCGAGGAGGACCGGCTCGTCGCGCGAAGACCGCCGGGAGACGCGCTCGCTTGCGAGCTGCTGGAGGACGGGGAGGGCGGCTCCGCGCCCGAGCGGCGTGCGCGCGAGGCGATCGCCATCGCCGCCCGGATCGCCGCGCTCGCCGGGGGGGCCGGCGTGGCGGTCCGCGAGCGCGGTGATGGCAAGGAGGAGCAGCTCCGCCGCCCGCGCCTCGCCGACATGGCCATCCTCTTCCGCCGGCTCACGCAGGTGGAGGAGTACGTGCGGGCGCTGCGCGCGGCTGGCATCCCGTACCGGCTCGGGCGCGGCGGCGGTTTCTACCAGGCGCCCGAGGTGCGCGACCTCGGGGAGCTCCTCCAGACGCTGGCCGCTCCCGACGACGCGCTCGCATGGGCGGCGGTCCTCCGGTCGCCCTGGTGCGGCGTCTGCGACGGGGTGCTCTTCGCGCTCGCGCGGCGGGGACTCGGGACCCTGGCGCGCCGGACGCCTGAGGAGGTGGTGGAGGAGCTCGAGGGGATGCTGGCGCCCCTGACCGCGAGCGGAGACGACCGACCGGACAGTCCGTCCCCCCTGAGCGTAGCGCCACCGGAGGTGGCGCGTAGTCGAAGGGCCCCGACCTCGACCTCAGGCGAGACCGAGCGCCTCCTCCGCTTTCTTCGCGTCTGGCACCAGCTGCGGGGGCGCGTCGATCGCATGGCGGTGCACGAGCTCCTGCGCTCCGCCATGGACGCACTCGACCTGGAAGCAGCCCACCTCTCCGCGCCGGACGGCGAGCGCCGCCTCGCCAACCTGCGCAAGGCGCTCGGCCTGGCGGAGCGCTTCGCGTCGACCGGTGGCGCCGCGTCAGGTTTTGCTGCCCGGCTGCGGATGATGGCTGCCCGCCCGCCGCGCGAGCCGGAAGCCGAGGTGGAAGCCGCCGACGCGGTGGCGCTCCTCTCCGTGCACCAGGCCAAGGGGCTCGAGTGGCCGATCGTGTTCGTGCCGGATCTGGGCGCGTCGTCGCGCTCGGATGCACGCCGCGCCTTGCGCGACGCGTCCGGCGCCCTCGCCGCCGCCTTCCTGGACGCCGATGCGGACTGCCACCACGTCACGCGTTCGTTGCAGTTGGCGCGCGAAGAGGCGCGACGCGCCGCGGCAGCCGAATCCCGCCGGCTGCTGTACGTGGCGCTCACCCGCGCCCGCGACCGGCTGGTGCTGTCGGGCGAAGCGGCCCGCGGAGGCGACACCTGGCGCGGCCTCGTCGAGGCGGGGCTCGCCGCCCGCCCGGAGCTGGTGGTGCGGATCCCGGTCGAACAGGCGGCGAACTCGACCTCGACCTCGACCGCGAACACGACCGCGAAATCTGCCCCTCTCCCCGACCCTCTCCCCGCTGCGCGGGGCGAGGGAGCAGGGCGTTCGAACTCGACCCCGATCCCGACCCGTACTTTTGCGCCGCCTCGGCTCGCGCCTCCTCCCGCGCTGCGCGCCGTGCGGGTCGCGGTGACCGAGCTCGCCGAGCACGCTCGCTGCCCGCGGCGCGTCTATCTGGCGCGTCACCTCGGCCTGCCGGAGCGCGGCCCGCCGGGGGGAGCCACGCAGGACGACCCCGACCGCGCCTCCGCGCGCGGCACGCTCGCCCACGCGATGCTCTCCGAGGTGGACCTCGCCGCCTCGCCGCTCGAGCGCCGCCCACAGCTCCAGGCGGTGGCGCTCCGGCGCGGCTACGATCCGGGCTCTCCGGGCGTGCGGCGCATCCAGGGCGACGTCGCGCGGTTCCTGGAGTCGGAACCGGGACGGCGGCTCGGGCGCGCGGCGCAGGCGGGGCAGCTCCGCCGCGAGGTGCCGTTCCTGCTCCGGCTGGACGGCGACGGCGCGCCCTCCTGCTATCTCGTCGGCGCGATCGACGCCCTCGTGGAGGACCGGCGCGGGATCGAGGTCATCGACTTCAAGTACGCCCTGGCACGCCCCGGCGCAGCGGAGCGGTACCGCCTGCAGCTCCTCGCCTACGCGCTCGCAGCAGGCCGCGCCTTCCCGGAGCACCACGTCATCGCGCGGCTCCAGTTCCTGCGGGGCGGTTGCGCCGCGGTCGACGTGACGCCCACCACGGCCGAGCTTCGGCGCTTCGCGCGCGAGGCGCCCCGGCTCGCGGCGCTGGCCTACACCGGCGCCGACCTCGGCCGGACGCCGCATGAGCTCGGCCGCGACGAGCAGCGCTGCCGTGGCGAGGGTTGCGGCTACGTCGCGCGCTGCTTCCCGCCCGCGCCGCGGTCCAGCTCCCCTACCCAGCGGACGAGCCTCGCAAAGCTGGGCTCCAGCACACCGTGAGGAGTCCGCTCGCCTGATCGTCCGGCCGCTTTCATGGGTGCCGCGTCGGGTTGGCGCCCGTCTCGACGGCCTCCTTGCCCAGGTCGCCGCGGTGCCGGACGTCGCTCGTCCCCAGCCCGAAGCGCGCCTCCGCTTCCGCGAACTCGCGCAGGACCTCGCTGGGGCTCTGGTAGATCCGATCCGGCAGTGACTTCACGAAGTTGATCGCGTCCGCGTCGAGCTCGGCGTCGGCCGCCGCTATGGCGAGCTCGTCGCGTGAGATCGGGTACTCGACCTGCGACAGGAGGGCCGAGGGGCTCCTCGTACGGGGTTCACCGGTACCGCGTGCCATGCGAAACCTTCCTTGAGCGCGTGCAAGAGGAGGATATACATTCGGCGCGTCGAGCTCGTTCGACACAGCGTTCCAGTCCAGCCGGGACGCCTTCCCCGACGGAGCCTTCCATGGAAACGAAGATGACGGATCGCGTGAAGCAGATCCTGTCCTGGTACGCCTCTGACAACCCGGGCACCCTCACCAACCTGGCGCGCCTGCTCATGCACGGTCGCCTCGGAGGGACTGGCAAGCTCGTCATCCTGCCGGTGGACCAGGGGTTCGAGCACGGACCGGCACGCTCGTTTGCGCCGAACCCGGACGGCTACGATCCGCGCTACCACTTCCAGCTCGCCATCGAGGCTGGCTGCAACGCGTACGCGGCGCCGCTCGGGTTCCTCGAGGCCGGCGCGGCCGAGTTCGCCGGCCAGGTGCCGCTCATCCTGAAGCTCAACAACTCCGACTCGCTGTCGAAGCTGGGCGGCGCGCCCATCTCGGCCGTCACCGCGTCGGTGGAGGACGCCGTGCGGCTCGGCTGCGTCGCCATCGGGTACACCATCTACCCCGCCTCCGACGCGCGCAACGAGCAGCTCGAGAACCTGCGCGAGCTGACGCTGGAGGCCAAGGCGCACGGCCTTGCCGTGGTGGTGTGGAGCTACCCGCGCGGCAGCGGCGTCTCGAAGGAGGGCGAGACGGCGGTAGACATCGCCGCCTACGCCGCCCACATGGCGGCGCAGATGGGTGCGCACGTCATCAAGGTGAAGCCGCCGAAGGAGCTGGTGGAGCACCCCGAAGCGAAGAAAGTCTACGAGAAGTACAACATCCCCGTGAAGACGCTCTCCGAGCGCGTACGTCATGTGGTGCAGAGCGCCTTCAATGGCCGCCGCATCGTCATCTTCTCGGGCGGAGAGGCCAAGGGAACCGAGGAGCTGCTGAAGGAGATCCAGGCCATCAAGGACGGCGGCGCATTCGGGTCCATCATGGGGCGGAACGCCTTCCAGCGCCCGAAGGCCGAGGCGCTGAAGCTGCTCGCCGACGTGATGAACATCTACGCGAAGTAGGCGCACGCTCCGAAGCTGCGCGTCCCCATGGAGCGGCTGCCCGAAAGGGCAGCCGCTTCTGTTTGAGGTCCCTGGCAGATTGCGACCACATGTACCCCGCCCCACAGCCTGGTCTGGAGCGCGTCTGGTCCCAGCTCGGGCACCTCGCGAGGGGCCAGGACCAAGCGTCAACTCGCCTGCGGCGGAGCCCGCTTTTTCGAGCCGTCCCGGCCTTTTTCCCTTGCCACCCCAGGCGGGCGGGGTTTATACGGATTTACCTTTTGAATCGCGGAACTTGCGCGCTTCGTCCTGCTCGCGACCGCATCTGCCGAAGGCCCGCTGCCGGGCCGAGGAAAAACCGGACATGCGCCTCTATCCCAAGGTGATCCCGACCATCGCGCGTGAGGTCATCCAGACCTTGATGCAGGACGGCGACGTCGAGATCGAGACCCTGCGCATCTCGGACGCCGAGATGGACATGGCGTCCATCATGAAAGAGTACCTGGCGGCCGAGGAGCGGGTGAACGCTGCCACCCGCGAGGCGCTGGAGCGGCGGGGCTACGACCACTCCAGGTTCAACCAGGTGAAGCGCGAGATGGCCGACGTCCGCGGCTTCAAGATGGGCGACGAAGGGATCGAGTACGTCATCGGACAGATGATCGAGTTCCTCCTCATCTCGCGCAACGTCGAGGAGGTGTACTCGGACGATCACCCGCTCCGGAAGAAGATCTTCAACATCTTCAAGAAGCACCTCGATGTCGACGACGAGATCGATCGCGAGGCGCGCGCGCGCCTGAAGCACCTCCAGGAGGGCACGAGCGCCTGGGAGGTGGAGTACGGCAAGACCATCGACCTGCTGCGCCGCTCCCGGGGGCTGATCTAGTCGGGGCATGCTGCCCCGCCCCGTCGGCATAGCCGCCGGGGCCCCACTCCCCGCTCGGCGGGTCCCGTGCGCCATCGCGAGCGGCTGCGCCGCTTTCGCTCAGGCGCCCCGCCTCGGAGGCTTCGCCTCCCCCCGCTTCGCGGGGCCCCCCTCCGCTATTACCGCACCGGCCGTTTTCTCGACGTCGCGATATCGTGCGCTTACGCTCGCTGGCGTGAAGCGGACCGCGCTCGCCCTGACCGAGATCTCCGTCGAGCCCTCCAGCGCGGCCCGCTCGCTCGACCCGCTACGCCGGCGGCTTCAGTCCGCGGGCGGCACCTCGCGGGAGGCGGTGCTGGCCGATCTGCTCGAGGACGACCTCGACGAGACCGCGGCCGCGCTGTCGGCGCTGGAGCGGTATGTGGAAATCGTCCGCGCCGAGCTCTGCGAGGTCCGCGCGGGTGGCCGGCGCTTGCTCGCGCTCACCCAGCGGGCCGACCCCGCGCCCGCGGTCGATCGGCTCGACACGACGCTCGCCAACCTGCGCCGGCGCATGGGGCAGCTCGCGCGCCGGCTCCCCGGCTAGAGGCGCGACCCGGACGCTCGCTCGGGGAGGCTCTACGGCTCGGTCTGGGGCGGCGGCTCGTCCACCCGGGCGAGCATGGCCCGCACCGGCCCGAGGTCGATCTCACTCACCGCGGCCACCGGTAGTCGCCGCGCGTCGCGGCTGAACCAAAAGTGAACGTCGCGCTTCGGCCCGGTGCCGTCCGCCCGGACCAGGACCACGTCCACTCGAACGGTGTCGAACGTGCCCGCCGGCGACTCGACCTTTTCGTGCCCGGCGGCGACGGTCCCGGTGAGCCGCCACACCCGGCGGTTCGCCACCAGGTCGAAGCAGAGGGCGAGCCCGGGCTCGAGCCGCGCCGTGCGCAGGTAGTACACGGTGGAGAGGAGATCCATCACCTCCCCCCGGCGCGGAGCGGTGGTGGTGCCTCGCTTGTCGCCCAACCGCCACTCCAGCTTGACAGGTCCCGGATGATCGAGGCGCGTGTCGGTGCTCTTGCGCACGCCGTCCTCCTCCGCTTCGTCGCGGTAGCGCTGCGGGCGGAGCGTGCGGGCGTCGACCCAGGAGAGCGCATAGCCTTTCACCCGGCGGGCCTTCGCGAAGACGGAGGTGTTGCGGACGCGGGCGCGCAGGGGCAGCAGCGTGCCCTGCGCGATGGGCGGCTCGACCGCGAGCGACATGGTCCCCGCCTTGACCATCCCCATCACGTCGAGGTCGTAGGCGAGCGTCTCGCCCGGGCGGAAGGGAGAGCCGCCTGGCGGGAGGGACGGGAGGCCGCAGGCGCTGCCGGCCGAGAGGGTGAGCGTGAGCAGCGCGGCGAGCAGAGGGACCCCCTTCAGCGGGCGGAGGCGGCGAACTGCCCGCCGGGCCGGTAGCCGGAGAGCGTCACCACCACGCTGCCGATGGCGAAGTCGGCGCTCATCCGGACCGGGATCCGGCGCGCGTCCTTCGAGAACCAGACCCAGGAGTCGCGCTTGCTGCGGAACTTGTCCTTGAACCCGAGCTGAACCTTGACGCGCGTCGTCTCGAACCGGCCTGCTGGCGTGTCGAGGGTCTCCTCGCCATCCACCACCGCCTGCAGGGTGAAGGTATCGGTGCCGGAGAAGACGGGGAAGTCGTAGCGCGCGCCCTGGACGAGCGGCTTCATGCGCAGCTCGAGCAGCGCGCTCGCGAGATCGTGCACGTCGGGAGGGACGTCGAATTGGCTCTCGCGCAGGCGGCCCTTGCGGAGGACCTGCACCATCGCCTTGCCGTTCTCCCGGTCGAAGCGCGCGCGGTCGGTGTGCCGGTCGCCGACCTCGATGGCGTTCAGGTCGGAGCCGCGCGAGCGGCGCGCCTCCGCGTCCCAGTAGGTGACGTAGTGCTCGCGGATGTCGAGCAACGTCGCGATGCCGTCGGTCTTGGCCTGGCAGATGACGGGCCAGACGGCGCCTTCCGGCCGCCCCACCATGAAGCGCGCCTGACCGGTGCGGATGTGCAGGTAGTCGATCACGACGTCGATCTGCTCGCCCGGCGCGAAGGGCACCAGCGGCGCGGCGCCCGGGACCGCCGCCGCGCCGGTGCCGGCCGGCTCGCTGGAAGCATCCGCGGCGAACGCCGGCCATGCGCAGGCGCCGAGCCAGGCCGCGACGGCGAAGGTGGGGACGAGGCGCATCGAGCGTTCTCCAGGCGGCGCACCGGGCGCTGCCTCTCTTGAGCTGTAGCAGCACCGCCGAGAAGAGAGCCACCCCCCCTGGCGCCAGGCGGCCGGCGTCCAGCGCCGGCAGGGGGTCGCCAGACCGACGGCCGCGGCGCCGGCCGCATTCAGGCAACCGCGGCGCGCGCTTGCCTGTTCCGGCGCCGTGCAGGCGCACGCGCACCTACATCACCGGCGGCGGTGCGAGGACGGCGTCGCTCGCCCCACCGCGCACGGCGCGGGCGGCGCGGGTAAGCTCGCGCCCGGAGGACCGCCGTGCCCATCGATCCACACGCCGACGACGACGACGAGCCCCGCGACGAGGGGCGCCGGCGGAAGTTCCACGAGCTCGAGTGTCCGGAGTGCAGCGCGGTGACGCCGCTCGATGATGGCTTCGGCGATGGGGACGAGGTCGTCTGCTGTTACTGCGGCCTGGGGTTCCGGGCGCTCGTGAGCGGCGAAGGCCGCCTCAAGCTGCGGGAGGTCTGATCGAACGAGGGCTGCGCCAGCTGCGCCCTCGCCCCGTCGAGCGAAGCTCGCCGGGGCCCTCTGCGCAGCGTCGCGGCCTTCGCCGCTCCACGCCGCGCCTCCCGGCGCGCTCGCTTCGCTCGCGTGCTCGCGAGTCGTGCCCTGCTGCCTCAGGTGGCCGGGGCCCGGGCGCCGAAGATGGCGGTGCCGACCCGGACGAGCGTGGAGCCCTCGCGGATCGCCGCCTCGTAGTCGCTGCTCATGCCCATGGAGAGGTCGGGGAGCGCCATCCCCAGCCCGTCGCGCAGCGCGCGCAGCGCGGCGAAGTGCCGCCGCGGATCGCCCTCCGCCGGCGGG
>DASPZP010000082.1:0-5966 GCA_035636195.1 Anaeromyxobacteraceae bacterium
GGCCGACGGAGACGACCTCGCGTCCGGCGGTGTAGGCGCCCCGGCGCCGGCGTGGCCGCCGGGCGCTCACAGCCCGAAGTGCGCCGGCGAGACGCCCTTCCAGGCGCAGTACTCGCGCAGCTCGCGCTTCACCAAGCCCCAGGCGAGCGCCAGCACGAGGAGGTCGTCGTCGGTCCCGGCGCTCGGCGCGCTGAAGTCCGGGATGCGGTCCACGGGCAGGATGAGGTAGCCCACCGCCGCGGCGCAGGCGGCGGTCGTGCGCCAGGGCACCGCGTCGTAGGCGCCGCTCGCGCAGTCACCGAACACCATCCGCAGGAGGCGGAGGCGGGTGAGGAGCCGGCCGGCGGCGAAGCGCGCGTACCAGGGCGTACGATCGAGGAGGCGATCCAGCGCGGAGACGCGCTCGGCGACACCGGTGTCGGTCACGTCGCGCGCCGCCGAGGCGAGCTCCTTCGCGGCGGCGTCGCGACAGGAGAGGCAGGTCGCGTTCGAGCCCTGGGGCTTGCCGCAGGCGGGACAGGGGCGGGGCGTCACGGATGGAATGTAACCGGTCTTTGCGCTCGTGACCTGCGGCGGGGGACAAGCCCCCGCCCTACGCGGTGTAGGGCGGGGGTTCATCCCCCGCCGCAGCCCGACATAGGAGGATTCATCCCCCGCCGCAGCCCGACATAGGAGGATTCATCCCCCGCCGGCGCGGTCGAGCGCGGCGAGGCCCGCAGCATGCGGGGCACGCACCACCCCGCGCTCGGTGATGATCGCGGTGACGAGCGCAGCGGGGGTGACGTCGAAGGCCGGGTAGCGCGCGGTGACGCCCACGGGCGCGATGCGCACGCCGCCCATCATCACCACCTCGTCGCTCGGGCGCTCCTCGATGGGGATGTCGTCGCCCCGCGCCGTGGCGAGGTCGACGGTGCTCCACGGGGCCGCCACGTAGAAGGGGAGCCCGTGGTGCCGCGCCAGCACCGCCAGCGAGTAGGTCCCGATCTTGTTCGCCACGTCGCCGTTCGCCGCGATCCGATCGGCCCCCACCACGGCGCAGCCGATCTCGCCGCGCTGCATGAGCCAGCCCGCCATGCCGTCGGTGAGGAGCGTCACCGGGATTCCGTCGCGCTGGAGCTCCCAGGCGGTGAGCCGGGCCCCCTGCAGGAAGGGCCGCGTCTCGTCCGCGAAGACCATCTGGCCCTTGCCCTGCTCGAAGACCGAGCGCACGACGCCGAGCGCGGTGCCGTAGCCGGCGGTGGCGAGCGCACCCGCGTTGCAGTGGGTGAGGATGCGCGCCGCGGCCGGCAGGAGCTCTGCCCCGAGCGCGCCGATGCGCCGGCAGGCCGCCTCGTCCTCGTCGCGGATGGCGTGCGCCTCGGCGAGGAGCGCCGCCGCGCCGCGCTCGAAGGAGGCCGCCATCCGGCGCACCGCCCAGGCGAGGTTCACCGCCGTCGGGCGCGCCCCCACGAGCCGCTCCGCCGCCGCCCGCAGCGCCGCGGGGCCGGCGCCGCGCCGGGCCGCGCAGGCGAGCGCGTACCCGGCCGCGACGCCGATGGCGGGCGCCCCGCGCACCGCCAGGGTCCGGATGGCGTCCACCACCTCGTCGACCTCGCCGAGCGCGAGCCAGCGCTCCTCGCCTGGCAGGAGGCGCTGATCGAGGAGGCGGACCTCGTCGGCGCGCTCGTCGTAGAGCACCGGGCGCAGCGGCTCACGGTTCGTCATCGTCGTCCCCTCTCCTGCGCCCGATCACGCCCGCGACGCGCAGCGCGAAGTAGAACGCGCCCAGGAGCGCGATGGCCGCCGACGACTGGCGCCCGTCGCGCCACAGCGCGAAGGCCGCCGCCGCGCTGAGCGCCACCAGCACGCCGAGGAAGATCCGGCTCGGCCCACCCGCCGCGCCGGCGCCGGCCGGGCCCGCTCCCCACCCTGCCCAGCGCGCCATCCCTAGCCTCCGAGCTTCTTCGCGAGCAGCGCGTTGATGACGGCGGGGTTGCCCTTCCCCTTCATCTCCTTCATCACCTGGCCGACGAAGAAGCCCATGAGCTTCCGGTTGCCGCCGCGGTAGCGCTCCACCTCGGCCTGGCTGCGGGCGAGCACGGCGTCCACGACCGCCTCGACCGCGCCCTCGTCGGAGACCTGGGCGAGCCCCTTCTCCCGCACGACCTCGGCCGGCTCGCCGCCCTCGCGGAAGACCGCCTCCAGCGCCTGCTTCGCGCCTGGGCCACCGACGGTCCCGGCATCCACGAGGGCGAGCAGCGCGGCCAGGCGGGGCGGGGTGAGCTTCCAGGCGGAGGGCGGGAGCCCGCTCTCGTTGGCGAGCCGCGCCACGTCGCCGGTCATCCAGTTGGCGAGCCGCTTCGCGCGCTCGGCCCCGCCGCCGTAGGCGTCGAGCGCCGCGTCGAAGAACTCGGCCACCGCCCGCTCGGCGGTGACCGCCTGCGCGTCGTAGGCGGAGAGCCCGAGGTCCCGCTGGTAGCGAGCGGCGCGGGCGCGCGGCAGCTCCGGCAACGACCGCCGCACCTCCTCCACGAAGGCGTCGTCGAGGAGGAGCGGCGGCAGGTCGGGCTCGGGGAAGTAGCGGTAGTCGTGCGCCTCCTCCTTCGAGCGCATGGCGCGCGTCTCGCCGCGCGCCGGGTCGAAGAGCCGCGTCTCCTGCTGCACCCGGCCGCCCGACTCGAGCACCTCCACCTGCCGCCGGACCTCGTAGTCCACCGCCTGCCGCAGATAGCGGAACGAGTTCAGGTTCTTGATCTCGCAGCGTTGCCCGAGCTTCGCCTGCCCGTGCGGCCGGACGCTCACGTTGGCGTCGCAGCGGAACGAGCCCTCCTCCAGGTTCCCGTCGTTCACCCCGAGGTACATGAGGATGGCGCGCAACGACTTGAGGTACTCGACCGCCTCGTCGACCGAGGACAGCGCGGGGGCGGAGACGATCTCGCACAGCGGCACGCCGGCGCGATTGAGGTCCACCCCCGAGCCGCCGTCCGCCGCGACGCCGTGCACGTTCTTGCCGGCGTCCTCCTCCATGTGGATGCGGACGAGCGGGACCAGCCGCTCGCGGCCTTCGATGGTGATGGGCACCCCACCGCCCTCGCAGATGGGCAGCTCGTACTGCGAGATCTGGTAGCCCTTCGGCAGGTCCGGGTAGAAGTAGTTCTTGCGCGCCCAGATGCTCTTGCGGCGCACCTCGCAGCCGAGCGCGAGCCCGATCCGGGTCGCGAACTCCACCACCTTCCGGTTGAGCGACGGCAGCACCCCCGGCAGCGCCAGGCAGACCGGGCAGGTGTGGGCGTTCGGCTCGCCGCCGAAGGCGGTCGAGCAGCCGCAGAAGATCTTGCTCCGGGTGAGGAGCTGGGCGTGCACCTCCAGCCCCATCACCACCTCGAAGTCGGAGACCCCCATCTCAGTCCTCCAGTCCCGTGGGGGGTGGCAGCGGCCCGACCTCGCGCTCGAGCGCGCGCGCGGCGCGCAGGAGCATCGCCTCGTCGAAGGGCCGGCCGATGAGCTGCAGGCCCACCGGCACCCGCTCCGACGGGTGCAGGCCGCAGGGCAGCGCGATCCCGGGCAGCGCCGCCAGGTTGCAGGTCACGGTGAAGACGTCGGCGAGGTACATCGCGAGCGGGTCGGTCACCTTCTCGCCGAGCCGGAACGCGACCGTGGGCGTCACCGGTCCCGCGATGACGTCGCAGCGCTCGAAGGCGCGCTCGAAGTCGCGCCGGAGGAGGGTGCGGACCTTCTGCGCCCGCAGGTAATAAGCGTCGTAGTAGCCGGCGGAGAGCGCATAGGTGCCGAGCATGATGCGGCGCTTCGGCTCCGCGCCGAAGCCGGCCTGGCGCGTCGCCCTGTACAGCTCCTTGAGGGCGCCGCCTGCCCCGCGGCGGAGCCCGTACCGCACGCCGTCGTAGCGGGCGAGGTTCGACGAGGCCTCGGCCGGCGCGAGGAGGTAGTAGGCGGCGATGCCATACTTCGTGTGGGGCAGCTCCACGTCGACGAGCGTCGCGCCGAGCCGCTCGTACGCGGCGAGCGCCTCCTCCACGCGCTGCCGCACCCCCGCCTCGACGCCCTCGGCCAGCCACGCGCGCGGCACCCCGACCCTCAGGCCGCGCGCCCCTCCCTGCAGCCCGGCGCGGTAGTCGTCCACCGGCCGCGCCGAGGAGGTCATGTCCTTGGGGTCGTGTCCGGCGATGGTCTGGAGGAGCAGCGCCACGTCCTCGACGGTGCGCCCGAGCGGCCCCGGCTGGTCGAGCGACGACGCGAAGGCGATGACGCCGTAGCGCGAGACGCGGCCGTAGGTGGGCTTCAGCCCCACCACGCCACAGAACGCGGCCGGCTCGCGGATGGAGCCACCCGTGTCCGTGCCGAACGTGCCGAACGCCTGCCGCGCCGCCAGCGCCGCCGCGCTCCCGCCGGACGAGCCGCCCGGGGTGCGGGCGAGGTCCCACGGGTTCCGGCACAGCTTGTACGCGCTGTTCTCGTTGGACGAGCCCATGGCGAACTCGTCCAGGTTGAGCTTGCCGAGGAGCACGGCGCCGGCGGCGAGGAGTCGCTCGACCACGGTCCCGTCGTAGGGCGGGAGGTATCCCTCCAGGATGCGCGAGCCGGCGGTGGTGGGGATGCCTCGGGTGAGGAAGAGGTCCTTCACCGCCAGCGGGACGCCGTCGAGGGGACCGCGCCGCGCGCCGCCCGCCGCCCGCTCGTCCGCTGCGGCCGCGTGCGCCAACGCCTGCTCGGCGGTGACGGCGAGGAAGGCGCCCACCCGCCCGTCGGTGGCGGCGATGCGCGCGAGCGCCGCCTCGGTGGCCTCGCGCGACGTCACTCGCCGCGCCGCGAGCGCGCCGGACAGCTCCGCCAGCGACAGGTTGAGGACCTCGGCGGCGCCGCTCACTCGATGATCCTCGGCACCTTGAAGAAGGTGCCTTCCCGGGCGGGAGCGTTCGCGAGCGCCACCGGCGGCCCGAGGCTCGGCAGCACCTCGTCCTCGCGCAGCGCGGGCCGCTCGCCCTCGGCGAGGGCGTGCGTCATCGGCTCGACGCTCGAGACGTCGAGCTCCTCGAGCTGCGCCACGTAGTCGAGCACCGCCGAGAGCTGGCCCTGGAAGAGCCGCTCCTCCTCCGGCGTGAGCTCGAGGCGGGCGAGGACGGCGATGCGTCGGACCTCGTCGAGCGAGAGCGACACGGGCCGTCCCTCACTTCCCCGAACGCTGCGTCTCGTCCTTGAACAGGTTGAGGATGGCCCCCATGATCCCCTTCTGGGCGGGGTTAGCGATGATGTCGATCTCGCCCTTGTCGAGGAAGACGCCGCCGCAGGAGAAGCAGGCGTCGACGTCGAGCTTCCCGTAGTGGACCTCCTTCATCTCCATGCCGCACTTCGGGCAGTGCATGTAATGGAGGTCGCGCAGCCGCTTCTGCTCCTCAGCGGCCATCGCCCTCTTCGCCTCGAGGGTGAGCCGCCGCATCCGCTCGGCGTTCTCGCGCACGAAGTACTCGTCCTCGGGGGTGGAGGGGGTGGGGACGCCTTTTTCGGACATGGTCACTCCTGGAATGCTTCGATGGCGCTCTGGGCGGCGGCCGCGTCGCGGCCTTGCGGGTGCGCCGCCAGGTACTTCCGGTAGTAGGTCACCGCGTCGGTTCTTCGGCCTTCATAACGGTAGGTCTCGGCGAGGCCCATGAGAGCGTCCGGGTCGTTCGCGTTTCCACGCAGCGCCTCCTCGAAGCTCGCCTTGGCCGGCGCGTAACGGGACTGCTCCAGGTAGCACAGTCCGCGGCCGGCCAGGGCCTCGGCGTTGACCGGCTCGAGCTCGAGGACGCGGGCGTAGGCGTCGAGCGCTTCGCTCGTCCGACCCCGGTTCCGCAGCCGTCCCGCGTCGGCGAGGAGCGCCTTCACCGGCGAGGGCTTCGCGACCGCAACGGCGCGGCGCGGCGGCGGCTTCGGGGCGGGGGCCGGGGCCGGGGTGGGCGCTGGGGTCGGGGTCGGGGTGGGCGCTGGGG
>DASPZP010000083.1:0-9119 GCA_035636195.1 Anaeromyxobacteraceae bacterium
AACCGAGTGACGCGCTGCGCGGTGAGCCGCTCGACCCCGCTCCTGAGCCACTTGCGCCCGACCTCACGGATCCTCTCCCGCGCCGCATACAGGAGGCCGCCCGCGAGCGCCAGCATCGCCACTCCGGAGCTCAGCCCTGCGGCGCCGGGGTCGACCCAGAGCGCTTCGACGCTCAGGTACTCATCCGCGAGCGCCCGCTCCCGCGTCGTGGTCGCCGGCTCGTTTGGAAGGACGTTCTCGATGCGCGCCCGTCTCCGGGCGAGCGCGTCACGCGCGGCCCGGGGCCAGATGGCGAGAGAGGCCTCCAAATCGAGCCCGGGTGTGGTGCCCTGGCCCAGGATCGCGTCGGCGCAGTGGCGGCGAAGTCCCTCTGTTGCTCGCGCGAGCTCGCGGGTCGCCTCGAGCGCCTCGCGCTGAAGGTCGTCCACCGTGCCTGGCACGGCCTGGGCGGCACGCGGTGGGATCTTGAAACGCGCAAACGACTGCAGCTGTACCCACGGGCTCTGCGGTGCGAACACGGGGCTGGGGAATGTGAGCTGGGCTTCCAAGTGGTAACGCTGCCGTTGGTCGCGTAGAGGGACCATCACGCTCCACTGCAGGCGCGTCGAGTCATGCACCGTAAGCGAGATCGGCCAGCCGGATTCGAAGGGCAGGATGGCTCTGGAGGCGAGTACGGAGGGCGTTGTGTCCGCACTCATAGTGGCCCCTCGACCAGGATAGCGGACGCTCCCACGCCCGGCAGCAATCCACCGGGCGCGAAGCGCGATCGGCTCGAGCCGTAAGGTGGTACGTCCCGGTCGCGGAGCGCGCCTCCCCGAAAAGGAACGCGCACGCGACGATCGTCACCCCAGGTCGATCACGATGACGGTGCGGCCGGTGCCCGTCTCGGGCGCGTCCCGGCGCGGCGGAGGCGGGAGGGGGAGCTCGAGGAAAGGGCGGCCGTCGGGGTGCGACTCGCTCCGCCGCTGGCGCTCCACCTCGGCGATGACCCACGGCTCCGGCAGGTCGGGTGCGTACATGACGATCATCCCCACACGACCTGGAGGAACGTGCTCGGCTTGCTGCTCAGCGCGGCGCGGAGGCAGCGGAGGTAGCACTTCGGCCCCCACAGACGGACGATCGTGAGCGAGTTCTTCAGCACGTCCTTGCCGGTGATGACTCCAACGATTCCGTTCATGGCGTCCTCCTACCGATGGGACGAGGGTCGACGGCGGAGCTGACCCACACGCCGCGCGCCCCCGGGAGACCGGCGCCCCTCCATTCGTCTGGGGGACGCGAACCGATGGCGGACTCGGGCAGCGTCCTCGCAGCCGCGCTCTCTGCAAGCGCCGCTCACACTCGACGACGCGCTCGCGCTCGCCGGAGGCGGAACCCCGTCGGTCTCATGTCAGCTTCCGCAGCGAGCCCGGTCTCACTGTCGGGCGCGGGAAACACGAGGCAGGCAGTACCCCGGCCCTCCACCACACGAAACCAAGAAAAGGAAGTAGACATGAACGCGAATAAGAACGCCGTCCTCTCGAAGAGCATCCTTCCCGCCGGCCCGCAGCCGCTCGCTGACGAGGACCTGGGGACGGTGGCCGGCGGCTGCCGCCACAAGGGCCACAAGCGCACCACCGGCTACCGCCGCACCACCCGCCGGAGCCGGAAGAGCTACGACGGCCGCAAGAGCAGGTTCTAGTCCTTCCTTCTGAAGGATCGCCTTTCGGGGGCCCCGCCATCGGCTGCAGCTTGGAGCTGCCGCCATGGTGGGGCCCCCGCGCGTCCTTGCCGGTGACCGGTGCGCCTCCATTCGTCCGGGGGACCCCAACCGATGCCGGTCTCGGGCAGCGTGCGGCGCCAAGGTATGCGCGGGCTTTCGAACGAGGATCGTCACCTGGGGTACACATGAGCGTGGTCGCCGGTGTGGTCGCCGTCCTCGCGGTCGCGCTCTCTGCCGCGCCGCTCACACTCGACGACGCGCTCGCGCTCGCCGCGAGGCGGAACCCGGAACTCCAGCTCGCCCTCGCCGACGTCGAGGCGGCGCGGGCGAGCGCGCGGCTGAGCTACGGGGGCGTGCTGCCACGCGTGGATTTCACCGGCGCGTTCGGCGCGCTGCACACCCAGGCGTTCGGCGTTGGCACAGACTCCGGCAACCACCTGCTCGAGCTCGACCTGACCCAGCCGATCTTCGACGGCCTGGCGAACTGGAACACCATCTCGGCGCAGCGGGCGCGCGAGGCGGCTGCCCGCCAGCAGCTCGAGGAGACGACCGCCCGGGTCGTGGTCGAGGTGACGCGCGCATTCTACGAGGTCGTGAAGCAGCGGCACGCGCTGGAGGTGCGCCGCGGCACGGCGGAGCTGTCGGCGGAGCTCGTGAAGCGCGCCGACGCGCTCTTCGCCGGAGGGCGTGGCAGCAAGTCCGACACGTACAGCGCGCGTGCGAACCTCGAGAACGATCGGATCGTCGTCCAGACGCAGGAGGCAGCCCTCGAGGTCGCACGCGCCGCGCTCGCTGCCACGATCGGGCTCGGCTCCGACGTCGGCCTCGACGTGGTGCCACCCTTCGCGGTGACCGGGCCCGAGCTGCCTCCGCGCGAGCAGCCTCCACCGCTCGCCGACCTCCTCGCCCAGGCGCGCAAGCATCGGCCGCTCATCGCATCGCTGCGGCTGGCGGGCGAGGCTGCGCAGACCGAAGTCCTCGCCGCGCAAGGCGCCTACTGGCCGGTCGTCGGCCTGCGCGGCAGCCTGGTTCGCAGCGCGACCCGCTTCTCGGGCGCGAACGGCATCTTCGCCGCGCCAGGGAGCCTTTACGCCGCCGTGGGACAGGTGACGCTCACGTGGAACTTGTACGCCGGGGGGACCACCGCCGCGGGGATCTCGCTGGCCCGCGCCACGGCTAGCCGGGCACAGGCGTCCCTCGCGCAGGGCGAGGACGCGGTAGCGTCCGAGGTGGAGGTTGCCCGCGCGCAGGTCGTGACGCTGGTCGGCTCTGCCAGCTCGCTTCGGCCGCTGCTCGAAGCGTCGGAGAACGCGCTCCGGTTCGTCCGCGAGCTGCTGGACGTCGGTCGCAGCAGCCAGCTCGAGGTGCGCGACGCGTCACTCAAGCTCGAGCAGGCGCGCCTCGTCTGGGTGAACACCGCGGTCGACCTCGTCGTTGCGCGAGCGGACCTCGCGCGCGCGGTCGGCGCGGCGCGATGACCGCGCACCGCGCGCGAGGACCGGAGCCTCAGGCGATGACGTGTCGCGCCTCGATGACGGTGGCCGGCAGCGACTCGATGAGCCTCCTGAGCCCGACGGCGAAGATGGGGTCGATGTTCGAGAGCGCCTCGTCGAGGAGCAGCAGCTTGCGGTCCGAGGCGAGCGCAGCGGTGAGGGCGATGAGCTGGCGCTGGCCCCCGGAGATGCTCCGGCCGCCCGGCGCGAGCACCGTGTAGTACTTCATCGGCAGCGTCTCGACGAACGCCGAGAGCCCGGTGTCCTCCGCAGCCTTGATGATCCGTGCGATGGATGCCCCACCGGAGAGCAGCCGGAGGTTCTCGGCGATGGAGCCACTGAAGAGCGTCACGAACTGCGGCAGATACAGGATGTCGGGTGTCGCTGCGTGCGGGCTCAGCCCTCCGACGCTGATCGATCCCTCCTCGGGGGTGCAGAGTCCGGCGAGCATCCTCAGGATCGTGCTCTTCCCGAACCCCGACGGTCCGGTGACCACCGTCTTCGCGCCGGCTTCGACGCGGTTCGAGTAGCCCTTCACGACCCACGGCCGGTCGGGACCGTAGCGGAACCAGACGTCCTCCAGCATGACCGGAACCGCGTCTGCCCTCGTGCGCGACCCTCGCGCGGGCCGGCGCTGCGGCGCCTGCTCGAGCACCGCCCTCGTGCGGGCGAGCTGCGGGCGGAGCACCGCCAGAGTCAAGTACGTCTTCACGAACCCGAGGACAGCGGCGAGGAACCCCGCGCTGAGCTGCACGAACGCGAACAGGGTGCCGACCTGCAGCGCGCCGTCGAGCACGAGGCTGCCGCCCCACACGAGCAGCGCCGCGTAGAGGCCTTGCCGCAGCGTCTCGAGCCCGACGTCGCTCCAGAGCCCGAGCCGCTGTCGTTTCAGCGCCAGGCCGCGCTGGGCGGCGAAGCGCCTCGCCCAGCGCCGGAGCCCCTGCTGCTCGGCGGCAGCGGCCTTGATCGTCGCGACGCCAGTGAGGAGCTCCGAGAGGTAACCGCGCTCGCGGGCCTGGGCCTCCACCTCCCCTGCCTGATAGCGGGTCTGCGCGGAACCCACCACGAGCGCGAGCGCGCACATCGCGAGCGCCACCAGCACCACGATCGCGGTCGGCCCAGCGCTCTTCGACAGCATCGCGGCGACGAAAGTCACCGCGGTCGTGCCGTCGAGCACCGCCGCGACCGTTCGGTCTGCGACGAGCTCGCGCGCGGCGCCCATGCCCGTGATCGCCTGGAGCCGTTCGCCCATGGTCATGCGGTCGAGCGCCGCGAACGGGAGCCGGAGGAGGTGCTGGAGGATGCCCCGCTCCGCCGAAACGGCGACGCGCGTGGTGACGAACAGCAGGATCCGCTCGCGAAGGAAGCCGAGCCAGCCCTGGAACGCGGCGACCAATACGACCCCGAGCGCGACGACATGGAGCGTCGACGGCGCGCGATCCGGCAGCGCGCGGTTCATCACCGCTGCGGTGATCTCGGGCACCACGAGCGCGAGGAGCTGGAGGAGAACGCTCGCGGCCACGAGCATCGCGAGCGCGCGGCGGTGGAGGAGCACGAGCTTCCGCATCCGATCCCACAGTCCCTTGCCAGGCGGGAGCGCGGGGGAGAGGTCGAGCGCATAGCCCGACAGGTGCGGCGCGAGCTCGTCCATCGATATCGTCCGGACGCCGCCGGTGCCCTCCACGTCGAGGCCGTCGCGTGCGCGATCCCGCAGCACGACCCACGTGCCGTCGCGGAGCTGGAGCAGGGTGGGGAGGTCGAGGTAGGCGACCTCCTCCGCCTCCACCATCGTCGGGCGCGCCTGGATCCCGGCGCGCTCGAGCGGCTCCGCGAGCGCCTCGGCAGAGCCGTCGAGGCCGTGCGCGTCGCGGAACGCCTGGAGCCCGAGATCCTCGTCGCCGTGGAGCCGGAGGAGATGCCAGACGGCCTCGACCGCGTCGAACCCGCACACCGGCGGAGGTGCCTCGGCGCCGCCGACGGCGAGCGTGGGACCGAGCGCGTGCTCAGGCATGTGCGAGCTCCTTCGCCTCGACGAGCGAGCGGAACAGCCCGCGCTGGGCGGCGAGCTCCTCGTATCGGCCCTGCTGCACGATGCGGCCGGCCTGGAGGACGAGGATGCGATCCGCGTCCCGGACGGTGGCGAGCCGGTGGGCGATGAGGATCCGCGTGCAGCCGATGCGCGCGAGGTTGTCGTGGACGCGCCGCTCGGTCTCGAGGTCGAGCGCGCTCGTCGCCTCGTCGAGCAGGAGCACCGCGGGCTCGAGCGTGAGCGCCCGCGCCAGGTTGAGCCGCTGGCGCTGGCCGCCCGAGAGCACGTTCCCGTTGTCGCCGAGGCGGCTCGAGAACCCCGCGGGCAAGGCGTCGATCACGTCATCGACGCACGCGAGCTTCGCCGCCGCACGCAGCTGCTCGAGCGTCGTCTCCTCGTCGCGCAGGCTCAGGTTCGCGCGCACCGTGTCGTCGAACAGGAACGTGTCCTGTAGAACGACCCCCATCTGGCGGCGGACCTTCTCGAGATCGAGCTCGCGCAGGTCGCGCCCGTCGAACGAGATCTTGCCTCCGGACGGGAGGTGCATCCCGAGCAGCAGCCGCGCGAGCGTCGACTTCCCGGCGCCGCTCGGCCCCACGATCGCGACCTTCTCGCCCGGGCGGATGCGCACCGAGACGTCGAGCAGGATCGGCGGCTCGGCCGGCGAGTAGCCGAACGCGACGTCCCGCAGCTCGATTTCGCCGCGCAGCCGGCCGGGATCGATTGTCCCCGACGGCTCGGGCGAGGTCGTGAGGACGTCGTCGATCCGCTCGAGGTGGTTGCCGAGGTACTGCAGCTGGGCGATCGTCTGCAGCAGCGACTCGAGCGGCGACATGAACAGCGCCTGGAGCGCGAGGAACGAGGCGAAGGTGCCGATCGTCATCCGCTGCGCGATCACCGCCTCACCCCCGACGAGGAACACCAGCGCCGTGCCGAGACCCTGCAGGAGCACGGTCAAGTGGCTCGCGACGATGGAGAGCCGCCGGCGGTCGAGCGAGGCGTTCACGCGGCCGGTCATCCGGTGCGACCAGCGCTGCACCATCCGGTCCTCGGCGCCGCTCGCCTTCGTGGTCTCGAGCCCGGAGAGCGCCTCGAGGAGCGCGCCATACTCGCGGCCGCCCGCGGTGAGCTCGGCCGCCATCGCGAGCTGGTTCCGCTCTCGCAGCACCACGAGGAGCGCCACCCGGATGGCGGCGAACGCGAGGATCATCGCGCCCAGCCTGAGGTCGAATGCGAGCATGAGCGCCGCGTAGCCGGCGAGCAGCGTCGCGTCGAGCACGGTGGCGATGGCCTGGCTGCTGAGGACGTTCTGGATCGTCTCGTTGCTGTGGACGCGCTGGACGAGGTCGCCTGCCTCGCGCTGCTGGAAGAACGCGAGCGGCAGGTGCAGCAGGTGGTCGAGGAAGCGAGTCGTCAGGGTCTGGTCGAGCAGGTTGCGGAGCGTCTGCACGACGAAGCTTCGCGCGAGCGAGAGCAGCGCGCGCGTGAGCACGGCGGCGGCGAGCGCGGCGCAGAGCCCCCACAGCCACGCACGTTGGTTCGGCACGATCACCGCGTCGAGCAGCACCTGCGCCGCGAGGGGGAAGACGAGGCTCACGAGCTGGAGCCCCAGCGACGCGAGCAGCACGAGCCCGAGGCTGGGGATGGAGCGGCGCACGATCTCGCCGTACTTCGCGAGGCTCGGCCGCCTGCGCTTCCGCGGGCGCAGCTCGGGAGTCGGTCGAAGCAGGAGCAGCACGCCCGTGAAGTGGCGTCCCAGCTCCTCGAGCGTGATCGACCGCCGTCCCGACGCGGGGTCCACGAGCAGCGCCCGTCCGCGAGCGATCCGCTCGAGCACCACGAAGTGGTCGAAGTCCCAGTGGAGGATGGCCGGGACCGCGACCCCGCCCAGCTGGTCCACCTCCGCCCGGAGCCCCTGCGCCTCGAGGCCGTACTTGCGCGCCGCGCGCACGATCGCGAGCGCGTCGGCGCCGCTTCGCGAGACCGCGCACGCCTGGCGCAGCTCGGCGAGCGGCGCGTGGTGGCCGTGGAACGCGAGGACCATCCCGAGCGAGGCGGCGCCGCACTCGGTGACCTCGATTTGCGGGATGAATCGCACGCGTCGGCGGCGCAGCCTCATCGACGGCAGTCGCATGGGTGGGATCGTCATCGGAAGAACCGCCGGAGGGGCGTGAACACGAGCGTGATGAGCCTCTGGCGCCGCAGCGTGTAGCGCACGTCCATGAGCGCGCCGGTGCGCAGCTTGACGTGTGCCGCGTCGACGGCGCTCGCGTCCGTGATCTCGAGCTCCACGCGATAGCTCGGCGCCTCCAGCTTCTGCTCTTCCCCGAGGGCGTCGTGGATCTCCGACTGCGAGGCGAGGTCGTCGCCGATCCGAGCGATCCGCGCGCGGAGCGTGCCGTACTCGGCATGCGGGAGCTGGTCGAGCTCGAGGCGGACTTCGTCGCCTGGCTTCGCGAAGGCGCGGTCACGCTCGGCGAGGAAGGCGATGACGTGCAGCGGCGAGCCGACGGGGATGAGCTTCCCGATGGTCTGGCCGGCGCGGACCACCTCGCCGACGCGCACCGACAGCGCCTCGACCGTGCCATCATCGGGCGCCGTCATCACGCTCTGCTGCTGGAGGAGGGCGAGCGAGTCCCTGCGGTTCTGCGCGGCGGCGATCGCCTGCTGGCGCTGCCACAGGTCGTCCTGGCGCCGGCTCTCCAGCGAGGCGAGCTCCTGGCGCGTCTGGTCGAGGCCCTGCTCGGCGGCGCTGAGCTGCCGCTGCGCCTGCGCGAGCGACTCGCGACCGTCGCCCGCCGCGAGCTCGCTGACGAGCCCCTTCGCGACGAGCTGTGCATCGGCGGCGACCCTGCGCTCCTGGTGCAGCACCGAGCCGCGGAGGCTCGCCATCTGCTCTTCGCTGCGCCGCGCGCGCGCGCGGAGCGACTCGATCTGCTCGGCGTAGTGCTGGTCCTGCTGGGCGGCGACGCCCGAGAACTGCGTCCGGAGCGCCGCGAGCTGCCGGTCGGCCTCCAGGATCTGGGCCTGCACGTCGGGAGCATCGATCCGGAGCAGCACCGCGCCGGCGCGCACCGCCTCGCCCGAGCGCGCCTCGACGCGCGCCACGGTGCCGGCCGTCTGCGAGGTGAGGGCGCGCACGCCGGCGGTAGGGCGCAGGATGCCGCGCCCGCGCGTCGTCACCTCCACCTGGCCGACGATCGACGCCGCGAGCGCCGCGCCGAGCCCCGTGACCACGCAGCAGACGATCGCCCACGTCCACGGAGGCGCGACGCGGACGACGCCCCGCCCCTCCTCGGACGATAGCCGGTGCCGCACTGCCTCCGCGCGGTAGAGCTGAGGGCGCGGCTGCGCCGCCGGAGCGGGGGCGCGCGGCGCCGGCCGCGGCGCGACCTCGCGCGCAGGAACGGCCGTGGCCGGGACGATCGCGCGGGACGCAGGCGTGTGCGGCGGGACCAGCGCGTGCCCGGCCGCGCGGCGGAGCTCGGCGAGGAACGCCTCGCGCCGCTTCGTTCGCACGGCGCCTTCGTTTCGCCGCATCCCCCCATCAGTCAAGCGTGCGCGCATGTTCGGCCTCCTGTGGGCTCGACGGCGCAGCGCCGGTGTTCTGACATGGGTGCACCTGCTCCGGGCGGAGACGCGACCCGGAGCCCCCCGTCGGGTCTCATGTCAGCTTCCGCAGCGAGCCCAGTCTCACTGTCGGGCACGGGAGACACGAGGCAGGCAGCACTCCGGCCCTCCACCACACGAAACCAAAAAAGGAAGTAGACATGAACGCGAAGAACAACGCCGTCCTCTCGAAGAGCATCCTTCCCGCCGGCCCGCAGCCGCTCGCTGACGAGGAACTGGGGACGGTGGCCGGCGGCTGCGGCCACAAGCGCCACAAGCGCACCACCGG
>DASPZP010000084.1:0-11970 GCA_035636195.1 Anaeromyxobacteraceae bacterium
CTGGCTGCCGGCGAGCCCCCACATGGCCGTTCGGTCGCGCGCCGCAGGCTGTTCGTCGGGCTGCGGCGGGGCCTCGAAGCTGGCGAGGTCGATGGCGCCGTCGCCGGCAGGGACGGCCAGCTCCGCCGCCCAGTCCATCTCCGGCGCGGGGGGCGGCTCGGACGGCCGCGCGGCAGCGGCCAGCGGCTCTCCGGGCGCGGCGCGGGCTGGCTCGTCATCGACGAAGTCGAGGTCGATGGACACCTCCGGCTCGAGAGGCACCGGCAGCTCCAGCTCCGGCTCGAGGCCCAGCGCTCCCAGATCGATGGGCGGGAGCGCGTCGGAGCTCCCCGGCGGAGCGAGCGAGGCAGGGAGCGGCCCGAGCGGCTCGAGCTCCTCGGGCTCGGGCGAGAGATCCACCCCGGGTGGATACGCCTCCACCAGCTGCTCGGGCGACAAGTCCGCGATGGGGGCGGTCGCCTCGTCGAACGAGCCGCCGCCCGCGAGGTGAAGCTCGTCGAGGTGGGCCGCGGCGTCATCGCCCGGCCAGCCGCCAGGAAACGGTGCCTGCTGCTCGACCGCGGGCTCTACCGCGTCGGGGGCGGGCAGGAGGTCCCAGAGGGAGCTCGCGGCCGCCTCGAAGTCGGCGGCAGGGACCTCGGCCGGGACGGGTGGAGCCTCCGCCGCGCGCACGAAGTCGAGCTCCGGCAGCGGGGGCGAGTCGGGCAGCGGTTCGGCGCGCTCGGCCTCCGGCAGCGGCGCTGGGTCGGCCACCGGTTCGGCGAGGTCGAGCGGGGGGAAGGCTTCCGGCTGCGGCGCCTCGAGGCTCAGCTCCTGGACCGGCGCCGGCTCCGCTGCCACCTCGGCCGCCTGCTGTGCTGCGACCGCGGCGGGGTCGAGGCCTTGCTCGGAGTAGTAGGCGGCCCATGCCACCGCGTTCGCATCGGCTGGGTCCCAGCCGTAGTCGACCGCCGTCCACTGCTGCGCCGGCACCGCCGCGGCGCCAGGCGAGGACGTGCTCCAGACCTCGGCGGCAGCGGCGTTCACGTCGAAGCCCGACGCGGCCCCTCCTCCCGACGCGAGCGCCGCACCGGAGGCGGGCTCCGACGGTGAGAGGCTGGCCGCGCTCACCGCGTCAGCGGTGCCAAGAGGGTTCGGTGCGTAGAGATCGGACATCGCTCGGACCAGGAAAGAAGAAAGGAATTGCCGCGCTGCGACCGATCGGATGATACCCCGGGGCGAGGCGCGGGCGAAACGCGCGACCGCGCCGTGTTCAAGCGTGGGCGCACCGCCCGCCGCCATGTAAGGAATGTACCGTGAAGGAACGACCCGCGACCCGAGCTCCTCCGCCAGCCTTCCTGCCCACCACGGGTGAGGAGCTCTCGGCGCGCGGCTGGGACGAGCTCGACGTCCTGCTCGTCTCCGGAGACGCCTACGTCGATCACCCGAGCTTCGGGATCTCGGTGATCGGGCGCGTGCTGGAGGCGCAAGGGCTGCGGGTGGGCATGGTCGCGCAGCCGGACTGGCGTTCCCCGGCCGATGTGGCGCGGCTCGGCCGGCCGCGGCTCTTCACCGGGATCTCCTCGGGTGCGATGGACTCGATGGTGAATCACCACACCGCGCACAAGCGCCGGCGCTCCGACGACGCCTACACGCCGGGCGGCGCCGCCGGGCGCAGGCCGGACCGCGCCACCGGCGTCTACGCCCGCCTCGTGCGCGAGGCGTTCGGCGAGTCGGCCTTCATCGTGGCGGGCGGCGTCGAGGCGTCCCTGCGGCGCCTCGCGCACTACGACTACTGGGACGACCGCATCCTGCCCTCGCTGGCGGTGACGAGCGGCGCCGACCTGCTCGTGTACGGGCAGGGCGAGCGACCCATCCTCGAGATCGCTCGCCGGCTCCTCGCCGGCGAGGACGCCTGCGGGCTCACCGACATCGCCGGGACTGCGCTCGTCCCGAAGGACCTCGCGCTCGCGAACCTCGACGGCCGTGAGCGCGCGGTGCTCGCGCTCCCATCCTTCGAGGACGTGGCGCGCGACCGGAAGACCTTCGCGCTGTTCTCGCGCCTGTACCACCTCGAGCACAACCACGCGAACGCGCGGGTGATGACGCAGCGGCACGGCGTCGGCTCGGCGGCGAAGGTGGTGGTGGTGAACCCGCCGGCGCCGCCGCTCTCGACCGAGGAGCTCGATCGCATCTGCGAGCTCCCCTTCGCCCGGGACGCTCATCCCTCCTACGGCGGCGCCCACATCCCGGCCCTGGAGCAGATCCGCTGGTCGATCCAGATCCTGCGCGGCTGCAGCGCCGGTTGCTCCTTCTGCTGCATCACCGAGCACCAGGGCCGGGAGATCACGAGCCGCTCGGAGGCCAGCATCCTGCGCGAGCTCGCGGCCATGGCGGAGCGGCCCGACTTCCGCGGCACCATCACCGACCTGGGCGGCGCCACCGCCAACATGTGGCGGATGTACTGCTCGTCCGGGGAGGCGCACGCCGTCTGCAGGCGCCTCTCCTGCGTCTACCCCAAGGTCTGCAAGTTCTGGAAGGCCGACCACGGTCCGCTCGTGCAGCTGTATCGGAAGGCGCGTCAGGTGAAACGGGTGAAGCACGTCTTCGTCGGCTCGGGGCTGCGCTACGATCTGGCCCACCACGACGAGGTGAACGGGCAGGCCTACCTGAAGGAGCTCGTCACGCACCACGTGTCGGGCCAGCTCAAGGTGGCTCCCGAGCACGCCGCGCCGGATGTCCTCCACCTCATGAAGAAGCCGGGCATCGAGGCCTTCGAGCGCTTCCGCGGCGAGTTCCAGCGCTACACGAAGGAGGCCGGCAAGGAGCAGTACCTCGTCCCCTACTTCATCAGCTCTCACCCAGGGTGCACGCTGGAGGACGGGGCCAAGCTCTACGACTACCTCGAGCGAAACGGCTGGCGGCCGCAGCAGGTGCAGGACTTCACGCCCACGCCCATGACGCTCGCCTCCGACATGCACTGGTCGGGCTACCACCCGCTCACCATGACGCCGGTGCACGTGGTGCGCGACATGCACGAGAAGCGGCTGCAGAAGGCGCTCCTGCGCTGGGGCGATCCGGAGCAGCGGCCGCTCGTCGAGGAGGCGCTGCGGCGGACCGGCCGGCTCAGGCCCGGTGAGCGGCTCGCCACCCGCGGCGTCCCCTGGAAGCGCAACGCCGGCTGGCGGCCCACCCCCCGCACCGCGGGGCGGGCGCACCCCGGCCCTGGCCTCGCGCGTAAGCGGAGCTAGATTCCCGGGGTGTCCGCCCTCGCCACCCTGCTCACCCTCGCCTTGACAGCCGCCGCCGAGCCCACCTACGTCGCCCTGGGCGACTCGACCGGCGTCGGGGTCGGGGCGCGCCACGGGGGCGGCTACCCCGCTCGCCTCGCGGCGCGTAGCCGGCGCCGCGGCCGGCCGTTGCGGCTCGTGAACCTGTGCGCCTCGGGTGCCACCGTCGCCGACCTGGCGGCCAACCAGCTCGAGCGTGCGCTCGGCGCCCGCCCGGCGGTGCTCACGCTCGGCATCGGCATCAACGACGTGATGCGCGGCACAGAGCTCGCGTCCTTCGCGCGCGACTACGAGCGGGTGGCAGCCGCGCTGGCGCGGACGGGCGCGGAGGTGCTCGTCGTGAACGTGCCGGACCTGGCGCGCTCGCCGCTGGCGGTGGGCGACGAGGCTCGGCGCGCCCTCCACGCCCGGGTGGAGGGCGTGAACGCCTGCATCGCGGAGACGGCGCGGCGGCACGGCTTCGCGCTCGTGGACCTGTACGACGCCACCGCGGCGGAGCTCTCGCACGGCGGGGAGCTCCTGTCCGAGGATCGCTTCCACCCCTCCGACCGCGGCTACGAGCGCTGGACGGACGTCGTCGCGCCCGCCTTCGCGCGAGCGCTCTCGGCGGCCGAGCCCGGTGGCGGCTTGCCGCCCCCGCGGGCGCTGCGCTAGCGTCCGCGCACCATGACCGAGGCCGAGCGCGAGGAGCGGCACCGCCGCCTGTGGAGGTCCGACCACGAGCACCTGTGGCACCCCTTCACCCAGATGCAGGACTGGCTCGCCGAGGAGCCGCTCGTGGTGGACGCCGCCGAGGGCGTCTTCCTCGTCGACACGAAGGGCCGGCGCTACCTCGACGGCGTCTCGTCCCTCTGGTGCAACGTCCATGGCCACCGGGTGAAGGAGATCGACGACGCGGTGCGGGCCCAGCTCGACCGGGTGGCCCACACGACCCT
Organism: Anaeromyxobacteraceae bacterium; assembly: GCA_035636195.1. Lineage (GTDB taxonomy): Bacteria > Myxococcota > Myxococcia > Myxococcales > Anaeromyxobacteraceae > Anaeromyxobacter_A. Next base: position 4,205 of record DASPZP010000084.1, read on the forward strand.
GCTCGGCCTCGCCTCGACCGCCTCCATCGAGTGCGCCGAGGAGCTCCTCCGCTGGACGCCACCCGGCCTCTCGCGCGTCTTCTTCTCCGACGCCGGCGCGACGGCGGTCGAGGTGGCCATCAAGATGGCCTACCAGCACCATCAGCTGCGCGGCGACACGGCGCGGAGCGAGTTCATCGCGCTCCACGGCGGGTACCACGGGGACACGCTCGGCTCGGTGGCGGTGGGTGGCATCGACCTCTTTCACCGCATCTTCAAGCCGCTCCTCTTTCCGGTGCACCACGCGCCGCAGCCGTACTGCTACCGCTGTCCGCTGGGAAAGCAGGACGCCACCTGCTGCCAGCTCGCGTGCGCGAACGGCGTCGAGGAGCTCTTCCGTGAGCGGAAGGGCAAGATCGCGGCGCTCGTCCTGGAGCCGCTCGTGCAGGGCGCGGATGGCATGATCACGCAACCGCCGGGCTACCTGCGCCGCCTGCGCGAGCTCTGCGATCGCGAGGGCGCGCTGCTCGTCTGCGACGAGGTGGCGACCGGCTTCGGCCGCACCGGCACCATGTTCGCGGTAGAGCAGGAGGGGGTCGTCCCCGACATCATGACGGTGGCGAAGGGGATCACGGGCGGCTACCTGCCGCTCGCGGCGACGCTCACCACGGAGCGCGTCTTCGAGTCCTTCCTCGGTCCCTACGCCGACCAGAAGACCTTCTTCCACGGCCACACCTACTGCGGGAACCCGCTCGCGTGCGCCGCGGCGGTTGCGAGCCTGCGCCTCTTCCGTGAACGAAAGGTGCTCGCGGGGCTGCCCGGGAAGGTGGCGGCGCTCGCCCAAGCCCTCGCCCCGCTCGCGAGCCACCCGCGGGTGGGCGAGATCCGCCAGCGCGGGCTCATGGTGGGGATCGAGCTCGTCCGCGATCGCGCCAGCAAGGCCGAGTACCCCTACGCCGCCCGCGCCGGCCACCAGGTCTGCCGCGAGGCGCTCCCGCTCGGTGCGATCCTCCGCCCGCTCGGGAACGTGGTGGTGCTCATGCCGCCGCTCGCCATGACCGACGGCCAGCTCGCCGAGCTCGCGGGCATCGCCCGGACCGCCATCGACCGCGCCACGGCCAGGCTCGACCACGAGCTCACCGCGAGCTGATCCACAAGTTCGTCTCCCTCGCCCCGCGCCAGCGGGGAGAGGGTCGGGGAGAGGGGCATGATCTCGAGGGGCCTGTTCATCACCGGCACCGACACCGGGGTCGGGAAGACCGAGGTGGCCTGCGCGCTCCTCCGCGGCCACCGCGCGCGCGGCCTCGACCTGGGCGCCATGAAGCCGGCCCAGTCAGGCCATTCGCCGGGCGAGCCCTCCGACGCCGACCGGCTGCGGGCGGCCGCCGGGGACCGCGATCCCGCCGAGCTCGTCTGCCCCTACACCTTCGCCGCTCCGCTCGCGCCGGCGGTGGCGGCGCGGCTCGAGGCGAGGGCGGTCTCGCTCGCGCGCATCCTCGACGCCGCGGGCGCGCTGGCTGCGCGCCACGCCGCGCTCCTCGTCGAGGGCGCCGGCGGGATCCTCACGCCGCTGACCGAGCGCGAGACCTACGCCGACCTGGCGGTCGCGCTCGGGCTGGGGGTGCTGGTGGTGGGGCGGGCCGGTCTGGGGACCGTGAATCACGCGGCGCTCACCTGCGAGGCGCTCCGGGCGCGCGGCCTGGCGGTGCACGGCGTGGTGCTCGTCCGGACTTCACCCACCGGCGATGCGTCCGAGCCCTACAACGCGGCCGAGATCGAGCGCCTCACCGGCGCGCGCGTCCTCGCCACCGTCCCGTTCGAGCGCGATATCGCTCTGCGCGAGCGCCGGATGGCGGACGAGCTGGCGGTGAAAGTCCAGTTCTAGGCCGCGGGGCCGGAAAATGGATCGATCACGCGATCGATCCTAGAGATCGCCGTCGTGCACAACGTCGTCGATCTCGCCCTCTGCGCCGAGGCCCGCCGCGCCCTCCACCGCGTCCTCGACGCGCGGGGGCTCGGCTTCTTCGTCAAGCCCGGCCGCGCTCGCGCCGCCCCGCACCTCGACAGCCGCCGCATCGCCTGGGTGGTCGAGGTGGCGCGCCGCCAGGTCCGCGGGCGCCACCGCGATCCCGACGCCGTCTCGCGCACCCGTCGCGTCGTCCGCCGCGAGCTCATCCGCCGCGTCGCGGAGCGGATGCTGCAAGCGGGGCTGTAGCGGCGGGCACCCCTACGGCCGCCCGCTCGCCTTCGTGACGTAGCGGAGCCGGAGGTCGTCGAGGAGGTTGTCGAGGAACTTCGCCTCCTCCGCGGTGAGGTTCCCCTTCGTCTTCTCCTGCAGCATCCCGAGCAGGTCGATGGTCTGCTTGGCGAGCACGAGATCCGGCGGCATGTCCCCGCCCTCCGGGTGCGGCACGTCGCCGAGATGGATGAAGGCGGACGAGCCCAGCGAGAGGCAGAACGTGTAGAAGTCGATCGGCGCCGCCGTCTTCCTGTCGTCGCTCATCTGGTCCCCTCCCGCTGCGCCCCTAGTCGAGATCGAAGGCGATCCGCTCCGCTGCATATCCGCGCTGCACGAGGAGCACCAGCTGTCCGGAGCGGCGCGCCTTTCCGGCCAGCTTGCGGAACTCCGCGACGCTCGACACCTCGCGAGAGTTCACCTCGCGGATCACGTCGCCCGTCGCCATGCCCACCCGCGCCGCGGGGCTGCCGCGGCGGATCCCCTTCGCCACCACGTAACGATCGGCGCCGGCGCGCGCCTCACCGACCTGGATCCCGGTCCGGCGCGTCACGAGCTCCTCGACCCGCGCCGGCGACAGCTCGACCGCCCGCAGCGCGAGCTCGAGCCGGTCCTTGCCGCGTAGCACCTCCACCCGCGCTCCCCCGCCGATGGGAAGATCGCGGACGCGGAAGCGGTACTCCTCGGCGCTCTCCACCGGCTGCCCCTCCACCGACTCGACCACGTCGCCGCGGCGGAAGCCGGCCTGCGCCGCCGGGGAGCCCGGCTCGACCGACGCCACCTGCACCCCGCGCGGCCCCTTTCTGGGCGCGCCGTCGCTCTCGGGGGCGAGGTCCTGCACGTCGAGCCCGGTGTAGCCCTCGCGCACCTCGCCGTGCCGGATGAGATCCTCGGCGACGCGTCGCGCGCGGTCGATGGGGATCGCGAAGCCGATGCCGGCGCTTCGCTCGCCCAGGATGGCCGTGTTCACGCCGATGAGCTGCCCCTCGAGGTTGAGGAGCGGCCCGCCCGAGTTGCCCGGGTTGATGGAGGCGTCCGTCTGGATGAAGTCGAAGAGCGTGCGGTCGCCCGCCTTGAAGTTCCGGTGCACCGCCGAGACGACGCCGGTGGTGACGGTGTTGGCGAGGCCGAAGGGGTTGCCGATGGCGATGACGGTCTCGCCGATCATGAGGTCGTCGGACCGGCCGGGCGGCGCGAACGGCATGCGCTCCTTCGTGTCGAGCTTCAGCACCGCCAGATCGGAGGACGGATCGGTGCCCACCACCTTGGCCGAGAGCTCGCGCCCGTCGACGAGCTGCACGCGGAAGCGCGCGCCGCGCTCCACCACGTGGTTGTTGGTGAGGACGTAACCCTCCGGCGAGACGACCACCCCCGAGCCGAGGGAGGTGACCTGGTAGCCGCGACGGTAGCGCGGCCGCTCGAAGAGATCCCCGAGCAGGTCGGCCATCGAGTCGCCGCCGCGCGCCGAGGGGACCCGGATGCGGACCAGCTCCTCGGCCGCGACGTTCACCACCGCCGCGCGTACGTGCTCCACCGCCGAGACCACCGGCGTGCGCCGATCGGCGAGGTGGGTGGGCGGCGAGGGAGGGAGGACGGGCGCCGCGAGGACCCGCGGCGCAGGTTGAGCGGCGAGGAGGAGGAGGGCGAGCGAACCCGCCCGGAGGCGGCTCGCCATCGGTCAGCTCCCCCGCGGCCCCTCGTTACCGGGGCCAGGGGACGACGGCGCGGCGGCCTGAGGCGCCACCTCGTCCAGCTCCCCTTCGTCATCGAGATCGTCGAGGTCGTCGTCGTCGAGGTCCGACTCGACCGGGACCGCCTGCGCCGCCAGGTCGGGGAGCCCCTTGAGATGCTTCTCCCACTCCTTCTCGTCGAGGCGGCCCTTCTTGATGTAGCCCTGCGCGACGCGCTTATCGAGGAGCTTGCGATCGATGTCGTCCGACATGGTTCTTCTTTCGTGAAAGATGCAAAGGAAGGGCCGCGAAAATAGGCGCGCGGTTGCGGTCGCGTCAAGCGCGTGTTAGCGAACGGTCGTGAGCGACCCAGCACGGTGCGTGCGGCCGGCGCGGCTCGCGCGGCTGCGCGGCCTGTATGCGATCGTCGGCGACGTCGAACCGACAGAGCGCGCCCGGGCCGCCGTCGCGGGCGGCGCGGCCGTGGTCCAGCTCCGCATGAAGCGCGCGACGGCGGGCGAGATCCTCTCCGTGGCGCGCCGCGTGGTCGAGCTCGCCCGCGGGCGAGCTCTCGTCCTCGTCAACGATCGCCCTGACCTGGCGCTCCTCGCGGAAGCGGACGGCGTCCACCTCGGCGACGAGGACCTGCCGGTCGAGGAGGCGCGGCGCCTGCTCGGCGACGACCTCCTCGTCGGCCGCACCACCCGCACGTTCGACGACGTGCTGGCCGCGGCCCGGGCGGGCGCCGACCACGTCGGCTTCGGCCCGGTCTTCCCGAGCCTGACGAAGCCGCTCGACGTCGCACCGCGCGGGCTCGAGGGCCTCGCGCTCACCTGCGCCAGCTCGCCTTTGCCGGTGGTGGCCATCAGCGGCATCACCGTCGAGAACGTGGAGGCGGTGGCGCGCTGCGGGGCGGCCGCGGCAGCCGTCGTCGGAGACCTGTTCGACCACGGCGATCCGCGCCCGCGGGCCGAGGCGCTGGTGGCCGCCTTCGCGCGTGGGGCGCAGGGGGCGGCACGGTGAGAAGGCCCCGCATTGGCCTCACCCTGGATCTCGACGGCGCGCGCGGGGAGTACCGGCTCGCCCGCGCCTACGCCGAGGCGGTCCTCTCGGCGGGCGGTCTGCCGGTGCCCATCCCCCACGGGGAGGCGGCGGCCGGCGGCGCCTACCTCGCCCTCTGCCAGGGGCTCGTCATCACCGGCGGCGCCTTCGACATCGCGCCGGATCGCTATGGGGAGGCGCGCCGCCCGGGGTGCGGGCCGGAGAATCCGGACCGGACCGCCTTCGAGTGGGCGCTCTGCGAGGCGGCGCTCGCGAGCCGGCTCCCGCTCCTCGGCGTCTGCGGCGGCATGCAGCTCATGAACGTGGTGCGCGGTGGTTCCCTCTACCAGGACCTCGCCGCCGACACGGGGCGCTCCGGCCACGAGCAGCCGCCGCCGAAGGACGTGCCGAGCCATCCGGTGGAGGTGGTGCCAGGATCGCTGCTCGCGCGGCTGTGCGGCGGGGCGGCGCTGGCCGTGAGCTCGAGCCACCACCAGGCCGTGAAGACGCCGGGGGCGGGCGTGCTCGTCTCGGCCCGGGCTCCCGACGGCGTGGTGGAGGCGATCGAGCTCCCCGACCAGCCGTTCGCGCTGGGCGTGCAGTGGCACCCGGAGCGGCTCGCGGCGCGGGATCCGCGCCAGCTCGCCCTGTGGCGCGGCCTGGTGCTGGCGGCCGAGGACCTGCGGCGGTGAGCGGCCCGCGGGTGCTCGTCGCCGCCGGGCTCGACCCGAGCGGCGGGGCGGGGCTCGCCGCGGACGTGGAGGCGCTCCTGGCGGTGGGCGCGCGCGCGCTGCCGGTGGCGACCGCCCTCACCGTGCAGGGGGCGGACGGAGCGTACGGCGCGGAGGCCGTGCCGGTCGCGCTGGTGCGGGCGCAGGTCGAGGGGCTCCTCGCCGGGCGCGGGCTCCCGGTGAAGGCGATCAAGACCGGCATGCTCGCGACCGCGGAGATCGCGGCCGCGCTGGCGGAGCTGTTCGGTCATCGGCGGCTCGCCCGCGCCCCGCTCGTCGTCGATCCGGTGCTGGCGGCGAGCTCCGGCCTGCCGCTCCTGGACACCGGCGGGGTCGCGCCGCTCGACGCGCTCCGGCCGCTCGTCGATCTGGCGGCGCTCTTGACGCCCAACTGGCCCGAGCTGGAGGCGCTGGCTGGCGCGGCGCTCGAGGATGACGACGCGGCCGTCGCCGCCGCCCGCGGGCTCGGCGCCCGCGCGGTGCTCGTGAAGGGCGGACACCGGAAGGGAGCGCCCCTGGACCTCCTCGTCACCCGCCGCGAGGTGCTGCGTTTCCCCGGCCGCCGGCGCACCGGCGTCGCGCGCGGCACCGGCTGCCGGCTCGCGAGCGCGCTCGCCGGGCTGCTCGCGCAGGGCGCGTCCGTGCCCGAGGCGGTGCGCGGCGCGAAGCGCGTGGTGGAGCGGTACCTCGATCGCGAGCGTTAGTTCCCCCGCTGCTTCTCCGCGAAGAAGGTGTTCGTCTTGAAGAACACCAGCTCGACGACCCCGGTCGGGCCCTGGCGCTGCTTCGCGATGTGGAGCTCGATCTCCTGCACGTCGGCCTTCTGCGCCTGGCCGCCGTCCTCGCCCTTCTCGTCCCCGGGGCGGTGGAGGAACATGACCACGTCGGCGTCCTGCTCGATGGCGCCCGACTCGCGCAGGTCCGAGAGCATGGGGGGCTCACCCTTGCGCTTCTCGACGCTGCGGTTGAGCTGGGAGAGCGCCACGATGGGCACCTCCAGCTCCTTCGCCAGGCTCTTCAGCGAGCGGCTGATGATGGCGATCTCCTGCTCGCGCGACTGCGCGCCGGGCGCGTTCATGAGCTGCAGGTAGTCGACGATGACGAGGTCGAGCCCGCCCTCGCGCTTGATCTTGCGGCACTTCGCCCTGAGCTCGACCGGCGAGAGGACGAAGTTGTCGTCGAGCCAGATGCGCGAGCTGCCGATGCGGTCGCCGTGCGCCATGATGCGGTCCCAGTCGCTCTGCTGCAGGAGCCCCTGCGTCATGCGCCAGAAGTCGAGCTTCGCCTCGGCGGCCAGGATGCGCATGGCGAGCTGCTCGGAGGGCATCTCGAGCGAGAAGATGGCGACCCGCTTCTGGGCCTTCGTCGCCGCGTAGGCGCCGATGTTGAGCGCGAAGGCGGTCTTGCCCACCGAGGGCCGGGCAGCGAGCACGATGAGCGCGCCCGGCTGCAGGCCGAGGAGCCTCTTGTCGAGGCCTTCGATGCCGGTCGGCACGCCGGTGATGGTGCTCTCGCCCGCCCGCACGCGCGCCTGGGTGGCGTCGATGGACTCGATCGCCTTCAGCATCGGCTCGTGGATGAGCCGGAGCGTCTCGGTGGTGCCGCCCTGGGCCGCGGCGAAGATCTCCTGCTGGGAGGTCTCGAGGAACTCCTGCACGCTGGCGCCGGCCTCATAGCCGCGGGCGAGCACCGCCTGCGCCACGAGCTGCACCCGCCTCACCCGCGCCAGCTCGGCCACGATGGCCGCGTAGTGCCGGACGTTGGCGGCGGTGCCGAGCCCCTTGGCGAGGGCGAAGGGGAGGTCGCGCGGTACGGCTGCGCCGAGGAACCCCTTCGCCTCCAGCCGCTGGTGCAGGAGCACCGGGTCGATGGCTTGCTTTTCCTGCGCCAGCTCTGAACAGGCAGTGAAGACGAGCTGGTGCGCCTGCAGGTAGAAGTCCTCCGCCTTCAGCCGGTCTGCCACGAGATCGAAGGCGTTCTCCTCGATGAGGAGCGCGCCCAGCACGGCCTGCTCCGCCTCCAGGTTGTGGGGCAGATCGCGGGTGGGCCGGAGCTGCAACGCGGGTGCGGTCGCGGGGCCGCGCCGCGCGAAGTCGGGGTCGCTCATCG
>DASPZP010000085.1:0-6430 GCA_035636195.1 Anaeromyxobacteraceae bacterium
TGCGATCACAACACCGGTCGCTCGCGTCTCACCCCGGTCGCGAGGCCGAGCCACGGCGCCCCCGCTGGAGGAGGCCATGGAGCGCCAGCGTGTTCCGGAGTTAAGGTCCCTCCATGATCCACTGCGCTGCCGGCGAGCTCCGGCGCTTCGCCGCTGCGGTTCTCGAGGCGATCGGGATGCGGCCCGAGGACGCGGCCTTCGCGGCGGAGGCGATCGTCGCCTCGGACCTCGCCGGGCACGAGTCGCACGGCATGCGCCGGCTCCCCGAGTACGTCGAGCGCGCGGCCCGGGGCGCGCTCGCGCCGGCCGAGCGGCCGGTGGTGGAGCTCGACCTCGGGGCGATCGTGCGCCTCGACGGGCGCCGTGCGCTCGGCCACATCGCCCTGCGGGACGTCACCGACCTCGCCATCGAGCGCGCGCGGGCGCACGGGATCGCTGCGATCGCGCTGCGGCAGGCGTCGCACGCCGGGCGCATCGCCGACCACTGCGCTCGTGGGGCCCGGGCGGGCGTCGCGGTCCTGTTCTGGGTCAACGACTCGGGTGGCGGCCAGGAGGTGGCGCCGCAGGGCGGAGACGCCCCGCGGCTCTCGACGAACCCGATCGGCGTCGGGCTCCCGCGCGCGGGCGAGCCGCACTTCGTGCTCGACATGTCGACGAGCGTCGTCGCGATGGGCCGCATCTCGGAGTGGCGCGACCGCGGCCTGCCCATCCCGGGCGGCTGGCTCACGCCGGGCGGTGCGATCCGCCCGTCCGGCGGCTACAAGGGCACCGGGCTCGCCCTCGTTGCCGAGGCCCTGGCCGGCATCCTGACCGGCTCCGGCTCGGTCGGGGCCGACTCGCCGCCCGACGACCAAGGCGTGCTCTGCGTCGCAATCGACATCGCGCGCCTGCGCCCGCTGGGCGAGTTCACCGCCGAGCTCGAGCGCGTGCTCGCGTACGTCCGCGACGTGCCGCTCGAGGTGGGTGTAGACGCGGTGCACTTCCCGGGTGAGTCGGGCGCCTCCGCGCAGGAGGCCCGGCTGCGCGACGGTGTGCCCGTGCAGGACTTCTGCTGGGAACGCCTGGAGCGTCTCGCCGCGAAATTCGGGATCCCGCTCCCCGCCCAGCTCGCGTGAGCCCGGCCCTCAGACCCCAGGTCCGGAGGCCAGTTCACCTCCCCCTTTTGAGCACCGTCGCTGTCACAGCCGCCGCGCCGCGGGCTACCGTCCGCGCCGCTCGGCTGACGCCGGCGTTGGCGCCTACCTCCCCTCGGGCGAGCCGCGCGGCCCGTCGCCGGGCGTTGACCACGCGCGGCTGCACTTCCGAGATCGAGCGGCGCAAGAGCACGGCCGCATGGCGCCGCGCCGGGATGTCCGGGCTCGACCCGAGATGTCACTTCTGGTGAGCGGCGAAGCTCATCAGGAAGTGGAGCGTCCGGGCGCCGGCCGCGCGGCTTGCGCGAGCCGTCACCGGGACAGGTACGCGGCGAGAGGCCCGGCGTGGATCCGAAGCGAGAGTCCCACGCGGGTTGCCCGGAGCTCGCCCCGAGCGATGAGCGCGTATACGGTCGCGCGGCTCACCTGCAGTTTCGCGGCGACTTCGGCGGGAGTGACCCACTCGCGCTCGGCTTGCAGTGGTCGCCCGCTGGATGCACTGATGGTGCGGTCGTTCCGCAGTGATTTTGCAGTGGTCGCCGCCCGCTCCGGTGTGATGTGGGTGTCCGTATGCGATCCTGCCGCGCTGCGCTGTGCATTAAAATCAACTGCTTGCGCCTGTATGCGCTCCGGTGCGACTGGTGAAATTGCCGGATCGGTCGTTCGGGACCAAGGGGTCGCAGGTTCGAATCCTGTCTCCCCGACCATCTAAGGCCGCAGCATCGCTGAGGAATCGGCGTGCTGCGGCCTTGCTTATTTCACCTGCGGTGATCCGCCCGCAGTGGTTTCGCAGTGATGGCACGACGCGAAGCGCTTCGGAGCCTGGGCTGCGGTCACCTGAAATCACCGGTTCCCAGTGATTTGCGGAACGGAGTCCTTTCGGCAACCCCGGTCTCCTTGGTCGAAAACCAAGGAGCCACGCTCGGTAATCAGGCGCAATGCTTACCGGATTTCCGGGCTCCGGCGGACTGGCGAAAGCGCGAGCTTCGATGAGGATGTTCGCCACGAGGCGAGCGTCGCGTGCGCCACGATGCGATCGCGCAGCCTCGCGGACGCACGCGTCGAGCGCGCGAAGCCCTAGGCGCCGGGCCCTGTAGGTTCCGTCGTGATGGGCGACTGAGCTGGAAACGCGGCTACGCCCGGTTGGTGCAACGTGGACTGTGCGAGTTGAAATCGCCTGAGGACAGGGCGGTTGATGACGTTCGACAGCGCCTTCATCATTTCCGGCCATGCGACGCGTTCATAGCTGTCCGCGCTCTCGGGACTGTCCCAGAAGGTGATGGCCAAGACGTCCGGTCCACCGGGAACGACGAGCAGAATTTCGTCCTTGAAACCGCGCTGCATGCGAAGTGACGGCAGGAAATGCTGTTCGAACGCCTGGGCGAACGCGCCACCTGCGTTCGGCTTCACCTGTGCGGATGCGACGTGCACGACCATGCCAAACCCCTTCCAGATGTGAAGCCCAGTGCATTTACGAGCGCGAGGGCAGCAGGATGCGGAACACGCTCCCACGGCCCTCCTCACTCTCGACCTCGATGCGGCCACCGTTCGCCTCGACCGTCGAGCGCGCGATCGCGAGCCCGAGCCCCAGGCCGCCGTCGCTCCTGGAGCGTCCGGAATCCACGCGGTAGAAGCGCTCGAAGATGCGCTCATGATGGATGCGCGCGATCCCCGGTCCGTCATCTTTCACTTCGATCGCCGCCTCGCCGGAACGCAGCATTCTCACCGCGACCCGGATGTTGCCGTTCCGTTGCGTGTACTTGATCGCGTTGTCCACGAGGTTCACGACGCCCTGGCGGAGCAGCGCGGGGTCGCACTCGACGCTGACCGCATCGTCGGCTTCCACGCGCAACGTCTGCTCTTTTTCGTCTGCGAGTACCCTGAGGTGCTCAGTGGCGTTCGCAGCGATCGTGCCGAGGTCGACGACTTCGCGAGCGAGCTGGGTGCGCCGGGAGTCCACCCTCGTGAGCGTGAGGAGGCTCTCGACGAGCGCGGTCAGCCGCTCGACTTCCTCGAGCATGCTGCCGATCACGTCGCGGTACGCCGCCGGATCGAGTGAGTCGTGAAGCGCCACCTCGCCGACGCTGCGCATCGCGGTGAGCGGCGTCCGGAGCTCGTGCGACGCATCGGCCGTGAAGCGACGAAGGCGCTCGAACGAATCCTGGAGGCGCGCCAGCGTCTCGTTGAAGACCGTCGCGAGCCCGCCGAACTCATCGTCGGGGTTCTCGATCGGGAGCCGCTCACCAAGCGAGTCCGCCGTGATCCTCCGTGCGCGTTCGGCCATGGCTCCCACCGGCGCCAGAACGCGCCCGGCCAGGAACCAGCCGCCTGCGATGGCGAGCGCCATCGCGCACGGGATACCGAGCGCCAGGATGACCCCGAGCGTCCAGAGGGTGCGGTGCAGCGCGGTTTCGTCCGCCGCGAGGGAGATGCGATGAGTCGGGTAGGGTGCCACCAGCACGCGATACGTCTGGCCGTCCGGTGAACGCCAGGAGGACGTCGTCGCGCTGTCCGAGCGCACCGAGCGATCCAGGCCTCGCTGCGCCCACTCCTCGGTTCGGTAGAGGACACCGTTCCGTTCGGTCACCTCGAAGAGCTTGATGCCTGCGCGAGACTCCGCTTCCGAGAGCTCGGTCGGGGCCTCGCGGTACGTCGCCTCGATGGTCGCCAGGTCACGCCCGAGATGCGCGTCGAGATCATCGAAGAGCCGAACGCGCACGAAGAAGAAGATCCCGGCCGAGAAGGCGCAGACGATGACGGTGAGCACGGCAGCGTGCCAAAGGGTCAGGCGCATCCGGACGCTGCGCAGGAGGGGCGTCATCGCATCTCTCCTCCGAGCACGAACCCCACCCCTCTGATCGTTCTGATGAGCTTCTTCGCGGAGGTGTCATCCACCTTGCGGCGCAACCGCGCGATCGTCACGTCGATCACGTTGTCGAGGGGCGTGGCTCGCGCGCTCACCTGCCACACGTCGTGGGCGAGCATCTCGCGCGAGACCACTCGGCCCTGATGGCGCATCAGGTACTCGAGGATCTCGTACTCCTTTCCCGTGAGCTCGAGGACCTGGGCTCCCCGCGCGACCTTTCGCGTGACGAGGTCCATCTCGAGGTCGTCATGCCGGAGCTTCAGTGGCTGCTCCGTTCGCCCGCGTCTGAGCAGGGCGCGGACGCGCGCGAGCAGCTCGGGAAACGCGAAAGGCTTCACGAGGTAATCGTCGGCCCCGGAATCCAATCCCTGGACGCGATCCTCGACGGTGTCCTTGGCGGTCAGGATGAGGACGGGGGTGTGGACGCCTCGCTTGCGGAGCGCGGCCAGGATCTCGAGGCCGTCGCGACGAGGCAGCATGAGATCCAGGAGCACGAGGTCGAACGAATCCTCGTTGACGAGAAAGAAAGCTTCCTCGCCCGTCGATGCGACGCGGACGTCGTAGCGCTCCGCCGTGAGTCCACCGCTCAGCGCATTCGCCACCTTCGGTTCGTCCTCGACGACCAGGATGCGCACGTGACGTCCACCGCTGGCAGAACACCCGATCGAGGATGTAGCGCGTTCGTCATCCTGGAGCACCTGACAGAATTGTAAGGAAGTTGTCAGAGTCGGGAGCGCTGACCCGCGCCATCCTTCCGACGACGGCACGACCCGTCGGTCCGTGAAGGAGGCGTGAGATGAACACGATCAGGAACACCGCTGCGGCCCTTTCCGTGGCGCTCCTCGCACTACCCATCGGAGCAATGGCCGAGAAGGATGAAGCGAAGGAGCACGACGAGCTCTCCCGAGCGATGAGTGCTGCGAAGGTGACGCTCGAACGCGGCGTTACGTCCGCCGGCGCGAAGGAGGGCACGCCGATCTCGGCCAAGTTCGAGGTCGAGGACGCGAAGCTGCAGCTGTCCGTCTACACGACGAAGGGAGATGGGTTCTCCGAGGTTGTCGTCGACCCTGGTACGGGGAAGGTCGCGAAGTCCGAGCCCATCACGTCCGGCGACGATCTCGCGGCGGCGCAGGGGCAGAAGCAGGCGATGGCGAAGGCGAAGCGCTCGCTCGCGGCGGCCACGGCAGACGCCACGAAGAAGAACCCGGGATGCCGCGCGGTGAGCGCGGTTCCGCAGCTCGAGGAGGATCACCCTGTCGCGAAGGTGACGCTGCTCAAGGGCGACGACTGGAAGACCGTCTCGGTCAGACTCGACAGCGGGAGCTGAGGACAGGATGCCGAAGATGCAATCTGGCGTGCCGTCCCCTGTTCAGTTGAAGGGGAAGATGCAGTTGCTATATGTGACGGGGCATGCCACGCAAGGGCCCGACGGGCCATCCCGAGCCGCGCTGGATGCTGCTCATCCATCAGATCCCGCCCAGGCCGGCCTACCTACGCGTCAAGGTCGGCCGGCACCTACAGCGCATCGGCGCCGTCGCCATCAAGAACTCGGTCTACGCGCTCCCGCGCAACGACGAGACGCAGGAGGACTTCCAGTGGGTCCTGCGCGAGGTCGTGAAGGGCGGCGGCGATGCGTCGATCGTCGAAGCACGGTTCATCGACGGACTGTCCGATGAACAGGTGCTCGCGCTCTTCCAATCCGCGCGTGAGGCGGACTACCGCGAGGTGGCGGACCAGGCCCGTCAGGTCGCGGCGTCGCTCCCGAAGCGAGGCCCGCCTCCCGAGAACCGCCGGATCGAGGTGGCGAACCAGATCGCGCGGCTCCGGCAACGGCTCTCGGAGCTCGACGCCATCGACTTCTTCGGGGCACCCGGGCGCGAGATCGCCGAAGGCCTCGTGTCGGGATTGGAGGCGCGCATGAAGCCCAGTGTCGAGTCGCGTGAGCCGGCGAAGTCGGCGCTCCGCCGCGAGGAGTACCGGGACCGCACGTGGGTCACCCGGGCCGGGATCAAGGTCGATCGGATGGCGAGCGCGTGGCTCATCCGGAAGCTCATCGACCCGCAGGCGCGCTTCAAGTTCGTACCGGCCAAAGGTTACGAGCCGCAGAAGGGCGAAGTGCGTTTCGACATGTTCGAGGCGGAGTTCACACACGAGGGCGACCTCTGCACGTTCGAGGTCCTCCTCGATCGCTTCGGGCTCGGCGAGCCGGCGCTCCGTGCGATCGCGGAGATCGTGCATGACGTCGACGTGAAGGACGCGAAGTACGGCCGCGAGGAGGCCCCAGGGGTCGGCCAGGTCGTCGCCGGGATCGCCGCGGCGCACCCGGACGACGAGGCGCGGCTCGGACGCGGGACAGCCCTCTTCGATGACCTGTACGCGCTCCACAGCAGCGCATCGAAACACTGATCTCTTGAGCGCGAAGTTGGAGGAA
>DASPZP010000086.1:0-2119 GCA_035636195.1 Anaeromyxobacteraceae bacterium
ACCTCGCGAGGCACCTCAGTCGACGTCGCGATCCTGAGTAGGCCAGTACATCTACTGGCCGAACCGGGCGTCCCGAGGGCCGTCGACGGGCGTCGCGCGCGTCCAAGGTGCCGAGAACAGGCGTCTGACCGCCCTGCCGACGCCCGTTCTGGCCGGGTTCGATTCCCGGCGCCTCCACTCCTAAACCTGCGCCCGTGCGATTTCTCCGTCCAACCCAAGGCGCGGGCGCTCGTTGTGCTGTTCGATGGCGATACGGCGCGCAGGTCTGTCTTCCTCACGAGTTCTCTGGCATGCACTCCAGCGGCGGCCGAGCGTCGACTCGCTTCTTCTCTGTTCTCGGGTGGCCAGAAGCCGCCTGCCGGGTCCCGCGCAGGAGCGGGAGGGGGCATCTTCACCGTGAGTAGCGCCCGGAGTCCAGCAACGACGTTCGGACTCGTGGGGCGTCGACCGGAGACGAACTGGAGGTGAAGCAGGGCCGTGCGGCGGTGCGCCCTTCTCGGGCACCTCGGCCGTCGCGGCGGGCGCCGCCGGAAAGCTGGGCTTATGCCCGCCCTGCCGGAGCATCGGGGGCGCAGGGCCGGCCTCGTCGGCGCGGACGCGCCCGCCAGACGGGTCAGGAATCTAGGCCGCGGAGGCCTCTCGCAGCGAAGGAGCGATCATGAACGCGTCCTCGAGGGTGCTGGTGACCATGTCCGCCGCGCTCGCGCTATCCACCGGTGCGGCGCAGGCGCAGCTGCTCATCAGCGGCAACGACGAGAAGCAGACCTGGGACGAGGCGGGGAAGGCGGTGCTCTCCGCGCCGGGGAAGGACTCGCTGTCGATCATCGACATCCGCGACCGCGCCCACCCGCGCGTCGTCGCCAGCCTGTCCCTCATGAACAGCGTGGTGGGCCCGCCCACGAACCTCGCCATCACGCCCGACGGCAAGCTCGCGCTGGTCGCCAACTCGCTCGACTGGGTACAGGGCGAGGGCGGCGGCTGGAAGACCCAGCCTGACGACAAGCTCTTCGTCATCGACCTGACCGCCTCGCCCCCGGCGATCCTGGGCACCGTGACGGTCGGTAAGCAGCCCTCGGGCCTCGCAATCAGCCGCGCCGGCGACCTCGCGCTCGTCGCGAACCGGGCCGACAACACGGTGAGCGTCCTCGCCATCGACGGGAACGACGTGAAGGTCGTCGACGTCGTGGCGCTCGCCGCCGCCGGGGCGCCGAGCGAGCAGGTCTCGTCGGTTGCCATCACCCCCGACGGCAAGCGCGCGCTGGTGAGCAAGTTTGCAACCCACAAGGTCGCGCTGCTCGAGATCGATGGCCGAAAGGTGACCTACGGGAAGTACGACATGGCCGTCGGTCTCTGGCCCTACAACGTCCAGATCACGTCCGACGGCAAGTTGGGCCTGGCCGGGAATAGCGGCGCGATGGGCGCGTCGGACGGCCAGGTGGACACGGTGGCGGTCATCGATCTCGAGGCGACCCCGCCGCGCGTCGTCGACCAGGTGGTCGTGGGCGACGGGCCCGAGGGCCTGGCGGTGAGCCCGCGCGGCGGCTACGCGGCGGTGGTGATCCTCAACGGGACAGGTAACGTGCCCCGCAAGGCGTTCTTCGCCACCGACCACGCCTACGTGTCGCTGCTGGAGATCAGGGGCAAGAAGGTGCGCAAGGTGGCCGAGGCGAAGGTGGGCGGGCTGGCCGAGGGCGTCGCCTTCAGTCCGGACGGTCATTACCTGTACGTTGGCAACTTCCTCGATGGCGACCTGACCGTCCTGCAGCTCAAGAGCGGCAAGCTGGTGAAGGTGGGAAGCCTCAAACTGCCGGGCCACCCGGCGTCGCTGCGCGGCGCGACGCCGTAGCGACCCGGGTGAGCACCTCCTAGAGACCGGCCACGTCTCGTGCGCGAACGTGGGTGCTGCAACCTAACCCTTCAAAGCTTGACGGCTGCGGCGAGTACCGCTGGTGCCGGCACTTCGAAATAGTCGCCAACTCTGTAACCCGTAACGATGTCTCGCATAGCTTGCTTGATTGCTTGTCTTGCTGATGGGCTCTGAGCCCGAAGGGTGGCGGCAGCGCGCACAGTCCCCCTCGCGATGACTTCGAAGACCTCGTCAGGATCCGTCACGCGCCAG
>DASPZP010000087.1:0-2213 GCA_035636195.1 Anaeromyxobacteraceae bacterium
CCGGCGTGCGCCGGATGTACAAGCGCATCAATCACTTCCCGGTCCGGGAGGGGGGTCGTCCGCCAGGCGAGCAGGAACTCGGCGAGGTTCACTGACGCTCTTGACTCGGGCGCTGGTGCGCCCTACTATAGCTCTCTCGCACTCCTTCGAATTCCCAAGATTCCATTTTCAACGCGCTCACTCCCCCAGCCCGGGGTCTCGCCCGCCGTAGAACTACGGAGCAAAGGCACACGTGGATATCGCTGAACTCAAGCGGAAATCCGTCGCGGAACTGCACGCGATGGCCGAAACCCTGAACATCACCAACTACTCAGGGCTCCGCAAGCAGGATCTCATCTTCCGCATCGAGCAGTCGCTCCTCGACTCCGACACCGTGCTGCACGGCGAGGGAGTCCTGGAGATTCTCCCCGAGGGCTACGGATTCTTGCGCAGCCCCGACTGGAACTACCTGTACGGCCCCGACGACATCTACGTGTCGCCCAGCCAGATCAAGCGGTTCGACCTGCGCACCGGCGACACCATCATGGGCCAGGTGCGGCCGCCCAAGGAGGGCGAGCGCTATCTCGCGCTCCTCAAGGTGGAGACGGTCAACGGCGAGGAGCCCGAGAAGGCCAAACATCGGGTCGCGTTCGACAACCTGCGGCCGCGCTATCCCGAACAGAAAATCCGCCTCGAGCGTAAGGACGGCGACCTGTCGATGCGGGTGATGGATATCCTGAGCCCGGTGGGGAAGGGCCAACGCGGCCTGATCGTGTCGCCGCCCAAAGCCGGCAAGACGATCCTGCTCCAGAAGCTCGCCAACTCCATCATCGAGAACCATCCCGAGATCTACCTCATCGTGCTGCTCATCGACGAGCGGCCCGAGGAGGTGACCGACATGGAGGAGAACGTCAAGGGCGCGAACGTCGAGGTGGTCTCCTCCACGTTCGACGAGCCGGCGGATCGCCACGTCCAGGTCGCCGACATGGTGATCGAGAAGGCGAAGCGGCTGGTCGAGCACGGCAAGCACGTGGTCATCCTGCTCGATTCGATCACGCGCCTGGGCCGCGCGCACAACGTGGTGGTGCCGCACTCGGGGAAGATCCTCTCGGGCGGCGTGGACGCGAACGCGCTCCAGAAGCCGAAGCGCTTCTTCGGCGCCGCGCGCAACATCGAGGCGGGCGGGTCGCTCACGATCCTCGCGACGGCGCTCATCGACACCGGCTCGCGCATGGACGAGGTGATCTTCGAGGAGTTCAAGGGCACGGGCAACATGGAGGTCATCCTCGACCGCCGCATCGCCGAACGCCGCACCTTCCCCGCGATCGACGTCCAACGGTCTGGCACCCGGAAGGAAGAACTGCTCCTCACGAAGGAAGAGCTCAACAAAGTCTACCTGCTCCGCAACTTCCTCTCCGACATGCCGCCGGTCGAGGGGATCGAGTTCCTGCTCGAGCGGCTCAAGCGAACGAAGACCAACACCGAGTTCTTCGCGACGATGTCGCAAGGATGACGGACAGTCGGACGGTCGGACCGTCGGACGGGAAGGCGCCGGACAGTCCGACCGTCCGACCGTCCGAGCGTCCAACCGGGGGGCGGTTGCTGGGGGTGGACTGGGGCGAACGGCGTATCGGCCTCGCGCTCTCCGACGAAGCCCAGGTCCTCGCCCAGCCGCTTACGACCCTCACCCGCCGTACCGGCAAGCGCTTCCCCCTGCGCCGACTGCTCGACCTGCTCGCCGCGCACGCCGTGACCGGCGTGGTCGTGGGGCTGCCGCTCGACGAGCGGGGCGAGGAAGGGGCGCCCGCCCGAGCGGCCCGCGATCTCGCCGCCGCCATCGGCCGGCAGACCGGGCTGCCGGTCTCGCTCTGGGACGAGCGCTTCACGACCGCGCGCGTGCTGGGTGCGATACGGGAGATGGGCGGCAGCGCTCGGGGCCGCAAGGCCGACGTGGACGCCCTCGCCGCGACGCTCCTGCTGCAACACTATCTGGACGCCAAGCGGGGATCGGCCGCGTGAGAAGGCCAAAGTCGGAACGCGGAATGCGGAGCGCGGAACAGTGGCGGGGAGTGCTGTTCCGCGTTCCCACTTCCGCGTTCCGCGTTCTCCTCCCCCTATCATTCGCCGCCTGCGGGGCATCCGACGGCCCACGGGTAACCGTAACCGTCCCCCCGGGCTCCACCCTCGACGCCGCCGTCGACTCGCTCGCCGCCAACCACGTGATCGCCCATCCC
>DASPZP010000088.1:0-8838 GCA_035636195.1 Anaeromyxobacteraceae bacterium
GGCTTCGGGCTGCCGCCGCCCTGCCGCGCCCAGCGCGGACGCTGCCTGGTCGAGGCGGTGCTGGGCGTGCCGACCCCGGCCGGCCTCGACGCGCTGGTGCTCGTGCCTTCCGGACTCAGCGTCGAAGAGCTGGGGCGGCTCCAGGAGCGGCTCGAGGGCGCCCAGCAGGTGTTCGCCGCCGCCGGCGCGCCGGTGCGCGCGGTGCTCTTCGATCCGGCGCGGCTGGCGCAGGACCACGAGGTCGCGCAGCGGGCGCTCGCCTACGGGGCGCTCCTCGGCGGCCAGCTCACCGGCGGCTGGTGGGCGGTGATCGAAGGCACTCGCCGGCCGCTCGCGCCGCTCACCACCTCGGCGCTGGCGGCCCACGCGGCGAGCCCGCTCGCCACGCTCGCCTTCACCCTCATGAGCCGCGCTCCGTGCCCCGGTCCGCTCGACGCGGCGGTGGCGCTCCTCGCCGGCGGCGCCTCGCCGCGCCACCTCTCCGACCCCGCCGTGTTCTGCGTGCGCTGGGCGGGCCTCGTCCCGGGGCTGGCCTCGCTGCTGGAAGAGGCCATCGCGTTGACGGCCGGCGCCGAGGTGCCCGGGCCGGCGGGGGAGCTCTCCCGCCTGCTCGAGCACGGCCGGGCGCTCGCGCTCGCCTGTGCCCGGGCCATCCGGTCCTCGCGCCTGGGCCATGTCGATCGCTTCACCCAGCGGCTGTGGCGCGAGGCGCTCGGCCCCGGCCTGCCGCGCTTGCTCCTGCCAGCGCTGGGGGCACACCTCGGCCAGCTGGCCGCCGCAGGCCAGCTGCGCCTCGATCCGGCCCGCGCCGCCACCGGGTACGAGGTCCGTCTCCCCGGCGGCGCCCTGCTCGGGCGTGGGGCGAGCCCGGTGCAGGCCCGCGTCCGCGCGCTCGCGCTGGTGGCGGCGGCGGACGCGGCGCGCGCGCGTCCGGGGCAGCCTCCGCCGGCGTCGCTCCACGCTGGCCTCGAGGCCGCGTGGCGCGAGGTGGCGCAGCGCCTGGCCCGCCCGCGCGACCATTCCGCGCTGCTGCTCGTCCCGGTCGCCGGCGGCAGCGCGCGCCCCGGACCTCCGCTCGACCTGCTCAACCGCGGGCCGACCCGCACGCTCGAGTTCGACGGCGCGCTGTCGGTCCTGCTCGCGCCCGGTCGCCGGGCCTCGGGCCGCATGCTCGCGCCCGACGAGGCGGTCCGGGCCGTGCTCATGCGGGCGCCCGGCGGCGCGGCGCTGGAGCTCGTGGCGGCCCACACCGCCGCCCGCCCGGTAGCGGCGCGGCTGGCGCAGATCGCGGCCCTGCTGCGCGACCCCTCGCTGCCTGGACCGATCGCCGTCGAGGCGGGCGGGCGCGTCCTCATCGCCCACGGGAGCGGCGTGAAGTCGTATCCGCTGGCCCGCTTCGCGGCGCGGCCTCGCGTGTTCACGCCCGACCCCGATGCTCCGGACATCAGCATCTGCACCGGAGAGCGGCAAGGGGGCCGGCTCCACGCGGCCGGGGTGGTCCAGTGCCGGGTGGTGCTCGGCGGACCGGGCCGCGCCGCGCTCCTCTACGCCGACGGGGACGGGGGCCACCTGCGCGAGGAGGTGGGGCTGGCCGAGCTGGAGGAGCGGTTGCGCGATTCGCGCCTGGTCTTGCGCGAGAGCCAGCCGCCAGCCGTGCTGGCGATCCGCCTCTCCGAGGGGCTGGATCTCGCGCTGCGCCGGGCCGGCTCGCCCGCGCCGCGCATGGAGGCGGTGGTGCGCGGCGCGCTCCCGTTCGTGGAGGTCGAGATCGCGGGGGAGCGCTTCGGCGGGCGCGCGCGGCTCGGCTGGCGAGCGGCGGCCGAGGCGCTCCTGGCGCGCTCGCCGGCCGGCAGCGAGGGCCTGGTGGCGGTGCGGTCAGTACAGGTGACCACCGGCGGACGGGGCGCCGGACCGCTCCTGTCGCTGCACGCGGCGAGCGTGGTCCGGCGTCGGCTGCGCACCCACCTGCAGCACGTGCTCACCACTTATCGGACCGCGTCGGCGGGCCGAAGAAAGGGTTGAGGGCGAACGACAAGGATCGCCCACAACCAGGAGAACCACATGTCGCTCTCGATTCGTACCAACGTCGCCTCGCTGAATGCTCAGCGCAACCTCACCAACACCCAGACCGCGCTCGACTCGTCGCTCGCCAAGCTGTCGTCCGGCTACCGCATCACCAAGGCGGGCGACGACGCGGCCGGCCTCGGCGTCAGCACGTCGCTGACGGCGCAGACGAAGAGCTTCAACCAGGCGGTCCGCAACGCCAACGACGGCCTCTCGGTCGTGCAGTCGGCCGAGGCCGGCTTCAACGAGATCGCGAACATCCTCACCCGCATGCGCGAGCTGGCCATGCAGTCCTCCTCGGACGGCGTCGGCAACACGCAGCGCGGCTACGTCCAGACGGAGAAGTCGTCGCTCTCCGCCGAAATCGACCGCATCGCCAACTCGACCCAGTTCAACGGCACGAACCTCCTCAACATCTCGACCGCGTCGCTGGACTTCCAGGTCGGCATCGGGAACGTCGCCGCCAACGACCGCATCACCGTCTCGACGGTGGACATCCAGGCCGCGACGCTCGGCGTGGCTTCGTTCGACCTCTCCACCAAGGCGGGCGCCCAGGCCGCGCTGACCACCATCGACGCCGCGCTCAACACGCTCTCCAGCGCCCGCTCCAGCTTCGGCGCGATGGGCAACCGGCTGCAGAGCGCGATCAATGCGGTGCAGACGTTCGCCGAGGCCACCTCCGCCGCCAACAGCCGCATCCGCGACGTGGACGTGGCCGAGGAGACCGCCAACATGACGCGCTCGAACATCCTGGCGCAGGCCGGCATCTCCGTCCTCGCCCAGGCCAACCAGATGCCGCAGATGGCCCTGAAGCTCCTCGGGTAAGCCCCGAGCCTGGTTCACGGTGAGCTGAACCCGCCCCGCGGCAGAGATCGCCGCGGGGCGGTTCCACGGAGACCACCATGAGCACCATCACCCCGAGCAGCACCACCCCGGCCTTCACCGCCGGCGGGCTGGCCTCCACCCTCGACACGAACAGCATCATCGACGGACTGGTGTCGCTCCAGCAGCGTCCGCTCGACCTGCTGAAGTCTCAGCAGACCGGGCTGCAGGCGCAGATCTCCACCCTGGGCTCCATCGCCTCGAGGCTGTCCGCGCTCGGCGATGCGGCGCGCGCGCTCGGGACGAGCGGCGCGCTCGCGGTCTCGGCGACCAGCTCGAACACTTCGTTCTCGGCGTCCCCCGGCGCCGGAGCCGCCGCGGGCTCCTACAGCATCCAGGTGACCGAGCTCGCCACGGTCGCCAAGGCACGCACGACCGCCTTCGGCAGCGCGGACAAGGTGAAGGCGGGCTCGCTCGACATCGCCGTCGACGGCGTCCACTATCCCACCGATCCCACGAAGCCGATCACCTGGCAGGACGGCGCGTCGCTCGCCGACGTCGTGGCGGCCATCAGCGCCTCCGGCGCGCCGGTCTCGGCGGCGGTCCTGTTCGACGGCACGAGCAGCTACCTCTCCATCACCAAGCGCGACACCGGATATGCGATGGGCAGCGATCCCGCGCAGGCCCTCGTCGTCACCGAGACCACCACCGGCACGACGGGTCGCGCGCTCGGCATCAACCCCTTCCAGCCCCCGACCAACGCCGCCTTCACGCTCGACGGGCTGCCCTTCGCCCGCACCTCGAACGTGATCGGCGATGCCGTCCCGGGGACGACGCTGACCCTGAGATCGAAGGGCGGCGACGCGGAGGAGCTGACGCTGGCGAACGACATCGCAGGGACGAAGGCGAAGCTCCAGACCTACGTCAACGCCTACAACGGCGTCATCCAGATCGTGCAGCAACAGCTCACTCCAGCCGCGAACACCGATCGCACCGCCAGCCTGGCCGGGAGCGCGACGCTGCGCTCCCTCCAGCAGACGCTCCAGGCGTTCGGCTCGCAGGAAGTGCCGGGGCTCGGAACGATCCGTACCTTGGCGGACGTCGGCGTGAAGACCAACCGCGATGGCACCCTCTCCATCGACGACACCGTGCTCGGATCGGCCCTGGTGGCCTCGCCGAACGCCCTGAATGCGCTCTTCACGAAGGCCTCCACGGGGCTCGCCGCCACGGTGGGTGCGCTGGCCGATCAGTACGTCAAGTCGGGGACGGGGCTCCTGTCGCTGGCCCAGTCGGGCCTGAACACGCGCGCCAAGCAGATGGATGACGAGCAGACGCAGCTCCAGGCCCGGCTCGACGCCTATCGCGCCTCCCTCCAGGCACAGTTCACCGCCATGGAGCAGATCGTCAGCAAGATGAAGAACGTCGGCAGCTTCCTGACCTCGCAATCGGCCATGAACAACAAGTGAGCGATGCCATGATGAATCCCACCCGCCGCTACGCGCAGGCCCAGACCGAGACCGCTTCCCCCGAGCGCCTGATGGTGCTGCTCTTCGAGGCCGCGCTGCGGCACATGCGCACCGGCGCCGCCGCGCTGGAGGCAGGCCGCGCCGCGGAGGCGAACCCCGTGCTCGCCCGCGCGATCGACATCGTGGCCGAGCTCGACGCCACGTTCGACGCTCGCCACGCGCCGCAGCTCGCCGCGCCACTCGGCGCCGTCTACCAGTTCGTGAACGAGCGACTGCTGGCCGCCAACGCCGATCGCGACGCGGCCGCGGCGCGCGAGGCCGCGCGCGCGTTCCGACCCGTCGCCGAGGCGTTCACCGAGGCCGTCCGGCAGGTGCAAGCGGGAAGAGCGACGGCACGCTGATGAGAGCGCACGAGCTCGCCCGCTCGCTCGGCGACGCCGCCAGGCTGCTGGAGGGTGGAGACGCCGGCGGGGCTGCCGCCGCGCTGGCTCTGGCGGCCCGCACCTGCGAGGAGGCCGAGGCCGCCGGGGATCGCCTCGGCTCCGCCGAGCTGGCCGCGCTGCAGCTGCTTCAAGCGCGCTGCGAGGCCGCCGTCCGTCCGATGCGGGAAGAGCTGGCGAGGGCCCTCGGCTCGGCAGGCTGCGCGCGCCGGGCCACGACCGCCTACGGGAATCCCTGAAGTCCTACCGGCGCGGCTTCCTCCGGGCGGTGGCCCCGCGAGCGCGGCCCTTGGCCGCCGCGCGGCGTACGCCGCCGCTCGTCTTGCCGCCCTTGCGTCCGATCCGGGAGTAGAACTCGGGGCCGCGGCGCTCGAGCGTGCGCCGCCCGCCCTTCCGCCCCGCCTCTTGCACCGTGGCGGCGCCTCTCCGGCGGCGCGAGGTCTGACGAGCGGTGCTGGAGCGGCCTCGGCGGGCGCTCGTCGCGGCGCCGCGACGTCCGGCGATCGCCTTCCTGGTGGTGGTCTTGGCCATGCCTGTCTCCCGTTTGGGCTTCCCTGCCCGAGACGTACGGTGAGCATGGCGCTTGCGCCCGGCAAGCGCGCGCTCGTCGGCAGCGGCTCCACCCGCGCCGCCCCCGCCGTCACGTAACGCGAAGCGAGCGACCCATTCCGCCAGCGCCTCCACCTCGCGCGCCGAGAACCACGGCAACGGCCGCGGGGGCTCGACGTCGCTCACCACCGCCAGCACGCGGCGGTCGCGGGAGCACAGGAACCCACCGCCCACCGCGGCGCGGTGAACCTCCACCCGCGGCAGGGGCTCTCCCTTGAAGCCCTCGGCCACCACGAGGTCGCAGGGCGGCAAGAGCGCGACCAGCTCGTCGATCCCTGCTCGGGGCGGGCCGAAGTAGGCCACCTCGTGAGGGCCGGTGAGCACCACCGCCAGCGCGCCCGCCCCGCGAAGCCGTGCGCTGTCCTTGCCCGGCCGGTCGAACGGGTGGACGTGCCCCGAACGCTTGAGGGCTGCGACGGTGAGCCCCCGCGCGCGCAGCGCCGGGATGAGCTTCACGAGGAGTGTCGTCTTGCCGGAGCCGCTCACGCCCGAGAAGGCGAGCACGGGGGGTGGGTGGGGGGGCGCGCGCTTCACGGGCAATCGTCCTCCAGCAGCCAGGTCTCGACCGGCTCGCCCGCCGCGAGCTCGCCCGTATCCTCGCCGAGCTGGATGAGCGCGTCCGCCAGCGCGGGGCCGCGGATCTGCGCCGCGTCGCGGCCGATCGGCCTCACGATTCCGGCCTGCTCGATCCGCGCCCACACGAAGCGAGCGCGCCCGGGCCTGCCCCCCAGCGGCTCGGCGAGCGGAAGGCGCAGCCGGCGCCGCTCGTGGCGGGCGGCACCCGTCAGGGCCAGCAGCGCGGGACGCGCGAAGACCTCGAAGGCGACCAGGCACGCCGACGGGCTCCCCGGCATGCCGAATACGGGCTTGCCGCCCGCGAGCGCGAAGAGGAAGGGCTTGCCAGGCTTCATGGGGACGCCGTGCACCCGCACCTCGCCCCCGATCCGCTCCACCGCCGCGCGCACGTGATCGCGGGCACCGATCGAGACGCCGCCCACCGTGACGACGGCGTCCGACCGGTCGAGCGCGGCGCCGAGGGCGGACGCGAGCGCGTCGAGATCGTCGGGCACGCGTCGGTGGTCGACCACCGCGCCGAGCGCTGCCAGCGCGCCTGCCAGCGCGACCCCGTTCGAGTCCGGGGTTCGCCCGGAGACGACCTCGTCGCCGGTCGAGAGCAGCGCCACCCGTGGGCGGCACGTCACCTCCACCTCCCGCACGCCGACCGCCGCCAGGAGCGCAAGCTGGCGTGGTCCGAGCCGAGCTCCGGCCGCGAGCGCGATCCCGCCCGCCGCCACGTCCTCCCCCGCCTGCCGCACGTTCTCTCCCGGGCGCGGCGCCTCGCGCAGCTCGACCTCGCCCTCGCCCTCGCGGGCCGCCTCCTCCCGCACCACGGCGTCGGCGCCTGGGGGCAAGGGTGCACCCGTGAAGATCCGGGCCGCGGTCCCGCTCGCGAGCGGCGCGCCGGGGGGCTCGCCTGCGTAGATCGTGCGCGAGACGGCGAGGCGCGCGGCGCCGGTCAGGTCCGCGGCGCACAGCGCGTAGCCGTCCATGGCGGAGCAGCTGAAGGGAGGTGATCCGTACATAGCCTCGACGGGCCGCGTCAGAGTTCGCCCGGCGGCCCCAGCCAGGGCGACCCGTTCGCCCGGTAGCGCCGCGACGGCACTCCGCACTTTTTCCCGGAGACGTTCCAACCTGTCCATGCCGCGCATGATGTCACGCTCCCTCCACTTCACGGCGGGGCGTCCCTCACCGGGGGCAGCCGCTCGGTCGCTCGCAAACGTTGCGTGTCACCGACCTTGATCTCCGCCAAAGCGCAACGCCTGCATGTCGCACCCCTCTAACCCCCGTGGTAACGCGGGCCTAGCTCATGCAATGCGACCCCGATCAAGCAAAGGTTCCCCTGGAGGCCCCGTGCTCTCGACCGCTCCGGTCAACGACTGCAACACCTGTTCGCTCGGAATCGCCTCGCAGGGGCGCTGCCGGTTGACGCCCACCGCACGCGAGGTCGGAGCGACGATCTGCGCCCAGGGTGAGCGGCCCCGGACGGCCTTCTTCGTCAAGGAGGGCTTCGTCTCGCTCTCTGCCGTGAGCCCGCGCGGCAGCGAGGTCCTCTTGACCCTCCGCGGTCCGGCCTCGCTCCTCTGCACGGAATCGCTCCACGGCGACCCTTCCCCCTACGAGGTCCGCGCCCTCTCGCGCGTCAAGCTGTGTGGCATCGCGGGGGACCAGATGAGCAGCTGGATCGGCCCCGAGAAGAGCCCGGCCCGAGCCATCCTCGATCTCCTCCTCTCCGAAGGAAGGCTCCAGCGCGACGAGGTGAACTATCGGCAGGGAGACTGCCTCTCCCGCGTGGCACGCTTCGCGCTCGCGCACGCCCGCTTCCTCGCGGATCGCCCCAACGCCGTCCGCAAGCAGGTGGTGGCCCGGCTGCTCGGGATGCGCCCGGAGACGCTCTCGCGTTGCCTGACCCGGCTCGAGCGAGATGGCGTGGTGGACGCGTCGCGGGGCGTGCGCGTCCTCGATCCGCGGCGGCTCGCCGCCATCGCCACGGAAGACGCGAACGCCTGAACGCGTTATACGGTCTGCGCGGCTCCGGCGAGCCGCAGAAGGAATCCACCTCATGTTCGGTCTTCGGCTCCCCGAGCTGCTCCTCATCCTCGTCGCGGTCCTGGTCCTCTTCGGAGGCAACAAGCTGCCGCAGCTCGGCAAGGGGCTCGGCGAGAGCATCCGCAGCTTCCGCCGCGCGCTCAAGGAGGCCAAGACGGACGAGCCGGCCGTGGCGCAGAACACGAAGGAGCACGTCAACTCGAAGTCGTAGGCGCGCGAACGAGCTTCGGACGAGCCCACGCGGCCGGCGCCTCGCGCCCGGCCGCGTCTGCGTTTCACCGCGCCTGAAGGCTGTGACCGGCCGGGAGCAGGTATCCGTCCTGCTGGGACAACCAGCGCAGGATGTCGAGGATGGTCACGATGCCCACCACGCGCCCGTCGCGCGAGAGCACGGGTGCGCGGTGGACACCCTCGAAGGAGAGGAGCGCCGCCGTCTCCGAGACGGGCGCGCCCTCCGGCACCGTCAGGACGTTCCGGCTCATGGCATCGGCGACGGTAGCCCCCGGATCGATCCCGCGCAGGAGATCGGTCTTCGAGAGCACGCCCACCGGGCGGCCCTCGCCGTCCACCACGGGTGCGCCGCCGAGTCCCCGCTCGAGCAAGAGCGCTCGGGCACGCTCGAGCGGAAGGTCCGCGCGGAGCGCCACCACGTTGCGAGTCATCACCGCCGTGACCGGCGTGCGATCCGCCAGCGAGCGCTCCGCCTCGCCCGGCTCCCGGCGCTCGGCCTGCGCGGGCGCGGCCTCGCCGAGGCACTCCACGAAGCCTGGCCGGGCGGTGGGGTCGAGGGCCAGTCCCTTGCTGTCGACGCAGGGAAGGCACTCTTCCAG
>DASPZP010000089.1:0-7403 GCA_035636195.1 Anaeromyxobacteraceae bacterium
AGGAGATCGCGCGGACCCTCGACGAGATGCTCGCGGACCCAGCGCAGCGCTTCGCGTGGGGGCAGAGCGGGCAGCGGCGGGTGCACGAGTCGTTTCTCGTGTTCCGTCAGGTCCGGGAGTGGCTGCGCCTCCTCGCGTCGACCGCGAGCGCGAGCGGCGCCTAGCGCATCCGGAAGGGAGCCCAGCTCCACCGATCGGCCAGCTTGAAGCTGGCCGGTTCAGTTGTTACATGTGAGACGCACTGAGGACCGTCGAGGGTCGTGAGCCGGCGAAGGCGTCGCTGGCCATCGCGCAGCACCGTGGACGCACGTGGGTCACGCGCACCGGGATCAAGGTGGACCGGATGGCGAGCGCCTGGCTCATCCGGAAGTTCATCGACCCCGAGGCGCGCTTCAAGTTCGTGCCGGCGAAGGGCTACCAGCCCGAGAAAGGCGAGCTGCGCTTCGACATGTTCGACGCGGAGTTCACGCATGAGGGCGAGCTCTGCACCTTCGAGGTGCTCGCCCAGCGGTTCGGGCTGACGGACCCAGCGCTGCGCGCGATCGCCGAGATCGTCCACGACATCGACGTGAAGGACGCGAAGTACGGCCGCGAGGAGGCCCCGGGGATCGGTCGGCTCGTCGCCGGCATCGCCGCTGCTCACGCTGATGGCGAGGAGCGCCTCGTGCGCGGCACTTCAGTCTTCGACGACCTCCACGCGCTCTATAGCGGTGCGACGAAGCACTGAGGCCCCGGGGGTGAGAGCGGAGGACGCATGGGACCGAGGATGGTTGCCCTCCTGGCTGCAGCGATGCTCGGAGCCGCCATGGCCCAGGACGGAGCACACACGTGGGATTTCCAGAATGACCAGGTGGACGCGCCACCCGCCGGGTTCTCGTTCGGCACGACCGGCCAGGGCCGCCCCGGAAAGTGGGTGGTTCGCATCGACCAGAGCGCTCCGGCCGGCGATCACGTCCTCGCGCAGCTCGACAGCGACGACACGGACTACCGCTTTCCGGTGGCGGTCGCGGACGCACCGCTGCTGAAGGACCTGCGGCTCGAGGTCCGCTGCAAGCCCGTCTCCGGAAAGACGGACGAGGCCTGCGGCCTGGTGTTCCGCTATCTGGACGAGAACAACTACTACGTCACCCGGGCCAACGCGCTCGAGGACAACGTGAACCTGTATCAGGTGGTGAAGGGCCGGCGCCGGCAGATCAAGGGCTGGAATGGGAAGGTCGCGGGTCGCGTCTGGCACACGCTCGCGGTGGAAGCTCGGGGTGACCATTTCCAGGTCTCCTGGGACGGCACGCCCGTCATCGACGCCAAGGACGACACCTTGAAGGACGCCGGGAAGATCGGCCTGTGGACCAAGGCCGACTCGGTCACCTATTTCGACGCCCTCTCGGTAAAGCCGCTGCAATGAGAGGAGCACGCCAGGCAGGCCGAGGGCGAGGCGAGCACCTCCAGTCGCGCCGGTGATCCCGTGGCCGACCAGACGTCAGCGCCGCCAGCCGCTGCACAGCCCGTCGAGGCCCAGAAGGTCTCGATGTCCGAGATCTTCTGGTACTTCCTCAAGCTCGGCTGGCTCGCCTTCGGCGGCCCGGTCGGTCAGATCGGCCTCATGCACCTCCAGGTCGTCGAGCGCCAGAAATGGATCGACGAGGACGAGTTCGTCCGCGCCCTGAACTTCTGCCACCTGCTCCCGGGCCCGGAGGCGCTGCAGCTCGCGATCTACATCGGATACAAGAAGGGGGGGTACTGGGCCGGCATCCTGGCGGGCATTCTGTTCATCCTGCCCGGCTACATCACGCTCACCGCGCTCGCCTGGATCTACGTCCACTTCGGCAAGACGCCCCAGGTGCTGGGCGTGCTGTGGGGCTTCCGTCCAGTCGGGCTGGCCCTGCTCCTCGCCGCGCTCGTCCGGATCTCGCGCGCAGCGCTGAAGGGCATCTTCCCCGTGGTGCTCGCGGTCGCGGCCTTCGTCGCCTTCTACTTCGGGCGGCTTCCGTTCATCCTCGTGCTCTTCGGGTGCGGCCTCGTCTTCGTCGCGTGGCGCCGGATGGGGCCGGGCGCGCCCTTGGCCGCGACGGCGGCATCGCTTCTGCTCGCCGGTCGCGCCCACGCCGCCGAATCGATGGCAAGCCGCCTCTTCGACATCTCGTGGTTCTTCTTCAAGGTCGGCCTCTTCTCGTTCGGCGGCGCCTACGCGGCGCTGCCGTACATCCGGGAAGGGGCGGTCGCGACCTATGGCTGGATCAGCGACCGGCAGATGATCGACGCGCTCGCGCTCGGCGAGACCACGCCGGGCCCGCTCATCTCGATCGGTATCTTCGTCGGGTTCCTCGCAGGGAATGGTTCACGCGCGCCGTGGCTGGGCGCCACCGCGGCGACCTTCTGGCTCTTCCTGCCCTCGTTCCTGTTCGTGCTGCCCGCGGCCCGATACATGAATTGGTTCACCTCCAGACCGAGGTTGAAGGAGTTCCTGAAAGGGGTCACGTCCGGCGTCGTGGGCCTCATCTTCTCGATCTCCATCCCGCTCGCGACAGTGGCGTTCATGCCCGGCGGGTCGATTGACTGGATCACCGTCGTGCTCGGGCTCGCGGCATTCGTCGCGCTCACCTGGTGGAAGTGGCGGCTCAATGTCGTGGTCGTGGTCCTGGCGGGCGGCACCCTCGGCCTGCTCCGCGCGTTCCTTCCGGAGCTGTTCGGCGGACCGCTCTCATGAGCCGAACACACCCGCGTCGGGCTGACGTTGGGATTCAGCGTGGGGTTCCCGAGATGATCCGACGACGACCGATCGTCCTTCTCCTCCTGCTCGTGATGGCGTCCGGCGCTTCGGTCTGCCGGAGCCGCTCGCGCGAGGTCGTCGTGTACCTGTCGATCGACCAGGTCTTCACGGAGCCCATCCTGCGGGACTTCGAGCGCCAGAGCGGAGTGAAGGTGCGTGCCGTCTTCGACACCGAGGAGACGAAGAGCACGGGGGTCTTGAACCGGATCATCGCCGAGGCGAGGAGTCCGCAGGCGGACGTGTTCTGGTCGGGCGACCCGGTCCGCCCGCAGCTCCTCGTGAAGCGCGGGCTCGTGCGGGCGTACGTCTCGCCGGAAGCGGCTGCGATTCCACCCGGATTCAAGGCGGCCGATGGGGCCTGGACCGGTGGCGCGGCCCGGGCGCGCCTCCTCCTCGTGAACAAGACACGTGTGAAGCCCGACGACATGCCTCGCTCGGTTCGTGACCTCGCAGACCCAAAGTGGAAGGGCCAGACCGCGATTGCGAATCCGCTCTTCGGCACGACCACGATGCATGTCGCCGCCCTCGCGGACGCCTGGGGCGACGACGCGCTGAAGGCCTTCCTCACGCAGCTCAAGGCGAACGGGTGCCGAATCGCGAGCTCGAACGGCGAGGTGAAGCGACTCGTCGCTTCAGGCGAGGTGGCCTTCGGCCTCGCCGACTCGGATGACGCCGCCGAAGCGCTCCACGACGGCGCGCCGATCGAGGTCGTCTTCCCCGACAAGGACGAGATGGGCACGCTGCTGATGCCGACCGCAGTGGTGCCGCTCGCGGGCCCACACGCCGAGGAAATGCGGCGGCTCGTCGATTACCTCCTCTCCGTCCCTGCCGAGCAGAAGCTCGTCGATGTCGCGGCCCACCTCCCGCTGCGCGCCGACGTGAAGCCTGCCCCGGGAGGGAAGCGGGCGAGCGATATCAAGACGATGCAGGTCGACTACTCCAGGATCGCGGACACGATGGAGCGACTCCAGCCATGGCTCCGGGAATGGGCTGGGCTGTAGCGCTGCGGCGCAGGGAGGAGGCGCTCCTCCTCGTCGCGGCGGGGGTCGTCCTCGCCGCGCTGGCGTTCCTGCCCCTCGTCTTCCTCGGCGGCGAGCTCGCGAAAGGCGAGGCGCTCCGCCAGGCCGTACGAGCGCTCTCGGCGCCCCGGACGTGGGGCCTCTTCCTGTCATCGGTGGGCATCGCATCAGCGGTCACGATCCTGTCGCTCGGGATCGGGCTGCCGCTGGGTGTCCTGCTCGGCCGGTCCGACGTTCCGCTACGGCGCGTCGCCCTCTGGCTCCATGCGTTCCCCCTCTTCGTGCCGCCGTTCCTCCTCGCGCTGGGCTGGTTCCACCTGCTCGGCGGGGGCGGCCTCGCGCGCTCGGAGCTGGGCATCCGGGTGCTCTTTTCCGCGCCGGGGGCCATCCTCGTCCTCGCGCTTGCGCTCACGCCGATCGTCACGTCGCTCGTGGCCGTGGGCCTCCAGGCCGTCGACCCATCGCTGGAGGAGGCGGCGCTGCTCGTGGCTGGGCCGCGCCGCGCGGCAGCGCGCATCCTGCTCCCGCTCGTCCGGCCCGCCATCGCGCTCGCGGCGCTGGTCGTCTTCTCTCTCGCGTTCTCGGAGCTCGGCGTCCCGATGTTCCTCCGCGTCGCCGTGTACCCCGGGATGGTGTTCTCCCGGCTCGGCGGCGTCGACTACGCGCCCGGAGAGGCGTTTGCGCTGGCGCTGCCGCTCTTCGTGGTCGCCGTCGGCCTGCTCGCCTTCGAGCGCCGCGCGGCTGGCCGTCGCTCCTTCGCGGTCCTGGGCCTGCGCAGCCGGGAGGTCCCGGACCTGCGCCTCGGCCGCTGGCGTCCCGCCGCCACCGTCTTCGCGGCGGCCGCCGCGCTGCTGCCGTTCGCGCCGATCTCGGCGCTCGCGCTCCGCGCCGCCGGCGGCCATGGCTTCGTGGAGCTGCCGCAATGGATCGGCTCGAGCGCCTGGAACAGCTTGTTCGACGCGCTGGTCGCGGGGACCTTCGTCCTCGCGCTCGCCGTCGTGATCGGCCACGCCGCAGCGCGTCGCCGGCGCGGCGGCGCGGGGCTCGACGCGCTCGCGGTCCTCGCCTTCGTGATGCCGGCGTCGGTCCTCGGGGTGGGCCTCATCGCAACCTGGAACCGCCCCTCACTCCAGGCGGTCTACGGGACGAGTGCGATCATCGCGCTGGCCTTCGCGGCGCGATACGGCGCCGTGGGCCTGCGGACCGCGGCGGTGTCGTTCTCGCAAGGCTCGGAGCACTACGAGGAGGCCGCCGCCATCGGCGGCGCGCGCTTCTTGCGCCGTCTCGGCCGGATCCTCGTACCCATCCACGCGCGAGGGCTCGCCGCGGCGTGGCTCCTCGCCGTCGTCTTCTGCTTGCGGGACCTCGAGACGGCGGTCCTTCTCTACCCGGCGGGGCAGGAACCGCTCACCGTCCGGATCTTCACGCTCGAGGCCAATGGACCCGAAGCCGTGGTCGCCGCGTTGTCGTGCGTCCAGGTGGCGATGATCGCCATCGTGCTCGCGCTGGGATCCGCGGTGCTCTTCCGGAGGAAGCGGTGAGCGCGGCCATCCAGCTCGAGGGCGTGAGCATCCTCCGCGATGGGCGGAAGGTGCTCGCCGATGTGTCGCTCCGCGTCCCGGCGGGCGAGACGCTCTCCATCCTCGGCAGCTCGGGGTCCGGGAAGACGACGCTCCTCAGGGTGGTCGCAGGTTTCATCGCGCCCCAGCTCGGTGGCGTGCGCATCGGCGACGTCCTGGTGAGCGATCGAGGACGGATCGTCATCGCGCCGGAGGAGCGAGATGTCGCGATGGTCTTCCAGGATCTCGCCCTGTGGCCGCACCTCACGGTCCACGGGAATCTCGTGTTCGGGCTGCAAGGGAAGAAGGTGCCGCGAACCGAGCGCGACGCCCGCGTCGCCGCGATCCTCGCCCGCGTCGGCCTCTCCGGGAAGGAGCGTCGCCATCCCGGCGAGCTGTCGGGTGGCGAGCGGCAGCGCGTCGCAATCGCCCGGGCGCTCGTCCTCGATCCGTGCGCGGTCCTGTTCGACGAGCCGCTCTCGAATCTCGACCTCGGGCTCATAGCCTGGACGAACTGCGCCTGCGACCCGATCTGCCATTCGCACGAGTGATCCTGGAGGCGCTCAGGTAGGAACGGCGCGCCCGCTCCGGAGAGCGAGCGCGCCGGGCGCGCTGCTGCTGGCTCGTGCTACTGGACGAGCTTCCCTTCCGAGTACTTGAGCGGCACGTTCGGGAGCGCGCCGAGGTGGTGGTCGACGAAGCTCGGCACCGCTGCGAGGTCGAGGCCGGCGGCCTGCGTCAGGTCCACGTCGTGTGGGTCGGAGATGATGGACAGATACTCGTTCATCTGGAGCGGCTTGAAGAGGTAGTGCTTCGTGGCGTCGTTTGCGTCCACCACTGCGGTGCCGGCCGGGATGACGACCACCTTGTCCGCGATCGCCTGGGTGAGGACGAAGTCGTTCCTCTGGAGCTCGTTGTAGATGTCGGGCAGGCCGTTCACCCAGTTGCCGTCGAACTGGAGGGAAAGCGTCTGCACGACGCCCGCATGGTTCGGGAGCTGGATCGACGCCAGGCGGATCGGGTCCTCGAGGATGACGTACGAGCCGTCAGCGCGCTTCAGGAACTGCTGGGCGCCCCAGTTCTGGCCATTCTGCGGGTAGTCCCAGTTGTACTGGACCCCCGTATCGGCGCACTGAGCGTCGAAGGCGACGAGGCCCCACTGGCCGTTCGTCACGGTGTCGCCAGCGTGCACGTTGTTCTGTGCATCGGTGTCGCTCACGCAGGCGTAGACGAGCTTCATGGCTACGGTGTCGAAGGCATACGTCGACTGGATCGGATGAGTCGGGCAGGTGAGCGCGCAGGCGCTCTGGTTCCACTGCTGCCTGAACGTCGTGCCGGCTGGGATGAAGGTGCCGGCGTTGACCGGGTTCGCCACGCTCTGCAGCTCGATCTTCACCGCGTACGTGCTCGCGCCGGTGCGCCTCACGACGTAGTTCACGCCGGGGGTGTTGATGTAGTACTCGCGGTCGAGCTCGAGCGTGTAGGGGAGGTCGCCGCTCGGGTCGAAGCTGGCGGTGAAGGTGTTCTGGTCGAAGGAGAGGACGGTCTTCTGCACGAAGCTCGAGCCGTCGAACGAGACGTAGATGGGGCCACCGATGTTCACCCAGAGCTGATCATACTGCGCGGGCGTGAAGGGGGTGGTGGGGGTGGGCTGCGTCATCGGGCCCGATCCCGGCATCCAGTCCGTGTGGAAGAACCCCGTGTTGGCGACGTACACCAGCATCTGCGGCTGGGTGGGCGGGGGCGGCTGGCAGGGGAAGCTGTTGCACGGCGGCGGAGGCGGGTTGTAGTTGATCATCACCTGCCGCTGCAGGTCGTTCGGGTTCAGCACCATGCTGGGGAAGTCCGTGAACACGGTGGGCGTCGAGCCGTCGCCGCAGGTGGGCGCGCCGGGGCCGCTCGGGCCGCCGTACAGGTTCAGCCAGGAGCTGCCGCACGTCAGCCAGTGCAATCCGTCGTAGCCGAGCTGGAAGCTCTTGTTCACGAAGGTCTGGACGACGACGTCCTTGATGCCCTGGATGTCGCCCGGGACGAGCGTCCGCTTGACGAGGGTGCCCG
>DASPZP010000090.1:0-3227 GCA_035636195.1 Anaeromyxobacteraceae bacterium
CGGAGCCCGAGCCTTGAAGACCCTGCAGACGATCGATCCCGGCTTTCCGGAGGCGTGGGCGAAGCTGTGCGCCCGCGGCTCGGAGGAGGACGAGGGCTCGGTCCGCGAGGCGGCGGCGCGGATCATCGCCGACGTGCGCGCCCGTGGCGACGCGGCGCTCCTCGATTTGACCGCGCGGTTCGACGGCTGGCAGCCCGGCGCCGCCGCGGCGCTGGCGCTCGGGCCGGCCGACTTCGCGGCCGCCTTCAAGCGCCTGCCGAGGGCGGCGCGCGCGGCGCTCGAGCTCGCCGCGGGCCGCATCACCGCCTTCCACGAGCGCGAGACCGACTCCGAGGTCCGGCCCTTCCGCGATCGCGCCGGCGCCACGCTCGGCCAGGTGACGCGGCCCTTGGCGCGGGTCGGGGTCTACGCGCCGGGCGGGACCGCCCGCTACCCGTCCACCATCCTCATGACCGCCATCCCGGCCAGGGTGGCGGGGGTGCGCGAGATCGTGGCCTGCTCCCCGGCCATCCGCGGGACGGGCGAGGTGGACCTGTGGACGCTCGCTGCCTGCCACGTGGCGGGCGTGGCGCGGCTCTTCAAGGTGGGCGGCGCGCAGGCCATCGCCGCCCTGGCCTACGGCACCGCCAGCGTCCCGGCGGTCGACAAGATCTGCGGGCCGGGCAACGCCTACGTGGCGGCGGCGAAGCGCCTCGTCTACGGCCAGGTCGACCTGGACATGATCGCCGGCCCGACCGAGATCGTGGTCGTCGCCGGCCCCCGGGCCGACCCGGCCGAGGCGGCGAGCGATCTGCTCGCCCAGGCCGAGCACGACGTCCGCGCGGTGCCGGTGCTCCTCACCCCGTCGCCGAAGCTGGCGGCGGCGGTCGAGGTCGAGGTGCAGCGGCAGCTCCAGGACCTCCCGCGGCGCGAGATCGCGGGACGCTCCATCGAGGAGCGCGGCGCGCTGGTGGTGACGCGCGACGTGGCGGAGGCGATCCGGCTCGCCGACGACTTCGCGCCCGAGCACCTGGCGCTGCTCCTCCCCGACGCCGCGAGGTGGGTGAAGCGCATCGGCCGCGCCGGGGCGGTCTTCGTCGGCACCCACACGCCCGAGGCGGTGGGCGACTACGTGGCCGGGCCGAGCCACGTGCTCCCGACGGCGGGCACGGCGCGCTTCGCCTCGCCGCTCTCGGTCGCCACCTTCCGGCGGCGCATGAGCGTGCTCGATCTCTCCGCGGCGGCGCTGGCGGCGGTCGCGCCGGCCGTGGACGCGCTGGCGGCGGCGGAGGGGTTCGAGGGGCACGCGCGGGCGGTCAGGATGAGGGTGGCGGCCGCGAAGAAGGCAACCTCCGTTCGCCCTGAGCGTAGCGCGGCCGCAGGCCGCGCGAAGTCGAAGGGCGCTCGCGCTTCGACTCCGCCGCGCAAGATGCGCGCGGCTACGCTCAGCATGAGCGGATCCAGCAAGCGGAAGGTGGCGCGATGAGCTGGCGTGAGCACCTGCGGCCGGCGGTCTTCGACCTCTCGCTCTACCGGCCCTTCGACTACGCCTCGGCGCCGGCGTCGATCGTCCGGCTCGACGCCAACGAGGCGGCCTACCCGCTCGACGCGGCGGAGCTGGCGGCCTTGCAGGCGGCGCTGGCGGGCGTCGCCGTCCACCGCTACCCCGAGGTCTCGGCGCGGCCGCTCCGCGAGGCGCTGGCGCGGCGCTGGAACGTCGCCCCCGAGCAGCTCCTCGTAGGCAACGGCTCGGACGAGATCATCTCCATCCTCCTCACCGCCTTCGGCGGCGGGCGCGAGGGCCACGGGGCGAAGGTGCTCTACCCGACGCCGACCTTCGGCGAGTACGAGGCCATCGCGCTCGCCCACGGCGCCGTGCCGCTGCCGGTCCCGCTCGACGATCGGTTCCAGCTCGACGAGCCGGCGCTCGCAGAGGCGATCCGCCGCGAGCGTCCGGCGCTCGCCTTCTTCGCCTCGCCCAACAACCCGACCGGCAACCGCTTCGACGCGGCGACGATGGTGCGGCTCGCGCGCGCCATGGAGTCGGTCTGCGTGGCAGACGAGGCCTACGGCGACTTCGAGGGCGAGACGCTCCTGCCGCGGGTAGGAGAGGTGCCGGGCCTGTTCGTCATGCGCTCGCTCTCCAAGATCGGGCTCGCCGCGCTCCGGCTGGGCGCGCTGGTCGGCCCGGCCGACGCCATCGCCGAGCTCGACAAGGTGCGCCTGCCCTACAACGTGAACGCCGCCTCGATGATGCTCGCCTGCGCCGCGCTCGACGATCGCGCGCGGCTCGACGCCCGCATCGCCAAGGTGGCGGAGCGGCGGCGCGAGCTCGACCGCGGCCTGCGCGCGCTGCCCGGGCTGACCGTCTTCCCGAGCGACGCGAACTTCGTGCTGGTGCGGGTCCAAGGCGACGCGAAGCGCGTCTTCGAGGCGCTGCTCCAGCGCGGCGTGCTGGTCCGGAACCTTTCCCGCCCCGGACCGCTGCACGGCTGCCTCCGCATCACCGCCGGGACGAGCGAGGAGAACGAAGCGTGCCTGCGAGCCCTGCGAACCGTCCTGGCGTGAAGCCACCCCGCGCCGGCAAGGTGTCGCGCAAGACGCGCGAGACCGACGTCGAGCTGGCGCTCCGGCTCGAGCCCGGCCCGGCCGAGATCGACACCGGCGTGCCGTTCTTCGATCACATGCTGGAGCAGCTCTCGAAGCACGGTGGGATGGCGCTCACCGTGAAGGCGAAGGGCGACCTGCAGGTCGACGCGCACC
This sequence comes from Anaeromyxobacteraceae bacterium, assembly GCA_035636195.1. Classification (GTDB taxonomy): domain Bacteria; phylum Myxococcota; class Myxococcia; order Myxococcales; family Anaeromyxobacteraceae; genus Anaeromyxobacter_A. The sequence goes on from DASPZP010000090.1 coordinate 2,743, forward strand.
ACACCGTCGAGGACGTCGGCATCGGGATCGGCGAGGCGCTGCGGCAGGCGCTCGCCGACAAGACCGGCCTCGCGCGCTACGGCCACGCGGTGGTGCCGCTCGACGAGGCGCTGGTCGAGGCGGTGGTGGACCTCTCCGGCCGGCCGCACCTCACCTTCAACGCCGACCTGCCCTCCGGCAAGAAGTTCATCGGCCAGTACGACGTGGACCTCACGCGCGACTTCTTCCAGGCGCTCGTGAACCACGCGCACGCCTGCATCCACGTGAACGTCCGCTACGGGCGGAACCTGCACCACATCGTGGAGGCCATCTTCAAGGCCACCGCCCGCGCGCTGCGCGCCGCCACCGCGGTGGAGGGCGGCGGGCTGCCGTCGACGAAGGGCGTGCTGTGATGCGACGTCGCGCGCGCGTAGCCTGCCCTGAGCGTAGGCCGCGCAATGGCGCGGCCGTAGTCGAAGGGCTCAGCACGAACGGACTGCGAGCAT
>DASPZP010000091.1:0-4405 GCA_035636195.1 Anaeromyxobacteraceae bacterium
CCCCGCAGAAGGTGCCGTTGCGCGAGCCAAGGTCCTCCACCCACCAGCCGTCCTGCCGGCGCACCAGGGCCGCGTGCCTGCGCGAGACGTGCTGGCCGGTGAGCACCACCTCGCAGCCCGGGGCGCGCCCGAGGACGAGGCGTTGCCGGCTCCCCGCGGCGACCACGCCAGCCGCGGTCGCCAGCGCGAGCCGCGTCGCGCCCGCCGCGAGCGACGTGCGCGCACGCCGCTCCAGATCGTCGGCGGTGCGGAGCACGCGTTCGACGACGGCACGTCGCCCGTCGAGCACGGGCGCGGCGCTGGCCACGAGGGGAGGAGCCACGGAAGCGGCGAAGCTAGCAGAAGCGTCCGAGACGCACCATCGCCTTCGGTGAAGTCCCGCCCGCCGGGTCACCATGTCCGTGGTGACTCGGGCGAGCTACCTCAGGCTCGTGACCCCGGTCGCCGTGCCGTCGGCAGAGAACTCGATCACCTGGTCGTCGGCGTAAGGGACGTAGAAGCGGACGCCTTCGTTATCGTGGCCGCTGAAGCCCGCACCGGGTGCGGTGCGGTCCACCACCGCCAGATTCGCGGGCAGTGCACCACCGACCGCGGCCCGGCGCGAGGTGACGATGAGGCCGGCGCTCGTGCGCCGACGGGACGGCTGGTGGGTGGAGGACCTGGGCTCGCGCAACGGCACCTTCTGCGGCGGCGAGCGGCTTTCGCAGCGCCGCCTCGTGAACGGCGACGTGCTCCTTCTCGGCGAAGAGGCGGTGCGCTGCCGGCTGAGGTAGTCTCCCTCTCCCTTGCCGACCCTCACCCTCATCGACGGCTCGGGCTTCATCTTCCGCGCCTTCCACGCGCTGCCGCACCTCTCGACGACCAAGGGGGTGCCGACCAACGCCGTCTACGGCTTCACCACCATGCTGCTCAAGGCGCTGCGCGAGCACGCGCCGACCCACGTGGCGCTGGTGTTCGACGCCGGCCGCAAGAGCTTCCGGCAGGACCTCGACCCCGTCTACAAGGCCAACCGGCCCGAGGCGCCGGACGACCTGGCCCGCCAGTTCCCGCTCGTGCGCGAGGTGGCGAAGGTCCTGAACGTCCACGTGCTGGAAGAGCCTGGGGTGGAGGCCGACGACGTCATCGGGACGCTCGCCTGCCGCGCCCGGGACCAGGGCTGGGAGGTCGTCATCGTCACCGGTGACAAGGACTTCGCCCAGCTCGTCGACGGGCAGGTCTCGCTCTACGACCCCATGGCCGAGGCGAGCGGCCGCGGCGGCTGGACCGGCCCGCCCGAGGTCGAGAAGAAGATGGGCATCCCGCCGGTGCAGGTGGTCGAGTACCAGACCATCCTGGGCGACAAGATCGACAACGTGCCGGGCATCCCGGGCGTGGGTGAGGTCACCGCCGCCGCGCTCGTCCGCAAGTTCGGGTCGGTGGAGGAGATGCTGCGCCGCCCGGACGAGATCCCCGCCGCCGTCCCGCGCGGGGGCGAGAAGCTGCGGGAGAAGATCGTCGCGAACGCCGAGCGACTACGGCTCAACCGGAAGCTGGTCGAGCTGCGCTGCGACATGCCGCTGCCGTACGAGCCGGCGGCGTTCGAGCGGCGCGCCATCGATGCCGAGAAGACGCGGGCGCTCTTCGGGGAGCTCGAGTTCTCGCGGCTGTTGAAGGACCTGCCCGCGCCGCCGCCCAGCGCGCGAGAGGTGCGGACCGAGCTCCTGCTCGACCGCGCCGCGCTCGAGGCGGCGGTGGCGACCGCGCGCGCGGCGGGCGAGGTCGGGCTGCGCGCCGCGCTCGGCGGCGGAAACCCGCGCACCGATCCGCTCTTCGGCATCGCCTTCGCGGCCGGCGGGCGCGCCTTCTACCTGCCGCTCCAGCACCGGTATCTCGGCGCGCCGGGGCAGCTCTCGGAGGAGGTGGCACGCGAGGCGCTGCGGCCGCTCATCGAGGATCCGGCGGTCGCGAAGCACGGCCACGACCTCAAGGCTGAAGCGCATGTGCTCCACCGGCTGGGGCTCGAGCTGGCCGGCGCCGGCGTCGACACCGAGATCGCGAGCCGGCTGCTCCTCCCCACCCGCCGCGAGCACGCCCTCGTCGACGTGGCGCGAGAGCGGCTCTCCTGCCAGCTGCCGTCGCTCGAGCCGGAGGGCGGCGCCGGCGGCGGGAAGAAGTCCACCCGCACGCCGCCCTGGGAGCTCACGGTGGAGCGGTTGGCGGAGGTCGCCGGCCCGTGCGCCGCGGTGCTGCCGGATCTCGCGAGCGCCCTGCGGCGCGGGATGGAGGACGAGGGCCTGACGCGGCTCTACGAGGAGGTGGAGCGCCCGCTCGTGCCGCTCCTGGCGCGGATGGAGCGGCGCGGGATCCCGGTCGACACGAGCGCCATGGGCTCGATGAGCGCCGAGTTCGGCCACGCCATGCGCGAGCTCGAGAAGCGCATCCACGCCGCGGCCGGGCGCGCCTTCAACATCGCCTCCACCCGCGAGCTCGCGCAGGTGCTGTTCGAGGAGCTGAAGCTGCCGGTGCTGAAGCGGCTCAAGACCGGGCCCTCCACCGACCAGGACGTGCTCGAGAAGCTCGCCGAGCAGCACCCGCTCCCGTCGCTCGTGCTGGAGCACCGCTCGCTGTCCAAGCTGAAGGGCACCTACGTCGACGCGCTGCCCCAGCTGGTCGAGGCGGACGGACGCATCCATACCGTCTACCACCAGGGTGGCGCCGCCACCGGCCGGCTCAGCTCGTCCGACCCGAACCTCCAGAACATCCCCATCCGCACCGAGCTGTCGAAGCGCATCCGAGCCGCGTTCGTCGCGCCGCCCGGGGAGCTGCTGCTCTCGGCCGACTACTCGCAGGTCGAGCTGCGCATCCTGGCCCACTTCGCGAGCGACCCGGCGCTGCTGGTCGCCTTCCGGGCGCGCGAGGACGTGCACGCCGCCACCGCCGCCGAGACCTTCGGCGTCCCGCTCGACGCGGTCACGGGCGACCAGCGCCGCATCGCGAAGGTGCTCAACTTCGGCATCGCCTACGGGCTCTCCGCGTTCGGGCTCTCCCAGCGCCTCGACATGCCGCCCTCGGAGGCGCAGGCGATCATCGACCGCTACTTCGCGCGCTACGCCGGGGTGAAGCGCTGGCTGGACGAGACGGTGGCGGGCGCCCGCGCGACGGGTGAGGTGCGCACGCTCTTCGGCCGCAAGCGGGCGCTCCCCGAGCTCATGAGCCGGAACCCCGCCCTGCGACAGGGTGCGGAGCGGATGGCGGTCAACACGCCCATCCAGGGGACGGCCGCGGATCTCATCAAGATCGCCATGATCCGCGTCGACCGCGCGCTCACCGCACGCGGGCTCGATGCGCGGCTGCTGCTCCAGGTCCACGATGAGCTCGTGCTCGAGGTGGCCGAGCGCGACGCGGAGGCGGTGTCGTCTCTGGTGCGGGAGGAGATGGGCGCCGCCGCGGAGCTGGCGGTGCCGCTCGACGTGGACATCGGAATGGGGCGGAGCTGGGCCGAAGCCCACTAGGGATGGCGACTAACCGGCGGCGGCGGCGACAACGAGCAAGCCAGCCAGGATGATGAGCGTGAGCTTCATGGGTGTCTCCTTGGGGGGAGCGGACCGTCCACGTCGGGGCGCCGTCGGTCACCGGCGCCCGCGGCGCTAGGCCTCACTCTTCTTCTTGGCGGCGAGATACTCGACCCCCGTCTCGGGTGCCGACCTGCCAAAGGTGTCGAGCATCTTGAGGTGGCCCTCGGCCATGCTGCGCACCTCGGCCTCGAACTGCACGCGCTGCCGCTTCATCTCGTTGATGTCGTCGATGACGCGCACGTAGCGCTGGTGGGCGCTCTGCACGATCTTCTCGGCCTGCAGCTCCGCCTCGGCGAGCGTGATCTCCGCCTCCTTGCGGGCCGACTCGCGGATCTCCTCGCAGGCCTTCTGGGCGGTGATCATGGTCTCCTGCAGCGCGCGCTCGCGGCTGCGCAGCTCGGAGATCTCCTCGTCCATGTGTCGGACGTCATCGCGCAGGAGCTGGTTCTCCTTGGCGAGCGACTCCACCTCGCCCGCGACGAGCGCCAGGAACGCCTCCACCTCCTGGCGGTCGAGCCCGCGGAAGGTCCGGCGGAAGGTCTTCTGCGTGATGTCGAGGGGCGTGATCTTCATGGGTCGCTCCGGCTGAGGCGAAGTCGACCCTAACGCGCTTTCAGTGACCCGTCCAAGATGCGCCCGCAGCGTACATGGGCTCACGTTGGAGCCTCCGGCGCGCGACCACGACCTCGACCCGACCCCGACCTCGACCACGACCTCGACCACGCGCCCGGTCCGCCTGGCGCCCATGATCTGCTTCGACGCCATCTTCCCGGAGGTGAACGTCGCCTTCGCGGAGCTCGAGCCGGACCTGCTCCTCAACCCCACCAACGACGCCTGGTACGGCTACTCCT
>DASPZP010000092.1:0-20329 GCA_035636195.1 Anaeromyxobacteraceae bacterium
ACCGGCCAGACCCGCCTCCCACCGAACAGCGCCTCCTACGGCATCACGTGCGACCTGGTGAAGCACGACTGCGGTAACGGCACGGGCTGCAATCCACCCGGTAACATCTGCGGCGCGGTCGTGGGCTTCAACGCCTCGCAGAACTGCTGCGACGGCAAGAAGTCGGTGTGCAAGCCGGACTCGAACGGGATCGCGCGCTGCTTCGGCGGCTGCCCGAACGACAATTGCACGGCGACCTGTCCGGCCGGTTACGACAGCACGAATCCCCTGTGCTGCATCGAGCCGGCGCACGTCTGCCAGTTCAGCGATCAGTGCTGCAACGGCCAGGCGTGCGCGCCCGACCCCACGGATGGAATGATCCTGAAGTGCGGCGGCGGCGCGTCGGCGTGCGCGCCGTTCGGCGCATCCTGCACCGGGACCTCCGACACGAGCTGCTGCTCGGGGCTCGGCTGCACCAAGTATGGCGAGAGCGGGTTCTTCGCGTGCCTGCCCGGTACCGGGACGACGCCCGTGACGACCTGCAAGCTGACGGGCGGGAGCTGCGCCGCTGGCACGGACTGCTGCAGCGGGACCTGCACGAGCGGCAAGTGCGCCGACTGGACGGGCGGCTCCGGGTCGTCGACGTCCTGCCAGGCTCCGGGCGGAACCTGCACCGGCGACGCCGACTGCTGCGCCGGCTCGGCCTGCGGGATTCCTGACGGCGCGACGCACGGCACCTGCCAGGCCGCGGCGGCGGTGTGCGCCGCGACGAGCCAGAGCTGCTCGACGGGGGTCCCGTGCTGCAGCGCCACGGACACGTGCACCAACGGCGCCTGCACGCCGCGGGCCGGTTGCGGCTCCGCGTATCAGGCGTGCAGCGCGGCTGCGTCCTGCTGTACGGGGTACTCCTGCATCGACGTGGCGACCAGCGTGGCGTGTGCCGGCGGCACCTGTCTGTGCGCGCCGCAGGCGTCGCAGTAGCGTCGGCGGTCGGTCAGCCCAGCTCCACGATCCGCCCCTCGACGAACTTCTTCACCGAGCGCAGCACCTCGAGCTCGGAGAGCGGCGCCAGCTGCATGATCTGACGGAGGTCGCGCGTGCCGTCACAGCGGCCGAGCAGGTACTTCTCCGCCGCCGAGAGCCGCATGAGCCCCACCTCGTGGGAGCGGACCTTGAGCCGCGGGGTCCGCGGCGGGTCGAGCAGCTCGCTGCGGAGCTGCGTGGTGGCGGCGCGGGCCTCGTCAGGGGACTCGCCGGTCACTGCCGCGGCTGGCGCGGCCGAGGGTGGAGCTGCCGCCGAGACGACACCCCGCCGTTGCAGCGCATAGAGCCGCTGGTAGAGGTGGAAGTCGGTCGCGTGCACCGCCAGCCCGATCTCGTCGATGGTCTTGCCCTCGCGCGCGAGCTGCAGGACGCGGCCGTCGACGCTGTCGGGGCCGAGCTCCGCGGGCACGGCGTCCTCGTGGACGGCGAGCGAGGCGGTGCCGGTCGGGAACTGGGCCCGGAACGCCTGCCAGGCCGTCGTGCGGAACTCGGCCTCGCGCTGCAGCTCGGCGAGCGGCACCCGTGGATCGAGCTCGTCGGGCGGCGGTGGCGGCGTCTCGTCGACCCGGAAGATCCCCGAGTCCCACACGAACGCGTCGAGGAGCGTCTCGCGGAGCTTGATGCCGAGCGTGTCGCGGATGACCTCCGGCGACACGACCCCCACCATGGTGAGCACCTTTCCGAGCCGGATCTTCGTCTCCTGCTGCGTCTCGAAGGCCTTCGTGAGCTGCTCCTCGGTGATGTGACCGAAGTTCATGAGCAGCTGGCCGAGGTACTCGCGTGGATCGTTCGAGGCGGCGCCGACCGCCACGCCGTCCACCAGGAACACGGTCTTGTGCACCATGCCGCGCTCGCAGGTGAGGCTCCCCGAGACGCGCCGGCGCGCGAGGAACTCGATGAGATCCCCGAGGGGCATGAGGGCGAAGGTGCCCATGAGTCCGCGCATCGGGCGGAGTGTCGCGCGGGCAGGCGGTGGCGGCAAGCGGCCGACCGGTGTAGAGAACCGCCTCACCATGCCCGCAGAGACGAGAGGCGAGAAGCCGGCCCCGAGCGGCGGCCAGCCGGTGCTGATGGTGGCGCTCCTGGTGGCCGCGGCGCTGGCGGTCGGAGCCGTGATCGCGCAGGCGGTGCGCCCGCGCGCGGTGGAGTCGCCTGCCTCCGCGCCAGTCGCCGCGCCGCTGCCACGGCCCCCCGCGGCGCCGCCTCCGCCGCGTGGCGGTCCGTACTCACCCGAGCAAGCGCGTGCCGCCGAGGAGCAGCTCCTCTCCGAGAGCGCGTTCTCGCACCCGGTCGACGTGCCCGCGCCCGACGTGCCGATCGTCACCCAGAATGGTAAGCCCCTCCGCCTGGCCACCCTGCGCGGCAAGGTGCTCTTCGTGAACTTCTGGGCCACCTGGTGCCCGCCGTGCATCCAGGAGATGCCGTCCATGCTGCAGCTCGGGCGCGAGCTGGCGGCCGCCCATCCGGGCAAGTTCCAGATGGTGGCGGTGTCGGGCGACGACAGCTGGGAGGCTGTGGACACCTACTTCAAGAAGACCTTCGGCGGACCACCGAAGGAGCTCGTGCTGGCGCGCGATCCGGACGCCAACGCCGCCCGGGCCTACTTCTGCGCCGCGCGCGGCTACTGTCCGAACGTGATGTTCCCCGAGACGTACATCGTCGATCGGAAGGGCAGAGTGGTGGCCATGCTGGTGGGCCCGCGCGATTGGTCCGATCCCGGGTTCCGTCAGTGGCTTGGGTTCCTCATCGGCGGGGGATAAACCCCCGCCCTACTTCAGAGCCTCCGTAGGGCGGGGGCTTGTCCCCCGCCGCCGCGACGCATCTGTCCGTAATTCCTTATTAAATCAGCCGCACCACCGAGCGGGCGTGCGCCGGTTTTCCTTGCTGGCGTTCGCGGCCGTGCACTATAACCACGCGAGACCGCAGCAATTCTCACGAGATGCGTGGCCCCTGGAGGGGATGGTGACGGAGGGCTCGGACATCGTCCCGGTGGTGGTGATCGGCCTTGGCCACATCGGCCAGGCCATCGGCCGAGCCGCGCTCGAGCACCCCGAGCTGGAGCTCGTGGCAGCCGTCGATCCCGCGCACGCCGGGCGCCGCCTCGATCAGGTGCTCGGAGCCGGCCCGCCGCTCATCATCGCCGCCGACGTCAGCAAGGCGCTCGGGCGCGCGCGCGGAGGCGTGGCGCTGCACGCCACGGGTTCCTCGTTCGAGGACGTGCTGCCGCAGCTCGAGGCAGCGGCGCGCGCCGGCCTCTCGGTGGTCTCGACGTGCGAGGAGCTCGCCTACCCGTGGCTGCGCTTCGAAGCGCAGGCGGAGGCGCTCGATGCGCTGTGCGCCGAGCAGGATGTGGCGGTGGTCGGGGTGGGTGTGAACCCCGGCTTCGTGCTCGACCGGCTGCCGGCCTTTCTCTCGCAGGTCACCGGGCCGGTGCGTCATCTCCGCGCGCTGCGCGTGCAGGACACCGCGCGCCGCCGCCCCGGCCTGCAGAAGAAGGTCGGCGCCGGCCTCACCGAGGAGGCCTTCCACGCCGCCGCCGACCGCGGCGAGCTCGGCCATGTCGGGCTCTCCGAGTCCGCCATGCTGGCGGCGATCGGCTGTGGGTTCGAGCTCGACGAGGTCGAGGAGGAGCTCGTGCCGCTCCTCGCAGACGAGGACCTCGACGCGGCCGTGCCCGTCCACGCGGGCCAGGTGGCGGGGCTGCATCAGATCGCGCGTGGCTTCCACGACGGGACGGAGCGGGTCCGGCTCGAGCTCATCCTGGCGGCCGGCGCCGACGAGCCGCGCGACGAGGTGGAGCTCGACGCCCGCCCCCCCGTGAAGCTCCGCATCCAGGGCGGCCTGCCGGGCGACGAGGCCACCGCCTGGTCGGTCGTGAACGCCGCCGCGCGCATCACCTTGCTGCAGGGCCTCGTCACGGTGCTCGACCTGCCGGCGGGGCGCTAGGGGAACCATGCTCGACAAGTCCCTCATCGGCCGCGAGAGCGAGCCTGTCCTGCACGAGGTGGAGAAGGGAGCCATCCGGCGCTTCGTCGACGCGCTCGGCGATCCGAACCCCATCTACGTCGACGAGGAGGCGGCGCGCGCGGCCGGCTTCCCGGCGCTCGTCGCCCCGCCCACCTTCCCGGCCGTGCTCTCCATGAACGAGCGCTTCCGGCACTCGCTCGACCTCGGCACCCGCTCGCTGCTGCACGGCGAGCAGCAGATCGAGTACGGCCGGCCCATCCTGGCCGGCGATCGCATCACCGTCGTCTCGCGCGTGGCCGACGTGCAGGAGCGTGCCGGATCGAGCGGACCGATGGACATCCTGGTGCTGGAGGACGAGGGGCGCGACCCGCACGGCGCGCTCGTCTTCCGAACGCGCTCCACGCTCGTGCTCCGGCGCGGGTAGGGGAACCGATGGCTCTGCTGGCACGACAGCTCTACTTCGAGGCGGTCAAGGTGGGCGACGAGCTCCCGCCGCTCGTCAAGCCGCCGGTCGATCGGACGCAGATCGCGCGCTACGCCGGCGCGAGCGGCGACTACAACCCGCTCCACGTCGACGAGCACCTGGCGCGAAACGCGGGCTTCCCGAGCATCCTCGCCCACGGCATGCTCGCCATGGGCTTCCTCGGCGAGCTCGTGGTGGACTGGCTGCGCGGCGCTCGCCTGCGCCGGTACGCCGCCCGCTTCGTCAAGATCGTCTGGCCGGGAGACGTGATCACCTGCCGCGGGCGCGTCGTCGACCGGCGCTTCGAATCGAGCGGCGTCTACGCCATCGACATCGAGGTCTGGGCCGAGAACCAGCGTGGGGAGCTGGTGCTGAAGGGCCTCGTCACGGCGCAGCTCTACTACAACTCCGAGGACGACGCCGCCCAGCGCGCCGGGCGCGTGCCGCTCGTGGTGACGCCGCAAGAAGAAGCCGCGCGCCTCGCCAAGCTCTCGCGCGCCCAGCCCGCCAAGCGCCCCGCACCGCCCGCGCCCCCGCGGCCGCCGCTGCCCGTGAAGCCTGCACCGGTCCCGCAGCGCCCCGCCGCCGTCCGCCCGGCTGCCTCCCCCATCGCCCCGAGCATGCCTTCCGCCCCCCGCGCCGGCGGGAGAGCAGTGGGGCGAGCGGTGGGGCCGACGCCCGCACCCGCGCCGCGACCGGCGGCCCAGGCGCAGGTCGCCCCGAAGGCCGTTCCCCCAGCGTCACGCCCGGCCGCGAGCGGGAAGGCCGCCGGCCCGTCGCGCTCGCTCCCGAAGCGCCCTGCCGCGCGTCGCCCGGCGAAGGCCGCGCGCCCTGCGCCGCGCCGGCACGCCGCAAAGGCGCGCCCTGCCGCGCGCCCGGTGGCGAAGGCCAAACCCGCCGCTCGCGGCAGCCGCCCGCGCCTGGGCTCGAAGCCCACCGGCAAGAAGCGCCGCTGAGCGAGGGGCCGTGCTCGCGCTCCTCCTCCTCGGCGCCCTCGCCGGCGCAGCGGAGCCGCCGGCCTCGCCGCGTCCCTCGGCCGCGGCCGCGCCAGCGGCGCCGACTCCAGCTTCGTCCGCCGCGACAGCGCTCGCCGCCGGCGCAGCCGCCTACGTCGAGCGCGAGGATCCCGCCCGCCTGGCCGAGGCGCTGCAGCGCTTTCGCGAGGCTGCCGCGCTCGCCCCTTCCGATCCGGCGCCACTCGTCGCGCTCGCCCGCGCCGAGGCCTGGCGAGGCCTCTCCACCCCCGCCGCCGCCCGGGAGGCGTGGGGCGAGGCCGCGCGCGCCGCCGAGCGCGCCCTCCACCTCGTAGCCCCGCGCTTCGGCGAGACGGCCGACCGCGGCGGCGAACTGCGCGAGGCCGCGCGGCGCGTCGAGGCCCCGGGGGCTGAGCCCCTCTACTGGCTCGCCCTCGCCACGATGGGCATGGGTCGGGCGCGCGGGATGACGGCCATGCTGTCCGTCAAGGACGCCGCCCGCGCCCTCATGGAGCGCGCCGCCGCGCTCGACGAGCGGGTGGATTTCGGAGGCCCTCGCCGTGCGCTCGGCGCCTGGCTGGCGACCATCCCTTCGGCCGCCGGAGGGGGTGCGGCCGCGGCGAGGGCTGAGCTGGACCGGGCGCGCGAGCTCGCGCCGGACTACCAGCTCAACCGGGTGCGCGACGCCGAGACGCTATCGGTCCTCCTGCAGGACCGCGCCCGCTTCGAGCGCCTCCTCGGCGAGGTAATCGCCTTCGACCCGGCGCGCGCACCGGCGGCAGCGCCCGAGAACCGCCTGGCGCAGCGCCTCGCGAAGGACCTCCTCGCCCGGCGCGATCGGCTCTTCTGATGCGTACCCGCCCGACACTCGTCTCCACCCTCCTGCTCGCGCTGTCGGGCCTCGTCGGCTGCCCGCGCGTACCGCCGCCCGCGCTCTCTCGCGACCCGGCCGCGCTCCTCGACCAGGTCAAGGCGGGCCAGCGGCGCGTGCAGCGGGTGAGCGGTCGCGCCCGCGTCAAGGTCACCTCGCCGTCCCTCTCCGGCACCGTCACCGAGCTCATCGCCGTCGAGAAGCCCGATCGCCTGCACCTCCAGACGCTGGACTTCTTCGGCAACCCAGCCGCCGTCCTGGTGGCAGCCGACGGGCGCTTCGCGCTCCACGACCTGCGCGGCAAGGTCTTCTACCGGGGACCGGCCACGCCCGAGAACGTCTCGAGGCTCTTGCCGTTCGACCTGCCCGTCGAGGAGCTCGTCACGATCCTGTGCGGTTCGGCGCCGCTCCTGCCCGGCACGCCGCTCGAGGTGGGCGCGCAGGAGGGGCTCGTCCTCCTCACGATCGGGCTCGGCGAGGTGGGCCAGCGCCTGGCGCTCGGGGAGCAGGCGACGGTGCTGTGGTCTCGCCTGCGGCGCGACGCGCCGCCCGGGAGCGCGCCCGAGGTCGCGAACCCCGGTTACGACCTCGCCTTCGACCACTTCGTCGACCGCGGCGGCCTCCGCTTTCCGAACGCGCTCGACGTCGATGCGCCGGCCGGAAAGGCGCGCGTCGAGCTCTCCTGGCGTGACGTGGAAGTGAACGGCGAGGTCGACCGCGCGCTCTTCCGGCTCCTGCCGCCGCCCGGCGTGCAGGTGGTCGACCTCGACGGCCACGCCCCGGCGCCTCGCCAGCCGATCCCACCGGAATGACCCGGCCCGCCGGGCTGTTGCAACGCGTCGAAGGCTTCTCGGTTGATCCGCGCCCGCTTTGGCGTATGTCTCCCCTTGGCCTGCCGGCCGCCCGGAGCGTCCCCGCGTGAACCTCGAGCTCTTCTCCCTCGTCAAGACCAGCGTCGCCATGTGGCTCATCGTGCTCTGCTCGGTGGCCGCCGTCGCGGTCGCCGTCGAGCGCGCCCTCGCGCTGTGGCGCTTCGGCGAGACAGCCCGGACGCTCGCCGACGCCGTGACGCGGGCGCTCTTCCGGGGCGACCTCGATGACGCGCGCGCGCAGTGCGAGCGCTCCGACTCGCCAGCAGCCGACGTCTTCCTGGCCGCGCTCGTGGCGAGCTCGCCGGCTCCGGCGGGACCGGGCCGCCCGGCCCGTGCGCCCTCCGCGGAGCGGATCACCGCCGCGGTCGAGCGGCAGCGGCAGCAGCTCAACCTCCGGCTGCGGGCCCGGCTGTGGCTCCTCGGCACCATCGGCGCCACCGCGCCCTTCATCGGCCTGTTCGGCACGGTGGTGGGCATCATGCAGGCCTTCCACCAGATGGGCATCTCGGGCCAGGGCGGCTTCAGCGTGGTGGCGGCCGGCATCTCCGAGGCCCTCGTCACCACCGCCGGCGGCATCGCGGTGGCCATCCAGGCGGTCATCCTCTTCAACTACCTCAACACGCACGTGCAGAAGCTGGCCCTCCAGTTCAAGCTCCTCGTCGAGGAGTACCTCGACATCGTGAAGGAGACGCTGCCCTCGCCCGCCCCGGCGCCCGCCCGCGCCGCCCGGGAGGAGAGCGCGTAGCCATGTCCGCGAGCAACCCCCAGGGAGGCGACGAGGAGCTCGAGGGCGGCGGTGGGATCTTCGCCGAGATCAACATCACCCCCCTCACCGACATCTTCCTGGTCCTGCTCATCATCTTCATGGTGACGACGACCGCGATCGCCGAGCAGGGCGGCCAGAACGGCGGGCTCAAGGTCTCCCTCCCCCGGGCGGGCAAGAGCGCCCCAGCCGCCGAGGTGCACGACCTCGCCATCGCGGTGCTGGAGGACGGGCGGACGGTGGTGGGCGGCAAGGTGGTGGACGAGGATCAGCTCACCGCGCTCCTCAAGAAGGCGTACGCCGACAACCCGGAGACGCTCGTGCTGGTGCAGGCCGACCAGGGCGTGATGCACGGGAAGGTGGTGGCCGTGATGGACCTCGCTCGCCGCCAGGGACTGGCGCGCCTCGCCATCGCCACCCGCGAGGATGTCGCCAGATGAGGTAGGATCCCTCCGACGGGGGTCTCGCGGAGGGCGGCATGAAGATCAAGAAGCGCCTCGGCGAGATGCTCATCGAGGCTGGGGTGATCGACGAGACCCAGCTCCTGTCCGCGCTCGGTCACCAGCGCAAGTGGGGCGGTAAGCTCGGGCAAGCCTTGCTCGACCTGAAGCTCGCCAGCGAGCCGCAGGTCGTGACCGCACTCTCGCGCAAGTTCGGGTACCCGGCAGTGAGCCTCACCGGCGTGATGCCGTCGCCGCAGCTCGACGCCGTGCTGAAGCTCGTGCCCCGCGAGCTGGCGCTGCGCCAGACGCTCCTCCCCATGGCCGCCGACACGAGCTCCATCACGGTGGCGATGGCAGATCCGACCAACATCGCGGTCATCGACGAGATCTCGTTCCGCACCGGTCGGCGGGTGAAGGTGGCGCTGGCCGGCGACCGCGAGATCGCGGCCGCCGTGCGCCGGGTCTACTTCGCCGACGAGGAGTCACAGCGGACGCAGGCCATCCCGCTCGAGGAGCTGCACGAGGACGCGCAGATCGAGACGACGCACGATCCCTTCGCGGCCATGCCCGACGACGTGCGCGAGGGATACTTCAACCGGCCCGCCCACACCGTGGCCGCGGGGCGCGTGCCCGGCGCCGCGGGGCCGCCGCCCCTGCCCGGCGTCCGCCCCGCCCCACCCCCGGAGCGGGTGACCTTCACCCCGCCGCCCATCCTGGCGCCCTCGGAGGATCCGCTGGGCGAGCCCATCCTCGCCACCGAGCTGGCGCCGGAGCCGGACCCGGCCGGCATCGACGGTGGTGCGCTGCTCCAGGCGCTGGAGCGCGCCGCGCGCGGCGAGGCGACGAGCCAGATCCGCCCGGCCCAGCTCCTGGCCGCGCTCGTGAAGGTGCTCGTCCGCCGCGGGCTCCTCAGCGAGGAGGAGCTCGCCGAGGAGCTCGCGCGCGGTCGCTAGGGCCGGCGGCGGGGGACAAGCCCCCGCCCTACACCCGCGAAGTAGGGCGGGGGTTCATCCCCCGCCGCCTCTAGCCGTCAGTTCAGCGCGCCGGGCGTGACGAGCGCGAAGGGCGCGATCTCGGCGTCGAAGGAGCTGCCGTCGTCACGCTGCATCTGGTAGGTGCCGCGCATCGAGCCGTGCGGCGTCTTCAGGATGCAGAAGCTCGTGTACTCGAAGGCCTCGCCGGCCTCGAGGCGCGGCTGCTGGCCGACCACCCCGTCCCCCACCACCTCCTCCCGCTCACCCTGCGCGTCGGTGATGATCCAGTGGCGCGAGAGGAGCTGGGCGGGGACGCGGCCCTCGTTGGAGATGCGGATCGAGTAGGCGAAGAGGAAGCGGCCGATGGCCGGCGCCGAGCGCTCGGGTCGGAACTCGCTCCGGACGTGAACTCGGATCCCATCGGTCAGGGCGTTCGACACGAGGAGCGTTATAACCGAGCGACGGGGGCGCGCACCCCCACCCCCATGCCGGCCCTCCTGCCCGCGCTCCTCGCTTCGGCCCCGCCGTACCCGCGGCGGGTGGTGTGCCTCACCGAGGAGACGACGGAGGTCCTGTACCGCATCGGCGCCGGGGAGCTGGTGGTCGGAGTCTCGGGGTTCACCGTCCGGCCTCCCGAGGCGCGCCGGAAGCCGCGCATCTCCTCGTTCCTGGCCGCCGACGCCGATCGCATCGCGGCGCTCCGCCCGGACGTGGTGCTCGGCTTCTCCGACCTGCAGGCCGACATCGCCAGGGACCTCGTCCGCCGCGGCCTCCCCGTCTTCGTCATGAACCAGCGCTCGCTCGCGGAGATCCTGCAGGCGGTGCGCCTCACGGCGGCGCTGGTCGGCCGGGCGGAGGCTGGGGAGCGGCTGGCGGATGAGCTCTCGGCCGGGCTGGCGCGCCTCGCCGAAGGGGCCGCGGCGCTGCCGCGCCGGCCGCGCGCCTTCTTCGAGGAGTGGCCCGAGCCCCTCATCTCGGGCATCCGCTGGGTCTCGGAGCTCCTCGAGCTGTGCGGGGCCGACGACGTCTGCCGCGAGACGCGCAGTGAACAGGGCGCGCAGGGCCGCATCTTCGCGCCGGCGGAGGTGGCGCGCCGTGACCCGGAGCTGGTCATCGCCAGCTGGTGCGGGAAGAAGGCGGTGCGGGCCCGCATCGCCGGCCGGTCGGGCTGGGCGGACGTGAGCGCGGTGCGCGACGACCAGCTCTACGAGGTGAAGAGCACGATCATCCTGCAGCCGGGACCCGCCGCGCTGACCGAGGGTGCGGCGGAGCTTGCCCGCATCGTCGCGGCGGTGGCGCGCGGGGAGCAGCTGCCGCCGCATCGCGAGGGTGACCTTCGCCGGGGGTAGACCATGGAAGCCGCGCTCTCCGACATCCTCGACGACATCCGCCGCGCCCGCGGCCGGGTGGTAGCGCTCACCGGCGCTGGCATCTCCGCCGAGAGCGGCATCCCCACCTTCCGCGGCGCCGAGGGATTCTGGGTGATCGGCTCGAAGAACTACATGCCGCAGGAGATGGCCACCCAGGCCATGTTCCGGCGCGCGCCGGAGGAGGTCTGGCGCTGGTACCTCTACCGCTTCGGCATCTGCCGGAGCGCGCAGCCGAACGACGGGCACCGGGCGCTCGTCGCGCTCGATCGCGCGCTGGAAGACCGCTTCCACCTCGTCACGCAGAACATCGACGGCCTGCACCTGCGCGCCGGCGCGACGCCCGCCCGCACCTCCGCCATCCACGGGGAGGCGGCCTTCATGCGTTGCGCGGCGGGGTGCGGCGCGGTCAAGCTGGAGCTGCCCGACATGGGCCTGCGCGAGGCGGGCACGCCCTTCACGGCCGGCGACCGGGCGCGGCTCTCCTGCCCCCGCTGCGGCGCCTGGCTGCGACCTCACGTGCTCTGGTTCGACGAGTGCTACGACGAGGAGAACTACCGGATGGACACGGCGCTCCGGGCCGCCGCGCGCGCCGATCTCCTGCTCGTGGTCGGCACCAGCGGCGCGACGAACCTCCCCATGCAGATCGGCGAGCTCGCCTGGCGGCGCGGCATCGCCATGGTCGACGTGAACCCCGAGGAGAACCCGTTCTCCGAGCTGTGCGAGCGGAGCGCGCGCGGCTTCTTCGCCCGCGGCGGCGCGGGCGAGCGGTTGCCGGAGATCGTCCGCGCGCTCTCCGACGGCGGTCCGTAGCGGGGGGTGCCATCGCTGAAGCCCGCGTCCGGCGCGAACCGCGTGCGGTCGGACGCGCGAGCTCCAGCCCTCGCCTACGCCCGCGCGCGGTGCGGCGCCCCGGCCCCCTCGAGCCACACCGTGAAGGTGGTTCCCACCCCCTCCTCGCTCCTCACCGCGATGCTCCCCCCGAGATCGGCCACCAGGTTCCGGCAGATCGAGAGCCCGAGCCCGATGCCCTGCTCGATGGGCTTGGTGGTGAAGAACGGATCCCAGATCCGCTCCAGGCTCGTCCGCGGGATCCCGCTGCCGTTGTCCGAGACCTCGACGGTCACCCCGCCGCCCTCGGCGTCGAGGTGCGTCGTGATCCGGATCGCGCGGCCTGCCGCATCGCCTTCGGGCATGGCCTGCGCCGCGTTGAGGAGGAGGTTGAGGAACACCTGCACGAGCCGGGTCCGGTCCCCCAGCACCTCGGGGATGGTGGCGTACTCGCGGTGAATGACGACCCCGGGCCGGACGTCCGGGCGGACCATGTCCACGCACAGGTCGAGGGCGGCGTGCAGATCCACCGGCCGCGCCTCGCGGGGCGCCTCGACCCACGACAGCGCCATGAGGTGGCGCACGATCACTCGCAGCCGCTCGATGCCCTCGCCGGCGTCGGCGAGCGCCTCGTCGAGGGCGGCCTGCACGGCCGGGTCGGCCGCGAGCCGGGTGAGCTCCCGGCGGACGTAGCTGAGGTTCGACTTGAGGTAAGTGAGCGGATTGTTGATCTCGTGGGCCACGCCGGCCGCGAGCGTCGCGAGCGTGGCGAGCCGGGCCGCACTGGCGAGCTGCCGCTCCGCCTCGCGCTCGCGCGCCCTGGACGCCTCCAGCTGAGCTGTCCGCTCGGCGACCCGGACCTCGAGCTCCGAGTTGAGCGCGGCGAGCCCGCGGGCCAGCTCCGCGTTCGTGAAGCGGAGCCGCACCGCCTCTGCCAGCGCCCGGCCGGCCGATAACGAGATCGCCGAGACCGCCATCCCAAAGATCACGATCAGGATGCCCATCCCGATGCGGAGCCGGTCTCCGCCCGAGAGCAGCAGCACGACGACGGGCAGGAGCGCCGGAACGATGAAGGCGAGAAAGGCCGACTGGCGGCTCGCGTTGCTGAGGGCGGCGCCGGAGGCCATGCCGCCGAGCACGAAGGCGAGGAAGATGAGGTACGCGAGCGGCAAGCCCTCGCCGACGAGGAGCGGGGCCGCGCCCCAGATCAGGCCGTTCACGGCCGCGCCGGCGGTGACCCACCGCGCCCACCGGTCGATCTCGGCGGGAGAGAGGACGGAGCGGTGGAAGGCGGCGCCGAGGACGAGCCGGCTCGCCGCGACGAGCCAGAGCGCGCCCGCCCAGGCGAGGAGCCGCACCGGTGCGGCGTGACCCCACAGGACCACCACCACGATCGCCGAGTTCACGAAGACGGTCGCTTGTGCGATCGCATTCCGATCGAAGAGCGCGCGGACGCGCTCGGCGCGGACGAGCTCCTCCACGCGATCGGGTTCGGGGTCGCCCGTCGTCCTCGCCACCACTCCTGGCTCGAGCCCGTCTGGCAGGCTTAACTCTCGCGAGCTCGCGGAAGACTTGCGAGCGCAGCGACGGTAGCAGGGCGCCGCGCCGGCGTCACGCCCGCCGCCCGGAGACGTCGGTCTCACGTCGTCAGCACGAGCTTCGTCACCTCGGAGGGGGCCCCGAGCCGCATGGGTGGGCCCCAGTAGCCGGCGCCGCACGAGACGTAGAGCTGCGTCGAGGCGTTGCCCAGGCGGTGCAGGTAAAGCCCCCTGTAGTAGGGGAAGAACGCCTTCACGGCGAGGCTCCAGGGGAAGAGCTGGCCGCCGTGGGTGTGGCCGGACAGCTGCAGCTCGACGCCCGCCTGCGCCGCCTCGTCGAGGCCGCGGGGCTGGTGCTGGAGGAGGACGAGCGAGCGCTCCCGATCGCGCCCGCGCAGCGCCAGCTCGAGCGCGGGCCAGCGGCCGTCCGCGGCGCGCGCCACGCTCCAGTCGTCGAGTCCCGCCAGGTCGAAGGACGCGCCGCCCGGCCCCCGATCCCCGACCGCGACCCGCTCCGCGGAGAGGGTCCGGATCCCATACCGCCGCAGCTCCGCGAGCCAGGCGCTCGCCCCCGAGTAGTACTCGTGGTTGCCAGTGACGAAGTAGACGCCGTGCCTGGCCTCGAGCCGTGCCAGGTGCTCGGTCGCCGCGCGCAGCTCGGCCACGCTGCCGTCGACGAGGTCGCCCGTGATCACGACGGCGTCGGGGCGGAGCGCGTTCGTCAGCTCGACCACCCGCTTCACGTGCTTCTCGCGGATGGTGGGCCCGACGTGCAAGTCGGTGATCTGCGCCAGCGTGAAGCCGGAGAGCTCCTTCGGGAGCCGCTCCAGCCGCACCGGCACCTCGACCACGCGGGGCTCGCCGGTGGCGATCCGGACCGAGGCGGCGGTGGCCGAGCCGGCCGCCAGGAGCGCGCCGCTCGCCATCGCGCGCGCCACGAAGGCGCGGCGTTCGGGGTCGGGAGCGGGGGCGAGCTGGGCGCCGAGGAGCGCCAGCAGCGGGCGGGCGCCGGCCCAGAGCATCCGGGCGAGATCGGTGGCGACGAGCGCCACGAAGAGCAGGAAGGCAGCGCCCATCCAGGTGAAGAGGACGGCCATGAGCGCGCGCGTGACCCGGAACGGGAAGCGCCGGATGAGCAGCATGCCGACCGGCACCCCCAGCGCAGCCATCGTGAAGAGGACCGCCAGCGCGCGGCGCGGGAGCACGGGCAGGGCGGTGTCGCGCACCAGCCGCGCCCACAGGTAGAAATGCATGCCGCCGAGCAGCGCGAGCGCGACGACGAAGAACAGGAGGAGCGCGGTAGGTCGAGCCACGGTGGGGGGCCCATCTAACTCTCGGCCCGGGGAGGCGCCATGTGCGCTCTCCGGGCCGGACGGCAAGACCTCTACCAGCGACCGTGCTCGTGCCCGCGCTCCAGCTCTGCGAAGCGCTCGTCGAGCTCGGCGCGGCGGGCGGCGTACGAGGCCTCGAAGCGGTCACGCCGCCACGGGTTCCCGTGCCAGCTCGCGTAGAAGCGGTCGCGCGAGAGCTCGAGGCGGCGGTAGTCCTCGCGGAGCGCGTGCATGCGGCCGCCGCCCCAGCGCGCGATCCGCCACGGCGGGGCGGCGCGGTAGGCGGGGGCCGGGGCGGGCGCGACCTGGTACGCGGGGGCGGGGGCAGGCGCGGGCACCGTCACGATCACCGGCGGGTGGCGGTCGCGATCGCGCTCCCGGTCGTCGTGGTCGGCGCGGGCGGTGGAGGCGGCGCCGGCGAGGCCGAGCGCGGTGGCGAGGGTGAGGGCGGTGCGGGTGAGGCGGGTCATGGGTTCCTCCGTGCGGTTTCTTTCCAGACTGACGGAGGAAGGCCCGGAGAAATTCAGCCGGTCAGCGCCCCGCCGGCGCAGCCTCCCGCGGGAGCTGGTCGATCTTGCCCGCCAGGATGAAGTCGTTCTCCGAGAGCCCGCCGATGGAGTGGGTCCAGGTGGTCACGTCGAGGACGTTCCAGTCGTGCAGGCTGAAGTCGGGGTGGTGGCCCTCCACCTCGGCCAGCGCGGCGAGCGCATTCACGAAGCGCATCGCGCCGGCGAAGTCCTTGAAGCGGAAGTGCCGGTGCAGCCGGTCACCGGCCAGCTCCCAGCCGTCCAGCGTCCCGAGCAGCTCCTCGGCGCGGGCGCGCTCCATCGGCGGCACGCCGCCCGCGCAAGGGGCGCACTTCTTCTTCGTCCAGTCCATGCCGCTTCGCTAACGCAGGCCCGGCGCGCGCGCTAGGATGCCCCGATGGACCGCCTCTTCCTGGCGCTCGGCGCGCTCTCCGCCCTGGTCTCGGTCGCCGCCGGCGCGTTCGGCGCCCACGCGCTGCGCAGCCGGCTCGCGCCCGACCTGCTCGTCATCTTCGAGACGGGCGCCCGCTACCAGATGTACCACGCGCTCGGGCTGTTCGTGGTGGCCTGGGCCACCCAGCGCTGGCCGGGCGGAGCGGCCGCGGGCGCCGGCTGGCTCTTCGTCGCGGGCACCGTGCTCTTCTCGGGGAGCCTCTACGTCCTCGCGCTCACCGACGTCCGCGCGTTCGGCGCGGTGACGCCGCTCGGCGGGCTCGCCTTCCTCGTCGGCTGGGCGCTCCTCGCCTACGCCGCGGTGCGCGGGACGTAGATGGCGGCGTCGGCCGCGGAGCGCTTCCCTCCGCAGATCAAGTACCTGGCGTGGAACGAGGGCTGCGAGCGCTTCTCGTACTACGGGATGACGTCCGTGCTCACCATCTACATGGTGCAGCGGCTCTTCCTGTCCGAGAGCGACGCGACCTCGCGCTACCACCTCTTCGTCTTCGCGGTCTACCTGACCCCGCTCGCCGGCGCCTGGCTCGCCGACCGCTTCCTCGGGCGCTTCCGCGTCGTCCTCTGGCTCTCGCTCGGCTACGTGCTCGGCCACGCCGTCCTCGCGGCCTTCGAGAGCCGCGAGGGCCTCTACGTCGGGCTCGCGCTCATCGCCGTCGGGGCAGGCGGCATCAAGCCGTGCGCGGCCGCCTTCGTGGGCGACCAGTTCACCGCTCGCGACCGGCACCTGCTGCAGAAGGTATACGACCTCTACTACTGGATGATCAACCTCGGATCGACGGTGGGTACGCTGCTCATCCCGTACCTCCTCGACTCGCGCGGGCCGCGCGTCGCCTTCGCCATCCCGGGCGTGCTCATGGCGGGCGCGCTCGTCATCTTCTGGCTCGGCCGGCGCCGCTACGTCGTGTTGCCGCCCACCGGCCCGAACCCACACGGCTTCTTTCGCGTGGTGTCGTACGCGGTCTCGCGGCTCGGCACCGGCCGGCACGGGCAGCCGTGGCTCGACGTGGCGCGCGAGCGCTTCCCGGACGACGCGGTGGAGGGTGCGCGCGCCGTCTTCCGCATCGTGGCGGTCTTCGCGCCCATCGCCGGCTTCTGGGCCCTCTTCTTCCAGTACGGCTCGTCGTGGGTGCTGCAGGCGGAGAAGATGGACCGGCGCCTGTTCGGCATCGAGGTGCTCTCCTCGCAGGTACCGACGCTCGATCCAGTCCTCGTACTGGCGCTCATCCCGCTCTTCGCGGGCGTCGTCTACCCGAGCCTGGCCCGGCGCGGGCTGCGGGTGACCGCGCTCGGCAAGATGACCTGCGGGATGTACGTGACCGTGCTCTCGTTCCTGTGCGCGGGCGCCATCCAGCTCGCCCTCGATGGCGGCGGACGGCCCAGCATCGCGTGGCAGGTCTGGCAGTACCTGTTCCTCGCCACCGGCGAGGTGCTGGTTTCGGTGACCGCGCTCGAGTTCGCCTACACGCAGGCGCCCGCCTCGATGAAGAGCGCCATCATGAGCCTGTGGTACGTCACCATCGCGGCGGGCTCGCTCCTCACCGCCTGGGTGGCGAGCCTCAACCGCTTCCACGGCGCCGCACACTACTTCTTCTTCGCCGCGCTCATGCTCGCCTCCGCGCTCCTCTTCCAGTCGGTGGCGCGGCGGTACCGGCCGGGGGAGGCTGCGGTCCGTTCATCGCCTCCTCCGCCGGTCTCCAGCTCCCCCTCTCCCCCGACGGGGGAGAGGGCAGGGTGAGGGGGTCCTGATCCCATGACGACCGCCGCCGAACGCTATCCACCCCAGGTCAAGTTCATCGTCGGCAACGAGGGCTGCGAGCGCTTCTCGTTCTACGGGATGCGCTCCATCCTCACCGTCTACATGGCGCAGTGGCTCACCTTGCCCGAGCACGAG
This sequence comes from Anaeromyxobacteraceae bacterium, assembly GCA_035636195.1. GTDB lineage: Bacteria > Myxococcota > Myxococcia > Myxococcales > Anaeromyxobacteraceae > Anaeromyxobacter_A. The sequence continues at coordinate 17,289 of DASPZP010000092.1, forward strand.
GCCGAGGCGAACTACCACCTGTTCATCATGGCCTGCTACCTGACGCCGCTCGTCGGCGGCTGGCTCGCCGACCGGCTGTGGGGCCGCTACCGCATCATCCTGTGGCTCTCGCTCGGCTACGTGTTCGGCCACGCCACCATCGCCGCGTTCGAGACGCGCTGGGGGCTCTTCGCGGGCCTCGCGCTCATCGCGCTCGGCTCGGGTGGCATCAAGCCGTGCGTGTCGGCGTTCGTGGGCGACCAGTTCCAGCCCACCCAGAAGAAGCTCCTGGAGCGCGTGTACGGCCTCTTCTACTGGATGATCAACCTGGGCTCGTTCACGAGCACCCTGCTCATCCCGGTCCTGCTCGCCGCCTGGGGACCGCGCGTCGCCTTCGCCGTCCCGGGCGCGCTGATGGCGGTCGCGCTGATCGTCTTCCTGCTCGGCCGGTCACGCTACGTGACGGTGCCGCCCACCGGCCCCAACCCGCACGCCTTCACGCGGGTGGTGGCGAGCGCGCTCCGGCGGCGCGTCCGCGCGGGCGGCGGCCACTGGCTCGACGCGGCCCGGGCCGATCACCCCGCCGAGGCAGTGGACGGCGCGCGCGCCGTGTTCGGCATCATGGGCGTCTTCGCAGCGGTGACCGCGTTCTGGGCGCTCTTCGACCAGCACGGCTCGTCGTGGGTCCTGCAGGCGCGGCGGATGGACCTCGTGGTCGCCGGGCGCAGCATGCAGGCCTCGCAGCTCGCGGCCTTGAACCCGGTCATGGTGCTCGCGCTCATCCCGCTCTTCCAGAGGGTGATCTTCCCGGCCCTGGAGAGGTGGGGGGTGGCGGTCTCGCCGCTCCGCAAGATGACGGTGGGCATGTTCCTCACCGTGTTCTCCTTCGGGGCGGCGGCCGTGCTCGAGCACGTCATGGCCGGAGGGGCGCGTCCGAGCGCGCTCTGGCAGATCCCCCAGTACGTCTTCCTCACCGCGGGTGAGGTGCTGGTTTCGGTGACCGGCCTCGAGTTCAGCTACACGCAGGCGCCGCGCTCGATGAAGAGCACCATCATGAGCATCTGGTTCCTGACGGTGGCGCTCGGCAACATGCTCACCGCCGGCGTGTCGGCCCTGAACCATTTCCAGGGCGCCGCCTACTTCTGGTTCTTCACCGCCCTCATGCTCGCCGGCGCCCTCGGCTTCGCCGCCGTGGCGAGGAAGTACCGGCCGGTCCCGCCGAGCGTGTCGGTCGTGGCGGGGTAAGCGCGGTAAAGATCCGCCTCGCCCCGCGAAGCGGAGGCTGATGATTCATGACATCTTTCCTCCACTCGCAGTGTTGATGCCGAGCCGCGGGCGGCCGCGTGAGGGCAGCCGTACTTGGAGCGCCCAGACTTGGTCGAGCGCCTGGTGGAGGCAGCCGTGGGTTGGCTCAGGGGCTACCCGGGCTTCCCGGCGCTCCCTCTTCACGAGAGGCGGACCGTGACCTCGAGGTGAACTGGTCCATCCACGCTTCTCCGAACACCTGCCGCGCGGCGTGCTGATTGTGGAAGTCGCACAGCACCCGAAGGTTGCTCACCGTGGAGGTCCCACCCCGCGCGATCGGAACGATGTGGTCGAGCTCGAGGCGCGTCGTGGACCCGCAGACGCCTCCCGACGCCAGCGGCCACCGGCAGCACCCACCATCGCGGGTCCAGACCGCCCGCTTCACCTCGGCCGGGATGTGCCGCGGGTTGGCGGAGGGTCGCGCCGGAGACGGCCGGGGCTTCTTCACCAGCCCCTTCTTCTTGTCGTTCGCCGCGAGGAGGAGGTCGAGGGCGGCTTCCAGCACCGCCTCGGTGTCCGCCCCGGGATGGCTGTGCGAGAGCGCGTCGCGAGCTGCTGCCAGCTTGGCGAGAAAGCGCTTGGACACGGTGAAGTGGTACCGACGAAGGTCGCCGGTGAGCGGTTCGACCTCATCGGGCCTGGCAGCCGAGAGAGGCGCAGGCGGCGGTGGGCGCGATGGGCTGGCCGGGGCCTCACCGCGCAGTTCATCCGGTTGAACTACGGCACTCGGCATCGCGAGGCTGGTCGCCATCTCCAGCCGGGTCACAGCCTTGACCGGTGCCGCCAGCGGCAGGGCCGTGACGACGTCCCGATGCGGCGCAGCCTCCGCCGGCCGCAGCTCCGCGGCGACCGCCTTGGCCTCCCGCTTCGAAGCGTGGAAGAAGCGGGCCACCACCTCGCCCCTGTTCTCGGGGGTGATGACCTTCGCGAGCTCCACCACGCTCGTCATGCAGAGCTTGCCCTCCCGGAGCGGCTCGACGACCTCCGGGTAGCGTTGGATGAGCTCGGCGGCGGTCTTCCGGTAGAAGGCGGCGCCCTTCGAGAGCCCCAGCTCCCGGTGCAGGAAGTAAAAGAGGCTCGTGTGGCCGAGCTCGACCCAGCGCCGCTCCCGGTCGAAGTCGGCGAGGGCGACGAGGAAGTCGGCCAGCGCGCCGTGCTCCCGGCGGAGAAGCTGGGCGAGGCGATTCGTGAGATCTCGCGTGTCGTTCATGAGGTTGAGTGTCGCACGCGTCTTTGAGCCCTCGCCAAACGCACGCAGCCGCTCACCGGAGCGAGATCGAGCGACGGGGCTCGCGAACGGGCTCGCCGCGCCTTCGTGCCCGCCTGCTGGCCGCTGGCGCTGCGGGAGAGGGCTTCTAGCGTGTGTCGCACTCTCGCAGCGTGATTTGCGCAGGAGGGCGTCAAGAGCAAACTCGGAACAAAGTCACTCCCAGTTGGGGAGGTAGTAACTGGGAGCGGAAGTGGCGTCACTTGTAGGCCGATCTTGCAGAAGCCGCCTCGAGGAGGTCGGCACCGCCACGCGAGCGGCGTTCGCCCGACCAGGGCGATCTGCTGAGGAGCAACGCCCACCGTAGGCCGGCCTCGCTTCACTGCCTGACGCCGCCCGCCGTCTGCACCGCACGGCGAGCGGGGAGGGATGTGGTGGATGATGAGCGAAGCGGGGGGAGGGTCGGGGAGAGGGGCGATCGCTCATCTCAGCCGCGCGCGTTCCCACCCCACTGGCCGTCGGTCATGGATCAGCACCTCAGGATCGAGGT
>DASPZP010000093.1:0-8433 GCA_035636195.1 Anaeromyxobacteraceae bacterium
TCCCAGCGAGGGGGAGTCCGTAGATGCTCTTATCAAGAACCCACCGCCCGGAGCCCCGGTGCCGCCGATCCTGGCGCCACAGGACGGTCGTCTCTTCCTCGATAGGGAGAAGTTCCACGCCGCCTTCGCAGCCGACCTGGATCCGGAGGAAGCGGCCTTCATGGCCGACTCGCAAGTGCCGTGGGGTGTGGACGCTCTGCGCGGCACGATCACCAAGGCGGCATGGAGGACCATGCCGAGTTGGTATCTGGTCGCGAGCGAGGACCGGATGATTCCCCCCGCTGCGCAACGCCTCATGGCCACGCGTGCCGGCGCGACGACTATCGAGGAGAAGGGCTCCCATGCGATCTACGTGTCCCAACCAAGGGTCGTCGCGGCACTCATCACCAAGGCCGCCATGGGCGTGAAGATGCCGGCCAGGGCCGAGGAAGCGGAGCAAGCGGGCAAGCCGAACAGCGAGCGCGGGAGGGAGTTGGACGCCGACCAGCATGCGGGTGCATGAGCAATGAGCGGTCGCGATGAAGCGACCGACCGCCCCGCGGAGCGCGCGGAAGCCGGCTCGCGAGGCCGAAGTCGATGATCCGCACATCGGAGGTCGCCGGGTCCACGACGAGGTTCGCTGGCTTCAGGTCCTTGTGGACGACGCCCACGTTGCCTGCTCGTCCATCGCAATCAGGCTGCGTTCTCTGCCCGCTGCTCGACGGGAGAGCTTGACGGGCCAGGTGAGCTCTTCACCGGACTCCTTCGCCGACCAGGGCAGCGGGCGAGAAGTAGTCCTCCGACCTCCGTGGCACGACCTGGTAGTGAATCCGGCTCTCGTTCAGCAAATAGCGCGCGGCGTAACGACCGCTGGAGAGGTCGTAGACGACGTCGGGGAAGGTCACGAGAGCGGGCAGCTCCGGCACGAGCAGGGGGAGCGCGTGGGCGACCTTCCAGAGCCGCCCACGCGCGTCCCAGCCGTCGTAGAGGAGCGCCAGCCAGGTGTCCTCGTCGAGGTACAGGAGTCTCCGTGCGATGACGTCGCGCTTGCCGCTGGCGAGCTGCGCCTCGACCACCCAGACCCGGTGCAGCTCCCAGCGCACGTGGTCGGGGTTCAGGTGCTGGCGGCCCAGCACCTCGGCAACGGGCCTCCCATGGAAGCCGTTCTCGTTGTAGGGGACGAACAGCTCCTTCTTGCCCAGGATCTTCCAGTCGTAGCGATCCAGCGCCCCCTTGAACATCCAGATCTCGTCGATGAGGCTGATGCCCGACGTCGTTTCGTCGGGGAAGTCGTAGACGAGCGTCGGGACCGGCCGCACGCGGCGTTGCCCGACCAGGTACGCCCAGGTCTCGGTCTCCCGCTTCAGCGGATCCGTCGGTTCGCGGAGCACGTAGGCGGTGCCGGCGATGCCCGGCGGTCGAATCATGAGGAATCGAGCCAGGTAGTAGAATCCGGCGTAGCGGTCCGGCGAGCCGTCCCGGTAGTAGTACGGGTACTGGAGGTCGGCCCTCCGCTGCGCGGTCAGCACTGCGCTCCCCCCGCTCGCGAGGTAGATGCCCCCGTCCTCGACCACGGCCTCGCCCTTCCAGGCGAGGAGGTGGTTCCACATGGCCTCCCGGCCGCTTGCAGGGATTGGGAAGGGGATCCCGCCGAAAGCGCCCTCCACCGTCAGCCCGTCGTTCCTGGTGCGGGCCCGGGTCGCGTTGGCGAAGGTGTTGTCGTAGACCCATTGCGGCGCCGCCCCCGTGCGATGCGTGGGGTACACGTCGATCCGGTAGTCTGGGAAACGCCTGAGTAACTCTTTCACGCCATCCGAAAGCCGGTCGGCGTACTGCTCAACGTTGGCCGCGGTGATGCGGAAGAGCGGCTTGTCCTCCGCGAAGGGGTCTGGACGGCGTTGCCCGGACTCGTACCCGGGCCACCGGACGGTGTACCCGCCGTTCCAGGCAGGTATGGTCCCCTGCGCGTTCCCGGCCTTCTCCGCGCCCAGCGGCGTGAGGTCGGTCCGCAGCCTCGCCGCCTCCTGCCCGGAGACGCCCGCTTCGATCCGCGTGCATAGGGCCGCCAGCGCCCATGTCGCAGCGATCGCCACCGCGCGCCTCGCGCTCATTGCCGCTACCTCCTGTCGCAATCAGAACGTGCGCTGTACGAAGGCCGAAGCGAAGGCCCGGTCCTTCAGGGCCTGGAACTGCTCGTTGCCGTAGAAGCATGTGAGCTGCGCCCCCGCGTTCCAGACCTTCCGGTACACGGCCGTGGCGCTCACGCTGAGCGTGCCGCCGTCGTGGACGGCGTCGAACGCAGCCAGAGGGGCCTTCGCCGCAGGGCTGTAGCTGAACGAGATGGGGAGGCTCAGGTCGACCTCCGGGAGCACGTCCAGCCAGGCGGGCGTTAACACCAGGCTGAACGCGAAAGCCTGCACATCCCGGGCGGGATCGAGCGCGCCGGGATTCCGCGTGACCGCGAGGCGACGCTGCCAACCCACCTCCGCCAGAACCGTCGCGCTGGCCCATAGCGGCAATCGGGGCAGGACGTAGACGGAGGAGACCTGCGCGTGCACCGTGTTCCCCACTGCATACCGGGGGTGATCGCGGTTGTCGCCCGGCTCGCCGGGAGGCACCGACTGGGGCGTGCTGGCGAGCGGCGTGTGGAAGCGCACGTGGGCCTCCCCGGCGAGGGCGAGGCCGCCGACGGCGGTCGCGAAGCTCGCGCCGGCGAGCTGCACGTCCTCGGGGAACACGAGCACGTACTCCCCGACCTGGCCTCGTCCCGGGTCCGCCCCGGCGCCGGGCGCGAGATACAGCTGGGGCAGCTTCTCGTGGAACCAGATCCAGTAGAGGCCGAGCTCGGTGTTCAGGCTTTCGGCGCGATAGCGCGCCGAGACGCCCCATTGCCCCTGGCTCCGGGCCGTCAGGTCCCGGCCACGGAAGAGCGCCTCGCCGGGCGGCCCGGTGAAGAGGCGCTCGCCGCCCTCGTCCAGGAAGTCGGCGCTGCTGAAGTAGCTGCCGGCCGCGGGCAGGCGCGTCCTTCTCCATTCAAACTGGTAATAGGCGGCCAAGCTCCAGGACTGCGTGGGCCGCAGCTGCCCCGAGATCTGTCCGACCGGCATGAACAGTTCCTTGGCCTGCGTGCCCGGGAGCGACAGGCCCTTGATGAAGTCGAGTGGCGCCTGCGCGTAGGAGATCCCGTTCGTGGCGAGCAGCAGGCTCTCCCCCCAGAGCAGCGTGTGCCTCCCCACCCGGATGCTCGCTGGCACGGGACCGATGCGGCCGTTGGCGAAGGCGAAGGCGTCGAGGAGGTCCCCGTCGCGCCCGTGGAGCCGCCGGGTAGCGTGGGTGAACTCATCGTGCGGGACCGAGAACGAGTTCGCCGTCGCCGGGGAGTCGTTGTCGTTGCGCCGGTTGTAGACGAAGTCGTACCAGCCGGCGCCGCTCACGCGCGCGCCGACGTTTTGGTACACGACGTCGAGCTCCGACAGGAGGTCGAAGCGGCTCGAGATGAGGCCTCGGCCGAAGTTGCGATCGCCGTCGTCTAGGTTCGAGTTGGCCACCAGCGACGAGGAGCGGCCCTGCACGCGCGCCGCGACGCTGTACTTGACCGAGGTGTCCCACCGGACATGGAGGTCGTCGCGATCGACGACCTGGAACGCGCCCGCGGGGAAGCCCCAGGCGGCCACGAGCGCGACCGCGAGGAGTCGCCACAAGCACCTCACGGAGCGCTTCATGCCCCCCTTCGCGGAGACCGTGGTGGAGCATGCCCTCCCCGACGGCCGTGCGAAGGTGACGGTGGACCTGATCACTTCGAACGCGCTCTCGCCATGTGGACTATAGCGGTCTGGTTTACGGAACGCAGTTTATCCGTCCTAGACGCCGCCGCCACCGCTTCCGCGGTCAAGAGTTGCCTTCAGCCGGCAGGCTCAAATGGAACGTCGCGCCCCGTTCGGTGCCGCTCGTCGCCCACAGCCGGCCGCCGTGCGACTCGACGATCGATCGACTGATGCTCAGGCCCATGCCGGTGCCCTGCGGCTTGGTCGTGAAGAAGGCCTCGAAGACGGCGTCGGTCTTGCCCGGGGGAAGGCCGACGCCGGTATCGGTCACCGAGAACAGCAATTCGCCCTTCTCTCCGCGCTCCGACCTGACGCTCAGCTCACCCCCAGTGCCCTGCATCGCCTCGATGCCGTTGAGCATCAGGTTCATGAAGACCTGCTGCAGTTGTACGCGATCGGCCAGGACGGTGGGGAGGTTGTACGCGAGCTCGGTGCGCAACGAGACGCCATGTCGTTCCGCCTCGGCGCGGAGCAGCGCGAGCGTCTCGCGCGCCACCTCGTTGACGTCGACCGACTCCCGCTGCGGAGTGCCCTTCTTGTACAGCGAAGCGACGCGGTTGATGATCTCGGCCGCGCGCGTCGTGTCGTCGGCGATTCTCTCGGCGGCGGCGCGCGCCTCTCCGAGATCGGGGTCCTTTCGCGCAAGCCACCGTACGCACGCCTTCGCATTCGTCATCGCGGCGGCGATCGGCTGTCTGATCTCGTGCGACAGGGACGCCGTCATTTCTCCCATCGTCGTGACGCGGCTGATGCGCGCGAGCTCCGCGTGTGCGCGGCGCAATCTCTCGCGCTCTTCCTCTCCCCGCTTGCGTTCGGTGAGGTCGACCACGAACGCGACGGCCTGCTTGGGCGTGCCCGCGAGGGCCGCGGCGGCGACGAGCACCGGCACCCGGGTGCCATCCTTGCGGAGGTACTCCTTCTCGAAGAGATCCGCCCTTCCAGTCGCGCGTACTTGCTCGACGGCGCGTTGATTGGCGGCGTGCCACTCGGGAGGGGTCAGCTCCGTCCACCTGATTCGTCCGGGCGCTAGATCGTCGCGCGTGTATCCGACGATTCGGAGAAAGGCGTCGTTGGCCTCGACAACTCGCCCGTCGAATTCGGAGATGAGGACGCCGACAATGTTGGCATCCACGAGGCGCCGGATACGCGCTTCCCGTTCCTGGAGCTCGCGATACAGAAGACCACTCTCTAGTGCCATCGCCGCCTGCGACGCGAGGACGTTCAACACCGCGATCCTCGCGGGTGTGAACACGCCGGCGGCGAGGCTGTTCTCGAGGTAGAGCAGCGCGACCAGCCTGCCCTGCTTCACGAGGGGCAGACAGAGGACTGACCGGGCGTGCACGCGCCGGATGTACTCGTCGGCAGAATACGGGCTCGGGGCCGACGCGTCGTCCAGGATCACGCTCTCCTGGGTGCGCGCCGCATAGTGGACGACCGACTCGGGGAGCTCGGAGCCGGCGACCGGCCCCTCGCGCAGGCGGACTGTCACCGTGTCCCCGACGGTGCTCGCCTCCGCCGCGATCGAGAGCTCGTCACCGCGTGACAGGATGAGCAGCCCGCGCGCCGCGCCGGCATGCTCGATGGCGGTGCGCAACAGCGTGTCGACCAGCTTCTCGAGCACGATCTCGCCGGAAACCGCCTCCGAGACCTTGAGGACCGTCGCGAGGTCGAGATGCCCGATGGGCGCGCCGATGGTGCGTCGCGCGTCGGGAGCTGGCTCGACCGTGCCGAGGTGCGGATGGAGCTGGTCGAGCTGCCGCACCTTGCCGTCGGCGCCCCAGAGCAGGTACCCGTTCCGGGCCTTCCGGAGATAGAGATGCGCGATCTCCTCGAAGCCGCGCGCTGCGTAGAAGCGTGCGGCGAGCTCGCTCGCGAGCGCCTCGTTGTGCACGAAGCCGTTCGCTCGTGCCGCGGCGATCGCCCGTTCGTAGAGGCGCATCGCGTCGGCATCGCGGCCGTCGATGCGCGCGATCTCCGCGCCGACGAGCGCGGCGCGGTCCTCGAAGTTCGCCGGGCAGTTCTCGGCCCACTGCTGGAGCTGGCGATGGTGGGCTGAGAGTGCCTCCTGGTGCTGAGCACGATCCGCGGCGGATGCCGCATCGCAGAGCGCGGCGCGCGTCAGCGCGGCGTAGAATTGGTAGTCGGCCAGCTCGAAGGATGTAACCGACGTCCAAAGAAGTCGTCGCGCGTTTTCTGCCGCTTCGATGGCGGAAACGTACGCACCCGCGAGGAAGCGCGCCTGCAGCTTGCGGATCCAGTACCAGCAGGCGACGATTCCCAGCCCCGGATCCTCCGCCAGATGCTGCTCGAACCGGCTCTCGTCGAACCCGGTATCGTTGAAGGAGTCGAACTGCGGGGTCAGGCCGCGGAGGGTCCTGATGAGTCTCAATTGTCCATCGATGATATCGGCGACGAAGCCGAACCGGACCTTCTGCGCGAACTCGAGGCCGGTCTCGGCCTCGCGCTGCACTTCAGCCAGTGGCTCCCCGGTGGCGAGCAAGTCCGTGATCGCCACGGTACGGCTGTAACCTGCGTAGGTGAGGTCGCCGAGTCTGGTAGCCACCTCGAAGGCGCGCCGCACCAAGCTGCGGCCAGTGCGAATGGGCTGCGTCCAGGGAAGCAAGCAGCCCCCGAAGAGCAGGTCGATGCGCCCCTCGAACCGACGCAAGCCGCGTTGCTCCACCAGGTCCAACCCGAGCTTGCCGAAGCTGAAGCCGGCCGGGTAGTTGCCGAAACCATGGCCGAGGAGCATGCCCAAACAGACGTAGGCGTGGCACGATGCGTCGCTGTTGCCATGTTCCAGGCTGAGGTTTGCCATCCGGCAGAGGACGAGGCAGAAGAGATTCTCGTCGGTAAACAAGGCCGCCGGCAGGACTGCGTTGAGGACATCCATGGTGCCGCGCAGTTCAGGTTCCGTCATCAGCGGCAAATCGACGAGGTCCTCGATCGAGCGACTGCCGATCTGGCACCAGATGCGCTCGTGTTCTTGCTGGACCTGCTCCTTCGTCGGTCGCGCGGACCACTGGACACCCGTCTGACGTAGATAGTCGAGACATGCCTCGACGGCGCGGTCGCTCCGGCCGAGCCTCATGAACAGCTCTTCCTGCAGCCTCGTGACGGTGGCTAGGTCCACGGGCAGCCGGGCGCGCCTGGACAGCCCCGAGAGCCGCCCTTCCGCTGCCGCGAAGTCGCCTGTCAGGAACTCGCACTCGGCGCGATGGACCTCGAGCGCAAAGGTGAGTGCGGCGCATCGACCCCAGCAGTCTTCCGGAAGCAGCGCCCGACCGGCAGCGAGATAGGTCAGAGCCGAGGCGTAGGCGGTAGCATCCTTGGCGCGCTTGCCTGCCATCAGGTTGAGCTCGGCCAGTCCCTCGCGTTCGTCCGGCGAGCTGATCAGTGCGACACCGCGATTGAGCTGATTGACGATCTCGAAGATGACCTCCTCGCGCTTCTCCCGCGGCGTGCGCGCGGCGAGCAGTCTCCCGATTCCCAGGTGCGCGTCGGCGCGCGACGGTTCCGGGATGAGCGAGTAAGCAGCTTCCTGGACGCGGTCGTGCACGAACCGGTAGGCGCCATCGAGGCGCTCGATCAGCTCCAGGCGAATCGCCTCCCACAGGTCCGCGTGGACCTGTTCCTCCGACGTTCCGCGCGCGAGCGCGAGCGTCGTGGTGTCGGCGCGGTTGCCGAGGCAGGAGAGTTGCTGCAGCGCCTCCTGCGCCACGAGCGGCAGCCGGGTCAGCTTGGCCACCATGAGGTCCACGACGTTGTCCGTGTACCCCTTCGCGTGGATGCGCCCGACGTCCCACGACCAGCGCGCCGCGTCGTGGTCGAACGCGAGCAGCCTCTCGTCGGCGAGGGCGGAGAGGAACTGGATCACGAAGAACGGGTTGCCCCCGGTCTTCTCGTACACCAGCTCCGCCAGCGGGTCGGCACGCACCGGCTCGCAGCGAAGCGCATCCGCAATGAGCTGACCCACATGCTCACGAGCGAGGGGCGCCAGCCTGACCTCCTGTACGGGCGCGCCCGCGTTCCTGATCGCCTCGAGCTTTCGCATCAGCGGATGGGCGGGAGTGACCTCGTTGTCCCGGTACGCAGCGATCAGCATGAAGTGCCGCAGATCCGACCGGGTCAGCAGGTCCTCGAGCAGATCGAGCGTCGCCGCGTCGAGCCATTGCAAGTCGTCGAGGAAGAGCGCCAGCGGGTGCTCCGGCCGCGCGAAGACGCCGAAGAATTGCCGGAACACAAACTGGAACCGTTGCTGCGCATCCTGCAGCGACAGCTCGGGCACCGGCGGCTGCTCGCCGATGACGAGCGCGAGCTTCGGGACCAGGTCGACCATCAGCCGCCCGTTCGGCTCCAGCGCCTGGCGGAGCGCGTCGTGCCAGTGGGCCAGCTCCGCCTCGCTCTTGCCCAGAAGCGACTGGATCAGCTTCTGAAAGGCCTGGGCGAGCGTGGCGTACGGGACGTCGCGTTTGTACCGGTAGAACTTCCCCGAGGCGAAGAGCCCCCGCGGCGGCACGAGTACCTTGTGCAGCTCGTTCACCACCGACGACTTGCCGATGCCGGAGTACCCGGAGACGAGCATCAGCTCCGGCCTCCCGCTCGTTACGATACGGTCGAAGGCGGCGAG
>DASPZP010000094.1:0-4610 GCA_035636195.1 Anaeromyxobacteraceae bacterium
CGCCGATGAGGGCCGCTCCCGAGGCGTCGGCGCCATACTCGCGCGAGCGCGAGACGGCGAGCTGGATGATCATCGCCATGATGGGCGCGAGGATGGCCCAGGCCAGCATCTCGAGGCCGCCGCCGCGGCCCTCGTCGTCGCGCCGGGACAGCCCGCCGAACATGGCGCCCCACTGGATCGCATGGCCGAGCGAGCTGATGATGCCCGCCACGGCCGCTGCGATGGTGGAGATGAGGATGTCGCGGTTCTGGACGTGCGACAGCTCGTGGGCGAGGACGCCCTCGAGCTCGCGCCAGTCGAGGAGCCGGAGGATGCCCTCGGTCACCGCCACCGCGGCGTGCGAGGGGTTCCGGCCGGTCGCGAACGCGTTGGGGGTCTCCGAGGGGATGACGTACAGCTTCGGCATCGGCAGGCCGGCCTTGCGGGTGAGCCGCTCCACGATCTCGTAGAGCTGCGGCAGCTGCTCCCGCGTCACCGGCTGCGCCCGGTGCGCCATGAGCGCGATCCGGTCGGAGAACCAGTACGACACGAAGTTGATGACGAGCCCGATCGCTCCGAAGAGCAGCATGCCCGAGGAGCCGCCCCACACCTGCCCGCCGATGGCGAGCAGCGCGATGAGGAAGGCCATCAGCATCGCCGTCTTGACGTAGTTGCGCCCCACGCTCGCGGAGCTCCGAGGGATGCCGCGCACGGGTGTGGATTCTGACCAGGCCATGGGCGGAACATAGCCAGCCGGGGACCCTCGTCAAACTCACCCGTGCGGCGAGCTGCCGCCCGTTCGCTTTCTCGCGTCTCGCCGGGGACCCGTGCTAAAGGCGAACGTGGCGATATCGCCGGGAGATCTCGGAATGGCGGGCAAGGTGAAGGGGAAGGGTACGGCGCAGCTGGAGCTGGTCACGGGGCGCTTCGACTCCGGGCCGGCCCGAGGCCCGGTTGGTCCCACACCGGCCCTACGCTCAGCGCGAACGGGTCCCCTTCCCGTTCGGCCTGAGCGTAGCGCCGAACAGGGTCCCCTGAGTGCCGCCGACGGCGCGGAGTCGAAGGTCGAACGGCCGGTCCCGAAGCGTCGCGCCACCGCCGAGCAGATGGCGCAGGGGCAGCGCGAGATCTCGATCTCGGAGTTCTTCACCAAGAACCGCCACCTGCTCGGCTTCGACAACCCCTCGAAGGCGCTCCTCACCACCATCAAGGAGGCGGTCGACAACTCGCTCGACGCCTGCGAGGAGGCCGGCATCCTCCCGGAGATCACCATCGAGGTGCGCGACCTGGCCTGGGAGGCCTCGCAGGGCGGCGACCTCAACAAGGGTGAGGGCCGGTTCGTGGTGGCGGTGGAGGACAACGGCCCGGGCATCGTGAAGGCGCAGGCGCCCAAGATCTTCGGCAAGCTCCTCTACGGCTCGAAGTTCCACCGCCTGAAGCAGTCGCGCGGCCAGCAGGGCATCGGCATCAGCGCCGCCGCCATGTACGCGCAGCTCACCACCGGCGCGCCCATCCGCGTCACCACGCGCACCGGCAAGGGGAAGCCGGCTCACTTCTTCGAGATCCAGATCGACACCCGCAAGAACAACCCGGTCGTCACCGAGGACCGGGAGCTCGGCGAGTGGACGCAGGAGCACGGGACGCGGGTCGAGCTCGAGATCGTCGCCAGCTGGCAGCAGGGCCAGCGCTACGTGAACCGGTACGTCGAGCACACCGCGCTCGCGAACCCGCACGCGACCGTGCACTACCTGCGGCCGAAGCAGGACCGGCTCTCCTTCCCGCGCGCCACCGGCGAGCTGCCCAAGGAGGCGCTCGAGATCAAGCCGCACCCGCACGGCGTCGAGCTGGGCGCGCTCATGCTGATGGCCGCCGAGTCGAAGAGCCGCGACGTGCGGGGGTTCCTGCAGACCGCCTTCTCCCGCGTCTCGCCGGCGGTGGCGGACGAGATCGCGAAGGCGGCGGCGCTCAAGGGCCGGGTGCGGCCGCGCGACCTGGCCGAGGATCGCGCCCTGGCGGAGAAGCTGCACAAGGCCATCGGCGCGACCCGGATCATGGCGCCGCCGACGAACTGCCTCTCCCCCATCGGCGACGAGCTCATGAAGCGTGGCCTCGTCTCCTTCCTGAACGTCATCGAGACCGAGGGCCCGGAGGAGGAGACGCAGCTCGACCTCGACCAGGCGGGCAAGAAGAAGGCGTCGAAGAAGGAGAAGGCGGCCAAGGCCGAGGCGCCGGTGGTGCCCGACGCGCCGCCGGAGGAGGGGGTCGAGAAGATCAAGGGCCACAACTACTTCATCGCCACGGTCACCCGTCCACCCAAGGTGTATCGCGGGAACCCGTTCCAGGTGGAGGTGGGCCTCGCCTACGGCGGCTCCTGGCCGGCCGACAAGTCGATCGAGCTCTTCCGCTTCGCGAACCGGGTGCCGCTCCTCTTCCAGCGCGCCGCCTGCGGCGTGAGCGAGGCGGTCGTGAAGACCGACTGGCGGAAGTATCTGCTCTCGCAGCCGAAGGGGTCGCTCCCGGTCGGACCGATGGCGCTCCTCGTCCACATCGCGAGCGTCTGGGTGCCGTTCACCAGCGAGTCGAAGGAGGCGGTGGCCCACTACCCGGAGATCATCCGGGAGATCCAGCTCGCCGCGCAGGAGTGCGGGCGCAAGCTCGCGTCGCACATCCGCAAGCAGAAGCACGCCGACTACCAGGCGCAGCGCCGCAGCATCTTCGAGCTCTACATCGAGGAGGTGGCGCAGGCGCTCGGCAAGATCACGGGGAGGTCGAAGGACCCCATCCGGCGGGACTTCATGCGCGTGGCGAACCAGGTGACCGAGTCGGACCTGGAGGAGCAGGACGCGGCGCTCGAGGAGCAGAGCAGGAAGATCACCAAGAAGCCGCGCCGGGCCGAGCGCGAGGAGGTGGAGTAGCGCATGCCCAGACTCGACGCAGTCTCGAAGCAGACGGCCCACAAGATCGAGAAGCTGGCCGAGGCGGTGATGCGCTCGGTGAAGGGGGGCCAGAACCCCTTCGTCGAGATCCCCATCCGCTCGCTCGCCAACGTGAAGTTCAACGAGAAGCGGGGGCTGGTCGAGCTCGGGAACCAGAAGCAGCGGCGCTACTTCTTCAACGTCGCGATGGCGAAGAAGTTCATGCAGACGTTCCTCGTCTCGGATGCCTGCAAGGAGCTGGTGGAGGCGGGCAAGACCACCAGCATCCGCGACCTCTACTACATCACCAAGCACACCATCGGCGAGACGAAGCAGAACACGTTCGAGGAGCAGGACGAGTCCGATCCCATCATCGAGGACCTGGAGGTGGCGCTCGACGCGCTGCGCGAGGAGCTGCACCTCTTCGCCTCCCGCAAGGGGTCGATGGTGGGGCCCATCACCATCCGCGACACGGGCGACACCATCGACCTGCGCCGGATGGGCTCGGGCGGCTGGGCGGTGCCCTCCATCGTCGAGTCGAACGTCATCGAGTTCGTCCGCCACGAGGCGAAGTACATCCTGCTCATCGAGAAGGACGCGGTCTGGACGCGTTTCAACGAGGACAAGTTCTGGAAGCGCGAGAAGTGCATCATCCTGCAAGGCGGAGGGCAACCGCCGCGCGGAGTGCGGCGCCTCGTGCAGCGGCTCCACTCCGAGCTGAAGCTGCCCGTCTACGTGCTCGTCGACAACGACCCGTGGGGCTTCTACATCTACTCGGTGATGAAGCAGGGCTCGATCAACCTCGCCTACGAGTCGATGCGGATGGCGGTGCCGGACGCGCGCTTCATCGGCCTGTCTTCGTTCGACAAGGACGCCTATCAGCTGCCCACCAACGTCGCCATCAGGATGGACGACGGCGACGTCTCGCGGGCCAAACAGATGCTCGCCTACCCGTGGTTCCGCGCGAAGCAGTGGCAGCGCGAGATCTCGGAGATGGTGCGCTCCGGCCTCAAGTTCGAGCTGGAAGCGCTCTCCCGCCGTGGTATCAGCTTCATCACGGAGGAGTACCTGCCCCGGAAGCTGAAGCAGAAGGACTGGCTCGAGTAGCTTCCCCCGAAATTGACCGAGCGCATCCGGCGGGTACACTCGCCCCTCATCGCAGCAGGAGAACACCATGCCGACGCCCAAGGGCAACCGCAGCAAGCGTAAGGTCTCGAACCGCTCCAAGACGAAGCGCGCGCAGTCGACGCGTAAGCGCGCCCTCAGCGTCAAGCGGAAGCGCCGCGCCAAGAAGGCGGGGTAGCCGCGCTCAAGCGGCCGGCTTGCCGACGTGGAGCTCTGCGCAGTAGCCGCAGAGCACCTGCCTCGCCTCCGCCGGCGGCTGCTGGAGCAGCGCCGGCACGAGGTCCCAGCGCTCCGGCTCGGCCGGATCGCGCACCCGGCGGCAACAGGAGCACTGCGCCACCCGGCCGTCCTCGGCCAGGTAGCTGTCGAACGGCCGGTGCACCACGTCGTACACCTCGGAGATGGGGCGCTCGCGCACCACCGTGTGCAGGATGCGGACGGCGACGGCCTCGCCGTCGTGCAGCACCGGCTCCAGCTGCGTCGACAGCAGCTGTGCTGTCGTGGGCGTGTTGCACTCGCCCATTTGAAGCAGAGGCCGTGGCCGGGGGCCGGGGTCTCGCAGCACGCGCGCCAGGAGGTCGGCCAGGCCTT
>DASPZP010000095.1:0-9791 GCA_035636195.1 Anaeromyxobacteraceae bacterium
CACGGCTTTCTCGACAAGGCGACCGTGTTCAATCAGGCGTTGCCGACGAAGGGCCTGCGCTTTCCCAAGCCGCTCAACAAGCCCGGGCTCGTGCAGGTGAAGTGCGACGTGCACGGCTGGATGCTCGGCTGGGCCTACGTCGCCGACAACCCGTACTACGCGGTGACGAAGAAGGGTGGCGCGTTCAGCCTCACGGACGTGCCGCCGGGCTCTTACACGCTCGTCGCCTGGCAGGAGTACACGGGCCCGACGGAGGTGCCGGTGACGGTCCCGCCCAAGGGGGCGGTGCCGGTGACGATAGAGTTGAAGAAGTAGGCACTCGGCATGGAATGGGTGTTTCCTGGCGCTGTGACCGCCAGAAGGACGCGGACCATGGATGAGATCAAGCAAGAGCGGAAAGAGATCGAGAAGATGCTGCGCGGCAACGGTGAGCGCCCGGACCGATCGCTGGGGATCACTCGTCGCACCTTCCTGCACAGATCGCTCCTGGCGGGCGCCGGGAGCGTCGCCGCCTATGGATGGTTCCCGCTCGTCAACACGCTCGACTTCGCCCTCGGAGCGCAGGCGCCGTTCAGGTTCGCGTGGATCTCCGACAATCACCTGTATCCCAAGGACGTCAACACGCGGTTCGTCGACAAGACCGTCCGGGCGGTGAAGGACGTGCAGGCCATGAATCCCGCGCCGGACTTCCTCATCCACGGGGGCGATCTCGCTCAGCTGGGCGATCCCGTGGAGCTCGACCTCGGGGCCAGCATCCTCAAGGAGCTGAAGATCCGGAGGGTCCACATCCCGGGCGAGCACGATTGGTATCTCGACATGGGCAAGAAGTGGACCAGCATGTTCGGCCAGCCCAACTGGACCTTCGATCACAAGGGCGTGCGCTTCGTCGGGCTCGACACCGTGAGTCGCGGCCCGGACTACTGGACCGCCAAGAAGATGAGCCCGAAGGAGAGAATGGGCCATATGGCGACCCTGGACGGGAGCGTGGCCGGGTCGTGGGCAGGTGTCGGCAGGGACCAGCTCGAATGGCTCGGCCGAACGCTGTCCGGCTGGGGGAAGGACCAGCCCGTCGTGGTCTTCAGCCATAACCCGCTGTACGAGTATTACCCGCCCTGGAACTTCTGGGTGCGAGATTGGCGCGAGGTGCAGGAGGTGCTCAAGCCGTACGGCAACGTGACTAACATTCACGGCCACACGCACCAGGTGCTCTACAACGAGATCGGGAAGATGCGGTCCATCGGCATGCTCGCGACCTCGTGGCCATGGCCTTACGCGCCGGAAGGCGTCCCGGCGCTGACCAAGTGCATGGTCCGGGTCGACCCGGGCGACTTCTTCGACGGCGTCGGCTGGTCGCGCCTGGCGATGAACGCCGACTCCAAGATCGAGAACCAGTACATGATGTGGCGGCAGGACGTCTTCGCGGACTCGGAGGTCGATTCCGGTTGCGCGGACAACGTCAATCAGGTTCTGCATCCCAGGATCGCTGACCGAGAGTGGCCGTACTATGGCGGTTACAAGTAGCGTGGCTCTCGTGCAAGGAAGGAAGCAGCCATAAGGAAGGAAGCAGCCATGAAGATCGCACGATATGGAGTGATCGCGGCAGGTGCGCTCCTGGCCCTCTTCGTCATCACGAGCTCGCGAGCGCTCGCGCACAAAGGAAAGCACACGCCCGAACAGCTCAAGGCCTTCGAAGACGTCTTCATGGAGCAGGTGAAGATCGGTGACCAGATCTTCCACGGTGACGACGCGACGCTGAAGAAGTTCAAGGTCAACCTGTCGCGGACCGGGATGGCTTGCGCGATGTGCCATCCGTTCGCCGCCGACACGCATCCGTACCAGTTTCCGAAGTTTCAGGGTTCGCTCGGCGGGTTCGGTACGCTCCGGGACATGGTCAACTGGTGCATCGAGAACAGCGCCGAAGGGGAGCGGATCGATCCGAACTCGGACGCCATGAAGGCCGTGGAGGCTTACATCCACTGGTCGAACCGCGCCGCCAAGCTCGACCCCGGCAGGCACTGACGCCCGTGCTCTCGAGGCGAGAGTTTCTCGGGTTGACCTCGGCGGCGGTGGGGCTCTGGATGCCCCGGGCGTGGGCCGCATCCGCCGCGGGGGACGCGCTCTCCCCGTTCGAGCGCGAGCATGTGCCAGCGCTCCAGGTTCCGGCTGCGACCAGGAACGGAGCCAAGGTGCCGATCGTCGTGACGATGACCCATCCGATGTCGTCGGACCATTACGTCACGAGTATCCAGGTGGCGAACAATTGGGATCCGGTGCCACTCAAAGGCACATTCCACCTGACGCCGTCAAACGGACGCGTCTATCTCGCCTTTCAGGCCCGGATGCACCACGGCGCATCGGAAGTCTCCGTGGCCGCCGAGTGCAATCTGCACGGGCGGTGGTACGCGCGCCGGCCCATCACCATTCCCGAGGAGGGTGGTGGCTGAACCGGGACCGCGCCGCCCGGTGGGCAGGCTGGCGATGAGCAGATCGTTCCGCCAGTCATCCGAATTCCCGAGCTGGGCCAGCATGGCCGGATCGCTCGTGGCGAGCTCATCCATGTCCAGGTCGAGACTCGCCACCCGAGCCGGACAGGCTTGATCATGCGTGACGGGAAGTTCGTGCGCCAGTCCGAGCCCTTCTACCTCCAGGACATGGAGGTGTACTATTGCGGAGAGCGCGTGAGCCGATTCGCGTTGACCTCCGCGCTCAGCGACGACCCGCTCATCACGTTCGGCCTGCTCGCCACTCGCGAAGGGTCGCTGCAGGTCAGGCTCATGAACAGCCGTGGTCAACGGTTCGAAGCACATCACGAGATCCACTTGTCCTGAGATTGACGAAGACCGCCGGGAATCTCGCCGTGCACCGCTCAGCCCGCACTGACGGCATTCCCCGGTGAGGGCTCGGCGGCACGCGGTGGACCGCCGGCCTCCCGGTCAGCGTGCGCACTGCCGCGCCTGCGGTCTCGAGCAGGCGCTGCCCAGCCTCCGTCAGGGCATGACGCCGCTCGTCACGGCGAGGAGCTCCCCCAGTTCCTGGAGCTCGAGCCCGGCGAGCCGCGCCTGCCCGGCGAACGTGAGCCCCTTGGCTGCGCGACCCGATGGTTGCTTGCCTCCTTCTTACCAGACGGCGAGACGGCACCCCGTCCTCATCTGCAGGCGGCGGCGATGACGCGCTTGGCCGGTCTAGGTGGCCGCGTCGAGGGTGTCGCCGGTGACGGAGCAGTCCCACCTTGATGTAGGGCCCCAACTCCGGAGTCCGATGACGCGATTCCGCCTACTCCTGGCGCTGCTCGTCGCCGTGGCCGTCGGGCTGGCGGCGGGGTGGATCGCGAAGCCGCGCGTACTTTCGGGATGGCAGGAGCGAGGGCGTGCTGCCGTACTCGAGATCCTGAGGAAGGCCCAACGCGAGGCTTCGCCGGCACGCCACTAGCGCGACCTCGCTCCGAGCGCATCGAGGATCTGCAGAGTCCATCGGAGTACGCTGGCCCTCCATGGACGCCGACTTCCTGATCATCGGTTCCGGCTTTGGCGGCAGCGTGAGCGCGCTTCGCTTGGTGGAGAAGGGCTACCGCGTCGTCATGCTGGAGAAGGGCCGTCGGCTGGGAGCCGGCGATTTCCCCCGGAGCAACTGGAACCTCAAGCGGTGGCTCTGGTTTCCTGCGCTCGGCTTCCGCGGCCTCTTCAAGATGACGTTCCTGCGCCACGTCACCGCGCTCTCGGGCGTGGGGGTCGGCGGCGGTTCGCTGGTGTACGCCAACACGTTGCCCATCCCGGAGGACGACTTCTTCGCCGCGAAGTCCTGGGCCCGGCTCGCTGACTGGAAGCGCGAGCTCGCGCCGCACTACCCGACTGTCCGGAAGATGCTCGGGGCCGCCGAGAACCCGTACACGACGCCTGCCGACGAGATGATCCGCGAGATCGGGCGGGACCTCGGGCGTCCCGAGGGGGACTTCCGCCGGTCGCCGGTCGCGGTCTGGTTCGGAGAGACTGGGGTGACCGTCCCAGACCCGTACTTCGGCGGGGAGGGCCCGGAGCGCACCGGCTGCACGCAGTGCGGTGGCTGCATGATCGGGTGCCAGCACGGCGCGAAGAACACCCTCGACAAGAACTATCTCTGGTTGGCGGAGCGGAAAGGCCTCGTCATCGAGGCGGACACCGAAGCGACCTGGGTGCGGGAGGTGCCGGGCGGCGGGTATCAGGTGGATGCGCTTCAGGGCGCCTCGCTCATCCGCCGCACTCGCCGGATCTGGAAGGCGTCGAACGTGATCTTCGCCGGCGGGGTTCTCGGCACGGTGCCGCTCCTGCTCGAGCTGCGCAGCCGCCCCGACGGCCTGCCGCGCCTGTCACCGCGCGTGGGCGACTTCGTCCGCACCAACTCCGAGGCGCTGCTGGGAATCGTGAGCGGCCGGCGCGACGTGGATCACTCCAAGGGCATCGCCATCGGCAGCGTGCTCCACACCGACGAGCACTCGCACCTCGAGCCGGTGCGCTATCCGTCCGGGTCGGGCTTCTTCCGCCTGCTCGTCGCGCCCCACGCGTCGGGCCGGAGCGCGCTCGTGCGCGTGTTGAGCGCGATCGGGCAGTGCCTGCGCCACCCCATGCGCGCGTTTCGGGCGTTCTTCGTCCTCGACTGGGCGAGGCACACCGTCATCCTCCTCTACATGCGCACGCTCGAGGGGCACCTCCGGATGCGCCTCGGTGCGGGCGGGCGTCTCCAGACCTCCATCTCGAGCGGCCCAGCGCCGAGCGCCTCGAGCCCGCAGGCGACCGACCTGGCGCTCCGGGCCTCCGAGAAGCTCGACGGCCTGCCCCAGGGCCTCGTCACCGAGCTGCTCCTCGACACGCCGACGACCGCGCACATCCTGGGCGGCGCCTGCATGGGCGCGACCGCGGACGAGGGGGTCATCGACGCGCGCCACCGCGTCTTCGGGTACGAGGGGCTCTACGTCATCGACGGCGCTGCCGTGTCGGCCAACCCTGGCGTGAACCCCGCGCTCACCATCGCGGCACTCGCCGAGCGCGCGATGAGCTTCGTGCCGCCCAGGGACCAGGCTCGCCACTCGTGAGCGTCCACGAAGGCGGAGGCGCTCTAGTAATCCGCTCGGTGAGCGGGCGCCTGCGAGCGCGGGAGCGGATCTCCGGGCGGCGGGCTTTAGAACCGGCCGCCCAGGCGGAGCGTGCGCGCGGTGAGCACAGGGTAGCGCTCGGTCGTGTTGAGGCCATCGGTGACGGCGAGGCTGCGCGCATCGCCGAAAGCGCGCGCCGCGCCCAGCGCGCCGCCGATGAGGACGCCGGCGCCGGTGCCGACAGCGAGGTCGCGTCCGTAATTGCCCTGTTCGAGCAACCCGACGCCGACGCCGACGACCGCGCCGGCCAGGCCGCCGTACAGCGCGCTCACGAGGATGGTGCTGCCGCCCGAGGCGTCGGTGGCCCCCAGCGCGTCACGGCCGCGCGGCGCGAGCGCCGGCGGCAGCGCCGGGAGCACCGCTCCACTCGTCGGCTCGAACCCCGGAGGCGCCGCCGCGTCGCCAGCGCGGGCAGTCGCCGTGATCAGCGCGGCGAGGGCGAAGAGGACGAGAGCACCACGGTGCATGTTCCTCCCAGTGAGCAGAGTGTGGTCGCTCGTTCGTCAGCTCTTGATCCGGCCGCGGCGCCGCAACCGACGCTCGCCCGCCTCGCCGGCTCGTTCGCGCGTACACGGTGAGCGCTACCGCGCTCGCGGAAGCGCCGCGGCGCGCCCTCGCCTGATGCATCGCCGTCGTCGACGTAGGCCCTGGACGCGGGCCGTAGAAGCGGAGGTGCGCGATGGTGGAACAGCGGTGAAGCAGGATCTTATGCCCGCTGATTTCACTGAGCAGTCACGCGCCTCGCGGGCAGGAGGCTCGCCCTCACACGGGCTCGCGGGTATCCTCCCGCGATGCAGCCTCCCCTCCCGGCACCTCCCGCGCGCAAGGTGCTCGCGGTCGACGACAGCGCCGCCGTCCGCGCCGCCCTGGAGGCGCTGCTCGAGCCGCTCGGCTTCGAGGTCGTCCACGCCGAGCACGGCGCCGCCGCGCTGCAGTTCCTGCGGACGAGCGCCTTCGACCTGGCGTTCCTCGACCTCGAGATGCCGGTGCTCGACGGCCCGTCGCTCCTGCGCTTTCTGCGCCAGCACCGCGACCCGACGCGCATCGTGCTGCTCACCGGCGCCGAGACTGCCTCGGTCGCAGCCACCATCAAGCTGGGGGTCTCGGACTATCTGCCGAAGCCGTTCGACGCGCGCGGCGTGCGCGCCGTGCTCGACCGCGTCCTCGGGGACCAGGCGCGCGGGCTCGAGCCGGACGAGCCGCGGGTCCTGGTAGTCGACGGGCCCGCCGGAGCGGCAGAGGCCCTCCGGGGCGCGCTGCCCCCGCACGCCGCGCTCGACGAGGCGCGCGGCGCCGAGGCGGAGACGCTCGCCCGCGACCGCCCTTACCGCGTGCTCGCGTTCGGACCGGGAGCGGGCGAGGAGCTCCGCCGCGCGCTTTCGACGAGCGCGCCAGCGGCGGCGTTGCTCGGTCTGGGCGATGGCGCGCGCGCTGGGGATGGCGCGCTGCCATGGCCGGCCCCTCCGGAGGCGTTGCGCGCGCCGCTCCTGCCCGGTTGCCTGCGGCCGCTGGTGAGCGCGGGCGGGGCGCGCGTCCAGCTCGCCAGCTTCCGCGGCGAGCCGGCGCAGGAGCCGCTCTACTTCACGCTCGCCGCGCGCCGGCTCCACGTCGCGCTCGAGTGGCAGCGCCGCGAGGCGGCGGCCGTGGTGGTGGACCTGACGCGGGCGCCGCCGCGATCCGAGGCGGTGAGCGCGCTCATCGAGGAGGCCGGGATCGCCGCCCGGGACCTGTCGCTCGAGCTCATGTTCCTGGTCGCGCCCGGTCTAGAGAAGACGCTCGCCGGACTGGCGGAGCGGTTCATCGTGCGGGCGTCCTAGCGCGCGCCGGTCGCCCGCCTTTCGGGGACATTCTTCGTGATGCTCGTCTCGATCGCGCCATGTCGATGACGACGCGATACCGCGCCTCCTAGAAAGCAGGCGGCCGGACGATTCGCGGCGCCCCCGCATGGCATCGAGCCTGGCGCCTGCACTCTCGGCGGTGCGCGTGCAGCCTCGCTCCTCCGCACGCAATGTTGGGGCCAGGGAAACGCGTCATGAGTCGCTACATCGACCGTCACCATGCAGGTCGCGTGCTCGCGGACATCCTCGCCTCACGATACGCCAGAGAATCCCATGTCGCAGTCCTCGCCTTGCCTCGCGGCGGCGTCCCCGTCGGGTTCGAGGTCGCGATGCGGCTCGGCGCGCCGCTGGACGTGTTCGTCGTGCGCAAGCTCGGTATGCCCGGGCAGGAGGAGCTGGCGATCGGAGCGGTCGCGTCCGGCGGAGTGCGCGTACTCAACGAGAGCCTCGTTGCGGGCCTACGGATTCCGCGCGCCGTGATCGACTCGGTGGCCGCAGTCGAGGAGCGCGAGCTCGTGCGCCGCGAGCGTGCTTACCGGGCGGGACGAGCGCCGCTGGACGTCTCGGGTCGCGTCTGCATCCTGGTCGACGATGGCCTCGCGACCGGCTCGACGATGCGAGCGGCGGTAGCTGGGCTCAGGCAGAGGAGACCGAGGCGCCTGGTGGTCGGCGTTCCGATCGCCCCGCTGTCCACGTGCGAAGAGCTCGCGGCGGAGGTGGATGACATCGTCTGCGCGGTCACGCCGGAGCCGTTCCTTGCCATCGGACAATGGTACGAGGACTTCTCGCAGACGACCGACGAGGAAGTCCGCGCGCTGCTCGAGCGGGCGGCTCGCGAGCAGGTGGGCCGCGGGGCAGAATCTCAGAGAGGTGCGCGATGACGAGGAGGAGGTCCAGTGAGCGGAGACGCCCTGCCACGGGGCGAGCGCGCCGAGTCGAAAGACGCCCACGCACCTGGTCCCGCACCGTCACGGAGCGAAGCGACGCGCTCGACCTCGAGCGCGGTGTGTTCAAGCTTTCGCCACGCGAGATGGCGCAGTCGCTCAAACGGAGCGCGGAGCGGAGCAAGAGACGGAAGTCGTCACCGCTCCGCTCGGCGATGTCGATGCTGACGTTCTACGAGAACCGCGCGGGACAGAACCTGTCTGCCTCGCGCAAGCAGGCAATACACCGAGCCAAGGACGAGCTTCGGAAGCTCTACGGCCGCAACCCGCCGCGCGCCTGACGGTGCTCCTCTCACGCTCCAGCCCTCCAGGGCGGTGACCCAGGTCGGCGGCGCGCGGTGAGTCGGCCGGCGACCCCGGCGGGGCGCCGATCGCTCGGTCGCTGAGCCCTTTCTTGGCACGGCCCCTGGGCCCCGCCCGGCTACCAAACAGCGGGGCTTTTCCAGGACAAGGGGGATTCAAGATGCTCGTGCACCTCGTAAGGCGCGGCGCCGGAGCGCTCGCCATGCTCTTCGCTTTCTCGGCCTCCGCCGCCCAGGAGACGCGCTGTGAGCGCGCCCTGCAGGCGCTCGGAGCTCGGCTCGCCGATGCGACCTGCGTCGAGAGCGCCGACCTGACGACGAACAACCCCGACACCACGCCGCAAAACAACTCGATCCCGGGGCTGCCGGCATTCGCCTTCACGCCGCAGACCGACCGCGCGGTCATCGCGCCCGACGCGCTCAATCGGACGCCGATCACCAGGGTCGTGCCGGGCGTGCAGATCAACGGGCGCATCGCGTCGGACCCGCAGGGCGAAGCCCGCTTCCTCCTCCGCCTGCCGGACGACTGGAACGGCCGCCTGGTGGTGGCGGGCGCATCGGGGACGCGCAGTGAATTCAACGGCGACTTCGCCTGGAGCGATTACGTGGTGCAGAAGGGCTACGCCTACGCATCGCAGAACAAGGGCATCCTGAATCTGTTCTTCCCCGCGACAGGCGCGGCCGACCCGCTCGCCTGTCGCCTCAATCCGTCATCGCTGCTCTTCGTGCACTTCTACGACAACGATCCCGGCGAGGAGTTCAGCCGCTGGGCCGGCTTCATGGCCGAGGCGGCGCGGCTCGCGCGTCGGGCGCTCGAGGCCCACTCCGGCGCCGGACCGCGCGCCACGTACGCGGTCGGCACCTCGAACGGCGGCTACCAGGTGCGCCGGGCCGTCGAGTCGTATCCCGAGCTGTTCGACGGCGGCGTCGACTGGGAGGGCACGTTCGTGGACTCCGAGCGGCCGAACCTCCTCACCGATCTGCCGCCGGCGATCCTCAACTTCCCCGACTACGTCGCCTCCGGCCATGACTCGAACAGCACGGCCGCGAAGAACATCCGCGCCGCGGCGTATCCGCCGGACATCGTCGCGAACGCCACGAGCTCGCTGTGGACGAACTATTCGAACAGCTTCTGGGAAGTGACGCAGTGCCAGTGGCAGAAGCGGCTCGACCCGACCTACGACACCTACGGCGCGGGCACCGGGACGTACAACTACTGGGCGCGGCGCTCGGTGAGCGAGGTGGGCGCGAACCTGGCCTCGTTCGCGACGACGGGCAGGATCCAGCGGCCACTGATCACGGTGGCGGGCACCATGGACGCGCTGCTCCCCATCGACCACCATGCGCGCGCCTATGCCCGGGTCGTCGAGGCAGCGCAGCTCGCGCGCCAGGGGAACGACGGCGGCGGCCGCGACGCTTCGTACCGGCTGTACGAGGTGCAGAACGGTAACCACATCGAGACGTACAAGTCGCCGCCGCAGCTCGCGACGCCTCCGGCGGGCACCTTCCCCGAGCTCGAGTTCATCGAGCCTCACGCGCAGAAGGCGTTCGACCTGCTCGTCGGTGCGGTCGAGCACGGAGC
>DASPZP010000096.1:0-1934 GCA_035636195.1 Anaeromyxobacteraceae bacterium
GCCGGCGACGGACGTGACGCAGCCGCTCCTCGTCAAGAAGAAGGCCCAGACGATCACCTTCGCCGCGTTGTCGGGTAAGACTTACGGTGATGCGACGTTTGAGTTGACGGCGACGGCGACCTCGGGACTGACGGTGAGCTATGCGGCGACGCCGGGCACGGTGTGCACCCTGACCGGAAACATGGTGCACGTTACCGGCGCCGGGGCGTGCACCATCACTGGGTCGCAGGCCGGAAACGGCAACTACGAGGCAGCCCTCGACGCGGCGCAGTCGTTCGTGATCGCGAAGAAGGCGCAGCACCTTGCCTTCGGCCCGCTCGCGGACAAGACGTACGGCGACCCGGACTTCGCGGTGACGGCGACCACGGACTCCGACTCGGGCGTCCCTGTGACGTTCGCGGCGACGGGAAACTGTACGGTGAGCGGCAGCACGGTGCACGTGACGGGGCCCGGATCATGTGTCGTCACCGCATCGCAGGCCGGTAACTCCAACTACGATGCCGCAGCGGCTGTGGCGCGGTCGTTCAATTCCATCGTCAGTTGGTCCAACCTCCTCCCGCCAATCAACCTCGATGGTTCTTCGGTATTCAAGTCCGGGAGCACCGTCCCGGTGAAGTTCCGGCTCGCGGGCGCCAGCAGCGGCCTCTCGAATGTGAAGGCATTCCTGCTGGCGGGGTTCGTCACGAACGCGATCGTGGGCTCGGAGCTCGAGGTTGCATCGACCTCCGCGGCGGACGCCGGGAATCAGTTCCGCTACGACGGAGACGGGCAGTACATCTTCAATTTGAGCACGAAGGCCCTGGGGAGGACCGGTACGTGGCAGCTCCGGATTGACCTCGGAGACGGGGTTACCCACACGGTCCTCGTTTCGCTGAAGTGACGGCCAAGAGGCTGCGATGACCAAGGGCGCCCTTCCCTGAGAGCTTCGCGGTTCAGGAGCGCGTCAAGTCCTCGCGGCCGAGCTCCCGCAGCCATCGCACGTTCGAGGCGATGGCTGCGCGGAGCGACGGCTGCGCCGTGTAGCGGACGCCGTGCGCGGCGCACGTCTGCTCGACGATGCGCGACAGCGCCGGGTAGTGCACGTGGCATACCTTCGGGAAGAGGTGGTGCTCCACCTGGAAGTTGAGCCCGCCGAGGTACCAGCCGAGCAGCCGGTTCTCGCGCGCGAAGTCGACGGTGGTGGTGACCTGGTGCGTCGCCCATTCGCGGA
Organism: Anaeromyxobacteraceae bacterium; assembly: GCA_035636195.1. Lineage (GTDB taxonomy): Bacteria > Myxococcota > Myxococcia > Myxococcales > Anaeromyxobacteraceae > Anaeromyxobacter_A. The sequence continues at coordinate 1,211 of DASPZP010000096.1, forward strand.
CCGGCAGGGCGCCCGTCGTGGAAGTCGGCCTGCCCGACGCAGTGGGCGAGCTGGAAACGTGACTGCGAGCTCGTGCGGACCGGCTCCGTGCGCACTGCGCTGGTGGTCGGCGCCGAAGCCCCGACGCCCTTCGTCGACTGGGACGACCGCAACACCGCGGTCCTCTTCGGAGACGGCGCGGGCGTAGTCGTCGTGCAGGCGAGCGCGCGCGAGGAGGGCCTCCTGGCCCAGTCCGGCCTCTTCACGGCCGGACAGGCCGACGCGGCCGCGGTCGAGAGTAGAGCCGGACGTCCGACGACGTTCATCGTCGAGGAGATGGCCGAAAGGACTCGTCGTCGTAGGGCATAGCGAGCTCGCGTTCGACATCGTTGATGAGGTCGAGCAGCTCGCGCGCCTCCCAGGCGCGGTTGCGTTTCGCGAGCGTGATCGTGCGGAGGATGCCCTTATCCGCCAGTGCGGCGATGGCCTCGTTCACGGCCTGCTTGGACCGACCGAGGAGCTTCTGGGCAGTTGCCACGGTGACGATGGGGTGGGCGGGTAGCTGGATGATGAGGGCCTCGGCGCTGGAGTGGCGACGCGGATACCCTGCTCGCTGTCGCCACTTCTCCTGAAGTTCGGCAAGTCTTAGCGCGAGCTCGCTGGATTTCGCCGCGGCTCGCTCGAGCGCCTGCGCGAAGAGAAGAAGCCAATCGCCGGGACGTTCCTCGCGGAACGCGCTCAGGCC
>DASPZP010000097.1:0-27933 GCA_035636195.1 Anaeromyxobacteraceae bacterium
CCTCGTCCTCTGCGTCTCCATCCTGACGGTGAACGTGATCGAGAAGTTCAGGGAGGGCGGCTGGCTCACGCTGGTCGTGACCGCGCTCCTCATCGGGCTCTGCTTCGTCATCCGCCGCCATTACCTGGGCGTGCGACAGAACCTGCGACGGCTCGACGACGTGATGAGCGCGTTGCCCGCCCGTGCGGCCGGCGAACGGCAGGCGCTCGACCCGCGGCTGCCCACGGCGGTGCTGCTCGTGGGGAGCTACGGCGGTCTCGGTATCCACCAGATCCTGACGATCCAGCGGCTCTTCCCCGGCACGTACAAGAACCTCCTGTTCGTATCGGTGGGCGTCATCGATTCGGCCACGATGAAGGGCGTGGAGGAGGTCGACGAGCTGAAGCGGCGCACGGAGGAGGGCCTCCGGCGCTACGTCGATCTGGCCGGCCGGCTCGGGCTGCACGCGGACTATCGGATGAGCATCGGCACGGAGGTGGTGGCCGAGGCGGAGCGGGTGAGCCTCGAGGCGGCCAGGGAGTTCCCCCGCGCCGTCTTCTTCGCGGGGAAGCTCATCTTCGAGAGGGAGCGCTGGTACCAGCGCTTCCTTCACAATGAGACCGCGTACCAGCTGCAGCGCCGACTCCAGTTCGCGGGGTTGAACGCGATGGTCCTGCCGGTGCGGGTACTCCAGGAACGCTCCGACCAGAGTGAGGCGGCGGCATGAGAACCCAGGACCTGCGCGGCAGCACGTTCGACGCCCGCCTCGAGCAGGCACGGGCCGAAGGGACTCCGCTCATCGATCTCACCGAGACGGATCCGACGCGCTGCGGCCTCACCTGGGGCGCCGACGAGCTCCAGCCGCTCGCCGGGCACCTGCGCTCCAGCGGGTCCGAAGCTTCGTCGGAGGGGCTTCGCGAGGCGCGCGACGCCGTGGCCAGCTACCTCGCGGGCCGCGGGGTCGCGGTGCAACCGGATCGTGTCCTGATCACGGCCTCGAAGACCGAGGTCTACGCTCCCCTCGTGAGTGCCCTGTGCGGTCCGGGGGACGAGGTGCTCGTTCCCGCCCCGGGCCTCGCCCTCGCCCTGCGAGGCGATGGCGGCGGGGTGCGCCGGGTAAACTACGCGCTCCGCTACGACGGCGCATGGCGGCTCGACCGGGAGAGCCTGACCGCCGGCGTGACCTCCCGAACCCGCGCCATCGTGACGGCCAGCCCAGCGGATCCGAGCGGCGCGGTGCTCTCTCGGGAGGAGCTGGCATTTCTCGAGGAGCTGTGCGACAGGCGCGGGATCGCGCTCATCGGGGACGAGCGCTACGCGGATACCGCCTTCGACTCGTCGCCGAGCGTGGCGAGATCGGACCGGTGCCTGGCCTTCCACGTCTCGGACGTCGCCAGCGTGTGCGGAGTCCCGCAGCTCGGTGTCGCCTGGCTCGCCGCTGCCGGCGCGGAGCGCCTCGTCGGCCCGGCGCTCGCCCGGCTCGCGGCGACCCCTGATGTGGCGAGCCCGCCGAAACAGGCAGCCATCCCAGCGCTGCTCGCTGGCCGGGGCGGCTTCCTCGCGATGCTGAGGGCCCGCCTCGCGCAGAACCGGGCAGCCCTGGCCACTGCCGCGCTGCGCGAAGCCCCCTGGACCGTGCTGAACAGCGGCGGAGGCTGGTCGGCGGTGCTCGAGATCGGCGATTCGGAAGACGAGGCCGCGCTCTGCCTCGCCCTCATCGACGACGGGGTCGCCGTCCAGCCCGGGTTCAGGTGTGGGTTCGATCGGAACGGATACCTGGTGGTCTCCCTCCTGCCGCGGCCTGAGGTATTCAGTGACGGTCTCGATCGCCTCGAAGGGCGCCTGCGGAGACCGCTCCAGCGCTGACGGCTGGTCGGCGGCTCGATCGCGCCTCCCTCTCCCGACGCTCACCTCGGCCGCGGCTTGCCGTCATGCGGGCCCTGGGGGCCGACGACCGATACCAGTGCAACGGGAACGTCCCCTCGTTCCCGGGTTGCGACGCGGCTCGCGCGGCGCTCGACGCCTGCCTGAGCCTGACGCGCGCGCGAAACGCCTGCGGTGAGCTCGCGACCGGCCTCGCGCAGTGCCCTGGTGGCAGTCCGCCGGATCCTGCTACGCCGTCGGCTCCCTGCGTCGCAGCCGAGGTCTGCTCTTCTCGCTGCTACCTCGACTCCGTGACGGACCTGTGCCGGCCGCTGCCGCTCCAACTCACGCAGGCCGCGCAGTGCGCGCAGCGGTGCCCGCTGTAAGCGAAGTCTCATCGCGCGCCAGCAGGAGGAACGGCGAACCCGCGAAGGTATCGCCTGCGCATCCTGGGCTTCGTGGTGCGGCGCTCGCGGGTTCAGGGGTGCGGTACGTCGGGCGCGCCCCGACAAAGCGCATGGCCCGCTACTTCCGCCGGCTGGATCGGCAGGTCGGAGGGCTGCCGAGGAGCCGTGGTCGCCAAGCTGCATGAACGTCCCCCTCGGCGCGCTGCGGAATGCAAGGTGCGCGAACTCGGGCCAGGCGCTGCTTTGCGGAAAATCGGCTGGCACCCGTCGTGCACACCGGTCCTGGCAGGGGTGACCCATGGACTTCCTGTTCCTCGCTGCCGCCGTCGCCTTCTTCGCCGTCAGCCTCGCCTACGTGCGCGGCTGCGATCGCCTGTGAGTCAACATGACCTTCGAGTACGTCGTCGGCCTCGTCCTGTCGGCGCTCCTCACCGCCTATCTCGGGTATGCGCTGATCCGTCCCGAACGGTTCTAGGGGGAACGCCATGACCATCAACGGCTGGGTCCAGATCGGGCTCTTCGCCCTTGTCGTCCTCGCCATCACGAAGCCCCTCGGCGCGTACATGTTCCGGGTGTTCGAGGGCGAGCGGCAGCCGCTGCGGCGCCTCTTCGGGCCGCTGGAGCGCGTGCTGTACCGGCTCTGCGGCGTGAATCCGAAGAGGGAGCAGGGCTGGAAGGGCTACGCCGCGGCGATGCTCCTCTTCAGCCTCTTCGGCATGGTGGTGACCTACGCCATCCAGCGCCTGCAGCACATCCTCCCACTGAACCCGCAGAAGCTCGGGCCCGTCGCCTCCGATCTCGCGCTCAGCACCGCCGCCAGCTTCACCACGAACACCAACTGGCAGAACTACGGCGGCGAGAGCACGATGAGCTACCTGTCGCAGATGGCGGGGCTCGCCTGGCACAACTTCACCTCGGCGGCGGTCGGCATCGGGGTCGCGCTGGCGCTCGCGCGAGGCCTCACCCGCCAACCCGGCCCCGGCGGCCCGAAGACCCTGGGGAGCTTCTGGGTCGACCTCGTCCGGTCGATGGTCTACGTGCTGCTCCCGGTCTCCCTGGTCGTGGGGCTCGTGCTGGTGGCGCTCGGCGTCCCGCAGACGCTGTCGGGGTACCGCGAGCTGACCACGCTCGAGGGCGTGAAGCAGGTGGTCGCGCTCGGACCGGTCGCCTCGCAAGAAGTCATCAAGATGTTCGGGACGAACGGCGGCGGGTTCTTCAACGCCAACAGCGCCCACCCGTTCGAGAACCCGATCCCGCTCGTGAACTTCATCCAGCTGGTGCTCATCTTCGCCATCCCGGCCGGCCTCACCTACACCTACGGCATGATGGCGCGGGACAGGCGCCAGGGCTGGGCCCTCTTCGCGGCCATGGCCGTGCTGTGGTTCGCGGGCGTCCTGGTCGCCTATCACGCGGAGTCTCACGCGAACCCGGCGCTGGCGGGCCTGGCCGTCGACCACCGCCCGGGCAACATGGAAGGGAAGGAGGTCCGCTTCGGCATCGCGAACAGCGCGCTCTTCGCGACGGTCACGACCGACGCTTCGTGCGGCGCGGTGAACTCGATGCACGACAGCTTCACGCCGCTCGGCGGCCTCGTGCCGATGGTGAACATCCAGCTCGGCGAGGTGATCTTCGGAGGCGTGGGGGCCGGCCTCTACGGGATGCTGGTCATGGTGGTGCTGACGGTGTTCATCGCCGGCCTCATGGTGGGCCGGACACCGGAGTACCTGGGGAAGAAGGTGGAGGGGCGCGAGATGAAGCTCGCCATGCTCTACATCCTCGTCTTCCCGGCCGTCGTGCTCACGCTGACCGCCTTGTCGTCGGTGGTGGGGTACGGCACCTCGTCGCTCAACAACGCGGGACCGCACGGGCTGTCGGAGCTCCTCTACGCCTACTCGAGCGGCGCGGGGAACAACGGCTCGGCGTTCGCCGGCCTGAACGGCAACACCAGGTTCTGGAACCTGACGCTCGCGGCGGACATGCTGGTCGGCCGCTTCTGGATGATCATTCCGGCGCTCGCCATCGGCGGCTCGATGGTGGGGAAGAAGGTCGCCGCGCCCGGGCTGGGCACGTTTCCCACCTCCGGTCCCACGTTCGCTGCCCTGCTCGTCTCCGTCATCCTCATCGTCGGCGCGCTGACCTACTTCCCGGCGCTCTCGATCGGCCCGGTGCTCGAGCACTTCGCCGCGCTCGCTGGAAAGGTGTTCTAGCCATGGCCTCTGCGAGCAAGATGAAGCAGCCCTCGCTGCTCGACCCCACCATCGTGCGCCAGGCAGCCATCGAAAGCCTGAAGAAGCTCGATCCGCGCCTGGTGGCGAAGAACCCGGTGATGTTCGTGGTGGAGGTGGGGAGCCTGCTCACCACGATCCTGTGGCTGCGCGACCGCATGCTGCATCCGGCGGGCGCCGCGCCCGGGTGGTTCACGCTGACGGTGAGCATCTGGCTCTGGTTCACGGTCATCTTCGCGAACTTCGCGGAGGCGGTGGCCGAGGGGCGCGGCAAGGCCCAGGCCGACACGCTGCGCCGCATGCGCCGCGAGATCATGGCGCGCAAGCTCGTGGGGGGCCGCGAGGTGACCGTGGAGGCCTCCGCGCTGCGCAAGGGCGACGTGGTGGTGATCGAGGCGGGCGAGCTGGTGCCCGGGGACGGCGAGATCACGGAGGGCATCGCCTCGGTCGACGAGTCGGCCATCACCGGCGAGTCGGCGCCCGTCATTCGCGAAGCCGGCGGCGACCGCTCTGCGGTCACCGGCGGAACGAAGGTGCTCTCCGATCGCATCGTGGTGCGGATCGGCGCCGACCCCGGCGAGTCCTTCCTCGACCGGATGATCGCGCTCGTGGAGGGCGCCGCGCGTCAGAAGACGCCCAACGAGATCGCGCTGCACATCCTCCTCGTCGGCCTCACCCTCGTCTTCCTGTTCGCCTGTGTCACGCTGGTGCCGATCGCGCGTTACTCCTCGATCGGCCTCTCCGCGACCGCCATCGTGGCCCTGCTCGTCTGCCTCATCCCCACCACGATCGGCGGGCTCCTCTCGGCCATCGGCATCGCCGGGATGGATCGCCTGCTGCGGAAGAACGTGCTCGCCATGAGCGGGCGTGCGGTCGAGGCGGCGGGCGACGTCGACACGCTGCTCCTCGACAAGACCGGGACCATCACGCTCGGCAACCGCATGGCGACGGAGCTCTTGCCCGCGCCCGGGGTGAGGGTGGAGGACGTCGCCGATGTCGCGCAGCTGGCGAGCCTGGCCGACGAGACGCCCGAGGGCCGCTCGATCGTGGTGCTGGCGAAGGAGAAGTACGGGCTGCGCGGGCGCGAGGTGCACGGAGCGGAGCACGCCTTCATTCCCTTCAGCGCGCACACGCGCATGAGCGGTTGCGACATCGCCGGGCGCGTCATCCGCAAGGGCGCGGTGGAGGCCATCGCGCGGCACGTGGCCGCGCTGGGCGGCTCGATGCCATCGCGGCTCGAGGCCGAGGCGGCGCGCATCGGCGACTCGGGCGGTACCCCGCTCGCCGTCTCCGACGGCGCGATCGTGCTCGGCATCATCCACCTCAAGGACGTGGTGAAGGGCGGCATCAAGGAGCGCTTCGATCGCTTCCGCGCCATGGGCATCCGCACCGTCATGATCACGGGGGACAACCCGCGCACCGCGGCGGCCATCGCGCGCGAGGCGGGCGTCGACGACTTCCTCGCCGAGGCCACGCCCGAGGCCAAGATGAAGCTCATCCAGGCGGAGCAGGCGAAGGGAAAGCTCGTCGCCATGACGGGCGACGGGACGAACGACGCGCCGGCGCTGGCGCAAGCCGACGTGGGCGTCGCCATGAACACCGGCACGCAGGCGGCGAAGGAGGCCGGCAACATGGTCGACCTCGACTCGAACCCGACCAAGCTGCTGGAGGTGGTCGAGGTGGGGAAGCAGCTCCTCATGACCCGCGGCACGCTCACCACATTCTCCATCGCGAACGACGTGGCGAAGTACTTCGCCATCCTGCCGGCGCTTTTCGTGGCGGCCTATCCGGAGCTGGCGCCGCTCGACATCATGCACCTCGCCTCGCCCTTCAGCGCCATCCTCTCGGCCGTCATCTTCAACGCCCTCGTCATCGTGCTCCTCATCCCGCTCGCGCTCGCCGGCGTGAAATACCGGCCCATCGGCGCTGCGGCGGTGCTCCGGCGCTCGCTGTTCATCTACGGGCTGGGAGGGGTCATCGCTCCCTTCGTGGGCATCAAGCTCATCGACCTGGCGCTCGCGGCTGCTGGCGTCATCTAGGAGGACACCATGAGGAAGAACGTCGCTTCCGCCATGCCCGCCCCGCCGGCGCCCCTGACCATGGTGCCGCGCGAGGAGAGGGCTCTCGACGATGTGATGCCGGCCCTCCGCGCCACCGTCGTGACGCTCGTCCTGACGGGCCTCGCCTACCCGCTCCTCATGACCGCCATCGCGCAGGGCCTGTTCCACCGCCAGGCCGAGGGCAGCTTCGTCACCGATGGTGGCGGGAAGGTCGTCGGCTCGGAGCTCCTCGCGCAGGGCTTCTCGACGCCGGGTTACTTCCAGCCGCGTCCCTCGGCCGCGGGCGAGAAGGGGTACGATCCCATGGCCTCGGGTGGATCCAACCTCGGCCCCACCTCGAAGAAGCTGCGCGATCAGGCTGCGGCGACGCTGGAGAAGCTCCAGCAGGAGAACCCCGAGGCGCAGGGCGCGGCGCCCGTGGAGCTCGTGACCGCCTCGGGGAGTGGCCTCGACCCGCACCTCTCACCGGCCGCGGCGCTGTGGCAGGCCCCGCGGGTGGCGCGTGCTCGCGGCGTGTCGCTCGACCGCGTCCGCGCGCTCCTCGACGAGTACCGCGAGGGACGCGACCTCGGGATCCTGGGTGAGCCGCGGGTGAACGTGCTCCAGCTGAACCTCGCGCTGGACCGGCGCTTTGGCGCGCTGCAGCGCGGCAGCTGAGCTAGAACCGATTCCGATGGTGACCGCCGCCACCACGATCAAGCGACCCACCGCGCAGGACTTCCTGGAGCTGGTCGAGCGCTCGAAGCGGGGTAGGCTCAAGCTCTACATCGGGTTCGCCGCTGGTGTTGGGAAGACCTGGCGCATGCTCGAGGAGGCGCACGCGCTGAGGCGGCGCGGCGTCGACGTGGTGGTGGCGTTCATCGAGACGCACGGGCGCGCCGAGACGGCCGCCCTCATCGGCGACCTCGAGGTCGTCCCCCGGCGTGCCGTCGAGTATCGAGGCGTCGTGGTCGAGGAGATGGACCTCGACGCCGTCCTGCGCCGAAGGCCGGCGGTGGCGATCGTCGACGAGATCCCGCACACCGACGTCCCGGGCTCGAAGAACCGCAAGCGCTTCCAGGACGTGCTCGACTTCCTCGGCGCTGGCATCAACGTCATCGGCGCGCTCAACATCCAGCACCTCGAGTCGCTGAACGAGCTCATCGCGCGCAACACCGGGGTCACCGTGCGGGAGACGGTGCCCGACAGCTTCGTCGAGCAGGCGGACCAGATCGTGAACCTGGACCTCGCGGTGGAGGACCTGGTCGAGCGCCTCAAGGGCGGGAAGATCTACCCGCAGGACAAGATTCCCTGGGCCCTCGAGCACTTCTTCCGCGACGCGAACCTCGCCACGCTGCGGGAGCTGTCCTTGCGCGAGGTGGCGGAGAGCCTCGACCGCTCCGCGGCGCAACGGTCCCCCATCGGCGCGCCGGCCCAGCGCGCCGCGGGACGCGTCATGGTGTGCCTCTCCTCGAACCCGCCGCACGCGCTCGCCTTGCTCCGGCGCGGCTCGCGGATGGCGGGACGCCTCAACACCGACTGGTACGTCGCGTACGTCGAGACGCCGCGCGAGGCCCCCGATCGCATCGACTCGGAGGCGCAGCGCCACCTGCTCTCCAACATCGACAAGGCCCGCGAGCTCGGCGCCGAGCTGGTCCGGCTCAAGTCGTCCGACCCCTCCGCGGCGATCCTCGACTTCGCGCGCTCGCACCGGGTGAGCGACGTGATCATCGGCAGGAGCGATCTGCCCCGGTGGCGGCGGCTCCTGCGCCCCTCCGTCGTCGAGCGGCTCGTCCGCGACGGCGACGGGCTCGACCTGCACGTCGTCTCCTTCTTCGAGGAGGAGCCGCGTCCATGACGCTCCGGGCGAAGTTGCTTCTCGCGCAGGCGCCGTTGTGGCTCGCCCTCGCGATCGTGGGCGTGGCGTCGGTGAGCGCGATCGCCTCGCTCGGCCGGAGCCCGGAGCTCATCCTCCGGGACAACTACCGGAGCGTGCTGGCCGCGGAGCGCATGCTGCGCGCCGAGAGCGACCTCGAGGAGTTCACGCTGGCGCGGGCGGCCGGGAGACCCGCCCCCGACGCGGCGCGCGCCGAGGCGAGCGCCAGGTTCGAGGCGGAGCTGCGCACCCAGGAGAACAACATCACCGAGCGGGGGGAGGCCGAGGCCACGCGCGCCCTCAGGGCCCGCTGGACGGATCATCGGCGAGCCCTCGCCGAGGTGCTGGCGGCGCCGCACGCGGAGCGCCTCGAACGCTACTTCGCCGCGTTCGCCCCCGCCGCGCGGGAGCTGCAGGTGGCGGCTCGCGAGGTCCTCGCCATCAACCAGGACGCGATGCAGCGGAAGAGCGATCAGGCGCGCCGCTCCGCGGAGCACACGACGGCGCTCGTCGTCGCCGTGACGGCCGCGGCGGTCCTGGCGGGACTCTTCCTCTCCGTCTGGCTGATGGCACGCTTGCTCCAGCCGCTCGGTGCGCTGTCGCAGACGGTGCGGCGCATCGGCGAGGGCGACCTGGACGTCCGCGCGCCCGTCACCGGGCAGGACGAGATCGCCGCCCTCGGGGAGGAGTTCAACACGATGGCGGAGCGGCTCCGCCACTATCGCTCGAGCTCGCTGGGCGAGCTCCTGCAGGCGCAGCAGGCGTCGCAGGCCGCCATCGACAGCCTCCCGGATCCGGTGCTGGTGGTGGACGCCCGCGGTGCCGTGCTGAACCTGAACGGCGCCGCCGAGGCGCTCTTCCGGCGCAGCGCGGGCGCCCAGCCGTCGGTCGAGGCGCTCGAACCGGAGCTACGCTCGATCGTGGAGCGGGTGCGCGCGCATGTGCTGGCAGGGAAGGGCCCCTACGTCCCTCACGGGTTCGACGAGGCGGTGAAGGTGGAGAGCAGCGAGGGAGCACGCCGGCTGCTCCCGCGCGCTTCGCCGCTCTATTCGGAGGAGGGCGCCATCAGCGGGGCGACGATCGTCCTGCAGGACGTCACCCGCCTCATGCGGTTCGACGAGCTCAAGAACGACCTGGTGGCGACGGTGGCACACGAGTTCCGGACGCCGCTCACCTCGCTGCGCATGGCGATCCACCTGTGCGCGGGGGAGGTCGTGGGGCCGCTCACCGAGAAGCAGGCGGACCTCATGGCGGCGGCGCAGCAAGACTGCGAGCGGCTCCAGTCCATCGTCGACGACCTGCTCGATCTGTCGCGGATCCAGTCCGGGCGGCTGGAGCTCGCGTGGGGGACGGCCGCGCCCCACGACCTCGTCGACGCGGTGCTGGGGAAGCACCGGAGCGAGGCGAGCGCGGCGGGGATCGAGCTCAGCGGTCGGGCCGGCGAGCACCTGCCCCAGGTGAGCGTCGACCGGGAGCGCGTCGAGCTCGTGCTCTCCAACCTGGTCGCGAACGCCCTCAAGTACACACCTCGCGGCGGAAGCGTCGAGGTCACGGCGGTCGAGGGCGAGGGCTCGGTGCGATTCGAGGTCAAGGACTCGGGGTCGGGTATCGCGCCCGAGCATCACGAGCGCATCTTCGAGAAGTTCTTCCGCGTCTCGGGCGCGCCGTCGGGCGGGGTCGGGCTCGGGCTCTATCTCGCGCGGGAGATCGTGGAGGCGCACGGCGGCCGGATCGGCGTGGAGAGCGCTCCCGGGCTGGGCAGCCGCTTCTGGTTCACGGTGCCTCGCGCGGGCGCCGTGCGCCAGGCGGCCGCGCTGCCAGCCGCCATGTGAGCGCTCAGCGGCCCCACTTCTTGCGCTTGCGCCACAAGGTCGAGGCATCGATACCGAGGATGCGCGCCGCCTCCTCCATGGTGGCGGTGTGCGCCATGACGCGCAGCGCGTGCTCGCGCTCGATCTCCTCGGCGGTGAACGTGCCGCCGAGCGCGGGGGCGTCGCTGGCGCTGGCGAGGATGCGATCGGGGAAGCTCTCCGGCTCGAGCAGCTGCCCGCGCGCGAGGATGAGGGCTCGCTCGATCGCGTTGCGCAGCTCGCGGACGTTGCCCGGCCAGGGATAGGCGACGAGCAGCCGCTCGCTGTCGGGCGAGAGCTCGGGCGGCGGACGTGCCGCCTGGCGCGCGAAGAACTCGACGAATCCGCGCGCGAGCGGAAGGATGTCCTCCGTCCGCTCCCGCAGGGGTGGCACCACGATCTCCATCACGTTCAGCCGGTAGAGGAGGTCCTCCCGGAAGCGGCCGACCTTCACCTCGGCGTCGAGGTCACGGTTCGTCGCGGCCACGATGCGCACGTCGGCGGTCCGGGTGCGGGTCTCGCCCACGCGCTCGAAGCGCTTCTCCTGGAGGAACCGGAGCAGCTTCGCCTGGAGCGTGAGCGAGAGCTCGCCGATCTCGTCCAGGAAGACGGTGCCCCCCTCGGCCGCCTCCATGCGCCCCTCCTGATCGCGCACCGCGCCCGTGAACGCGCCGCGCACGTGGCCGAACAGCTCGCTCGCGAGGAGCTCCTCCGAGAGCGTCGGGCAGTTCACGACCACGAACGGCCGGTCCTTCCGCGGGCTCTGGGCGTGGAGGGCTCGTGCCAGGACGCCCTTCCCCGTGCCGTTCTCGCCCCTCAGGAGCACCGCCACGTCGTGGTTCGCCGCCCGCGCGACGACCTCCAGCACCGTCTGCATGCGTGGCGACGCGGTCTCGAGCCGCGCCTCGGGCGCGGCTTCCTCGAGGCGCGCCTCCAGCTCGCCGAGGCGGAGCGACAGGGCACGTCGCTCGCGCGCGCGGTCGACCAGGTGACGGATCTGCGGGGGCGTGAACGGCTTCGGGAGGTAATCCTTGGCCCCGCGGCGCATCGCCTCGACCGCGGTGTCGACCGTGGCGTACGCGGTGATGATGACGACGTCGAGGCCCGGCCGCTCGCCGAGCAGCCGCGGCAGGAGGTCGAGTCCGCTCTCGGCCCCCAGCTTGAGGTCGCAGAAGGCGAGGTCGAACGGCTCCCGCCGCAGGACGTCGAGCGCGGCCCCGCCCGTGGCCACCTGCTCCACCTTGCAGCCGAAACCCTCGAGGCAGATCGCGAGCGTCTGGCGGATGTTTCGCTCGTCGTCGATGACGAGGACGTGCAGCGGTAGCGTCGCGTTCATGGCGTGAGCCCCCGTAGGATGCCACGCGGGCCGGTCAGGACTGCGCGGGCTTCCGTCCGCCCGGGCGAGCCGCCGGAAGGGCATCCACGTAGGCCTGTACCTGGAGCCTGCACGTCGGGCAGGACCTGGCCTTGCGGTACGTGTTGTCGTTTGCGAGCACCGCGTGCTTGCAGATCATGATGTCGTACAGCTTGTCGCCCTGGCGCTCGTTCTTCTTCACGATGGTGCGCCACACTTCCGGAACCGAGGGCGTCTTCACCTTGCTCTTGCTCTTCGTCTTGCGCTTCGCAGCCACGCGTCTCCCAATCCCCCCCGCGGGGGCTCCATGGATAGCACGGGAGCGCATGGACGGCGCGCGCTCATCCACGAGATCAAGACGGCGACGTCCTCTTTGCAGATAGCCAGGCGGGACGGCCGCAGAGCTGCAAGGCCCGCTCTGCGTACGGCAGGACCGGGAGCACACCCAGGGCGAGCAGCGCGCCGCCGATGACGTCGACGAGATAGTGGTGCGAGAGGAACACCGTCGAGTAGACGATACCGCCCACGGTCAATGCGAGCGGTGCGCGCCAGCGCGGAAAGAGCCGCCAGCCCATGGAGAGGAAGACGACCGAGAGCGCGGTGTGGCCGCTCGGGAAGGCGTCGAGCGCGTTCAGCTCGCAGCGGGCGAGGAACACCCGCAGCGCCGACGCCAGCGGTCCGCCGCCGAGCACCGCCTGAGCCGCCTCGGCCGGAACCCGGGGGCCCGAGGTCGGCCAGAGGAAGTAGCCCGTGTAGGTCGCGAGCAGGGTGGTCACCAGGGCGAAGACGAAGCGCCGGTGTTCCCTGCTCCGTCCCTGGACGTACAGGGCGCCGCCCATCACGAGCGGGACCAGGTAATAGCTGAAGTAGCAGACCGAGAGCAGATCGCAGAGCCACGGCGGCCGCCCGAGGACGCCGCGCCACGCGGGCACCAGCGAGCCGAAGAGCCGCCCGTCGAGCCCCGCGAACGTGGCGTCCCATCGGGTCGGGTTCACGGCGCCGGCGAGGAGCCCGATCGACTCGTAGATCCCGACGACGACCGCGAGTGGCGCGAACGCGTGCACGAAGAGGCCCTGGCGGGTGCCGGGACCGAGCCGCGCCGCGGCGAGGACGAAGAGCGCCAGCATGCCGTAGAGGAGCAGGGAGGGTCCCGGCCGAGGCTGGGCGGCGGCCGCGACCACGGCGAGCACCGCGAGCGCACCCAGCAACAGCCGATCGGCGGGCCAGAGCCCTGCGGCGTGCGTCGCCTGCTCCTCGATGGCGTGACGCATCATCCGTAAACTTAGCGCACCGCCGCTGCGCGCGTCCGGCCTCGTGGTCGCACCAATCCCCACACCGCACCGTCCGGGGTCTGTCGGGGATGTGAGACACGCCCAAGCCGCCGTGCGCCCGCCCGAGGTCCCGCGTTAGCTGGGGTGGCATGATTTCCCATCCACGGCGCCAGGTCCGGGAGGCGCTCGCGCTGCTCGGCATCCGCCGCCTGCTCGTGGGCGTTCACGACGCAGCCTTCCCGGGCACGCCCGAGGAGGACGTCGGCCGCGGAACGCCGTACGGCGATGGCGCGGCCACCTTCCTCGAGCTCGTCGCCGGACTCGGCTTCGACGGCGTCCAGCTCGGGCCGCAGGGCGCGCTCTCGCCCGACGATCCCTCGCCGTACAACGGCACCTCCTTCTCGCGCAATCCGGTCTCGGCGGCGCTCGCGCCGCTCGCGCGCGCGGAGTGGGCGGAGCTGCTCGCCCCGCAAGCGCTCGCCGAGGCGGTGTCCCGCGATCCGGCCACCGTGGCGCGGGCCGACCACGCGCGAGCGCATCGCGCCGTGCACCGGGCGCTCGATCTCGCCTTCGGCTCGTTCCAGCGCCGCTGGGCGGATGCAAGCGCCGGCAGCGAGCTCGCCCGCCTCGTCGCCGAGCTCGAGGCCTTTCGGGTGGCGCAAGCGGAGTGGCTCGGGCGCGATGCGCGGCACGTCGCCGATGCCGGTACGCCGGACCGCTTCACCTTCGTGCAATTCGTGGTGCACGCGCAGCACGCCGCGCTGCGCCGGCGCGCTGCAGCCCTGGGCCTCGTCGTGTTCGGCGACCTGCAGATCGGGCTGTCACCCGTCGACGCGCACGCCGCGGCGGCCTTCCTCCTGCCTGGCTATCGCATGGGCGCGCCGCCCAGTCGCACCAATCCCGCTGGCCAGCCGTGGCACTACCGGGTCCTCGACCCACTCGCCTATCGGGAGGGCGAGACGGCCCGGGACGGCCAGGCGCTGCGGTTCTTCAGGGCCCGCCTGCGCAAGGCGTTCGCCGAGTACGACGGGCTCCGGATCGACCATCCGCACGGCCTCGTCGATCCCTGGGTGTACCGCGAGGACGCCGAGCCCGAGCGAGCCGTGCGCGAGGGAGCGCGGCTGTTCTCCTCGCCCGACCTCGCCGATCACGCCGAGCTCTCCGCCCATGCCATCGCCCGACCCGAGCAGCTCCGGCGGGCGCAGCCGCGCCATGCCGATGGGTGGGTGGCCGCGCTCGACGCCGCGCAGGTGGCGCGGTACGGCGCGCTGTTCGACGCCCTCATGGAGGCTGCGGCGGAGGCGGGCCGCGCAGGCGCAGTGGCCTGCGAGATCCTCAGCACGCAGCCGTATCCGCTGGCGCGCGTCCTCGAGCGGCACGGCCTCGGCCGCTTCCGCGTCACCCAGAAGGCGGACCTGGGACGCGCCGACGACGTCTACCGGAGCGAGAACGCGCGCCCGGAGGATTGGGTCATGCTCGGCAACCACGACACGCGCCCCATCCTGCCGCTGGCGGAGGCCTGGGTCGCGAGCGGCGCCTCGCGGGCCCACGCCGAGCACCTGGCGATGCGCCTGCTCCCCCCGGAGGAGCCGCGCGCCCCCTTCGTCGAGCGGGTGGCCACGGACGCCCGGGAGCTCGTGCAGGCGGCCGCCGCCGAGCTCTTCGCCGGCCCGGCGCAGCAGGTCATGATCTACTTCACCGATCTCCTCGGCGAGCGCGAGCGCTACAACGCCCCGGGGACGGTGAGCGCCTCGAACTGGTCGCTCCGCCTCCCGCGCGACGCCGCCGGCGCGTACGCACGCCGCCTCGCCGAGCGCCGCGCCATCGACCTCCCCCGGGCGCTCGCCCGCGCCCTCCGCTCCCGGGGCCCCGCCTTCGTGGCACGGCACCGCGGGCTCATCCTCGACCTCGAGCGCGGCGGATGACGTGGCGCGGTAGGGACCGCGTCCGCAACATCTTGGGACGGGGGGACGGCATGACGACGAGCGCGCGCCCGGAGGGCGCCCGGCTGCTGGGAGCGGAGCGGCCTTCGCGCGTCGTGGTGGAGGGAGTGTCACCGGAGGTGGACCACGGCCGCTTTCCGGCCAAGCGCACGGTGGGCGAGAAGGTGGTGGTCGAGGCCGACGTGTACGCCGAGGGCCACGACGTCCTGGCCGCGGTCCTGCGCTGGCGGCCCGAGAGCCGGCCCGAGTGGACCGAGGTGCCCATGGAGCCCCTCGGAAACGACCGCTGGCGGGCCGCCTTCACGCCAGGCACGCTGGAGCCGCACCGCTACAGCGTGGAGGGCTGGGTCGACGCATTCCTCAGCTGGCGTGCGGGGATCGCGAAGAAGGCGGCCGCCCAGCAGGTCGAGGCGGTGGACCTCCTGGTGGGGGCGGGGCTCATCGAGGCGGCGGCCGCGCGCGCCCAGGGCACCCAGGCGGCGCGGCTGCGCGCCGCGGCGGCGGCGCTGCGCGGCAGCGAGCCGGTCGAGGTCCGGGCGCGGCTGGCGCTCGATGACGAGGTGGCGCTCCTCGTGGCGCGCCACCCCGATCGCTCGGGGGCGCGGCGGCTCGGGCGCGAGCTCGTCCTCGACGTCGAGCGCGAGCGCGCCCGGTACGGCGCCTGGTACGAGCTCTTCCCCCGCTCGGCGGCGCCGGAGCCCGGGCGCCACGGCACGCTGCGCGACGTCACGGCGAGGCTCGGCTACGTGGCGGGGATGGGTTTCGACGTCCTGTACCTGCCGCCCATCCACCCCATCGGTCGCAGCCACCGCAAGGGGAAGAACAACGCCGGCGCCGCCGCGCCGGGGGACGTGGGGAGCCCGTGGGCCATCGGCGATCCGGAGGGCGGCCACACCGCGCTCCACCCGGAGCTCGGCACGCTGGACGACTTCCGCCGGCTGGTGACGAGCGCCCGCGCGCTCGGCCTCGAGATCGCGCTCGACTTCGCCCTGCAGTGCTCCCCCGATCACCCCTGGGTGAAGGAGCATCCGGGGTGGTTTCGGCGGCGGCCGGACGGGAGCGTGCAGTACGCCGAGAACCCGCCCAAGAAGTACCAGGACATCTACCCCATCGATTTCGAGACCCCGGAGTGGCGCGAGCTGTGGCAAGCGCTGCTGGGCGTGGTCGAGTTCTGGGCGGCGGAGGACGTGCGCATCCTCCGCGTCGACAACCCGCACACGAAGCCGTTCCGCTTCTGGGAGTGGCTCATCGCCGAGGCGCGGCGGAAGTACCCCGACCTCGTCTTCCTGGCGGAGGCCTTCACCCGCCCGAAGGTGATGTACCAGCTCGGCAAGCTCGGCTTCAGCCAGTCGTACACCTACTTCACCTGGCGCAACACCAAGTGGGAGCTCACCGAGTACCTGCGCGCGCTGACGAAGACCGGCGTCCAGGACTTCTTCCGCCCCAGCTTCTGGCCCAACACGCCCGACATCCTCCCGGAGCACTTGCAGTGGGGCGGCCGGGCCATGTTCCAGGCGCGGCTCGTCCTCGCCGCGACCCTCTCCGCCAGCTACGGCATCTATGGCCCTGCCTTCGAGCTGATGGAGGCGCGCGCGCGCGAGGCTGGCTCCGAGGAGTACCTCGACTCGGAGAAGTACGAGGTGAGGTACTGGGACCTCGAGGCGGACAGCCTGCGCGACTTCATCGGCCGGGTGAACCGCATCCGGCGCGACCACCCGGCGCTGCACGCGAACGATACCCTCGCCTTCCACCGCATCGACAACGAGCAGCTCCTCGCGTACTCGAAGTCCACCGAGGACCGGTCGGACGCGGTGCTCGTGGTGGTGAACCTCGATCCGCACCACGTGCAGTCGGGCTGGCTGGAGCTGCCGCTCGAGCCGCTCGGCATCGCGCCGGGGGAGCCCTACCAGGTGCACGACCTCCTCGGCGGCGGGCGTTACTTCTGGCGCGGCGGCCGGAACTACGTCGAGATCGACCCGCGCGCCGCGCCGGCGCAGATCTTCCGCATCCGCCGGCGCCTCCGGACCGAGCGCGACTTCGACTACTTCCTGTAGGAAGAGAGGCCCGATGGCGCGCAAGCGCGAGACGAAGAGGAGCGCGGCGGCCGCGCGCCCGGGGCCGCCTGGCGCGCCGCGAGGCCGGGTGGACCCCTTCGACGCGAGCTGGCGTCGCGCCCTCGAACCCGCCTTGCCGGGCTACCTCGCCGCCCGGCGCTGGTTCGGGGGGAAGGCCCGCAGCATCGCGCGGGTGGAGCTCCTCGACGCGGTGCCGCTGCCGGATGGCTCGCGCGAGGCGCGCTTCGCGCTCTTGCGCGTCGCGTACCTCGAGGGAGAAGCCGAGACCTACGCCGTGCCGCTCGCCTTCGCCACCGGCGAACGGGGCGAGCAGGTGCGGCGCGCGCTGCCAGCCGCCGAGCTGACCGAGCTCGTGGCGGGTGGCGAGCGCGGCGTCCTCTACGCCGCCGAGCGCGAGCCGGCCTTCGCGCACGCGCTCCTCGACGCGGTCGCCCAGGGTCGGCGGATCGACGGAGCGGGCGGCGCGCTCGTCGCCTGGCACACCGACGCCTTCGCCCGGCTGGCGCCCGACCTCGCCGCGCTCGAGCCGCGGCCGTTCACCGGCGAACAGAGCAACACCTCCATCCGCTTCGGCGAGCACGCCGTCTTGAAGCTGTTCCGGAAGACCGAGCCGGGGCAAAACCCGGAGCTGGAGCTGGGCGCCTTCCTGACCGGCGTCGCCCGCTTCCCGCACGCGCCGCCCGTGCTGGGGGCGATCGAGTACCACCCGAGCGGCGGCGAGCCGATGGCGATCGCCATCCTTCAGGCTTACGTCCCGAACCAGGGCGACGCCTGGACGTTCACGCTGGGCGCGGTGCGGGAGGCCCTGGCGCGGACGGCCGGCGAGCCGCCCCCGCCCTTCCCGTCGGGCCACCTGCTCGACCTCGCCGCCTCGCCGCCCCCCGGCGCGCGCGAGCTCGCTGCGAGCTACCTCGACGCGGCGTCGCTCCTCGGCCGTCGCAGCGCCGAGCTGCACCTGGCGCTCTCCGGGCCGCGTGCGCCGGCCGACTTCGCGCCCGAGCCGTACAGCGCCGCCGACCGGCGGGCCCTCCACGACGGCGTGGCGGAGCTCGTCCGCCGCACCTTCGCGCTCCTGCAGAGGCGGCGGGACGCGCTGCCTCCCTCCGCGCGCGCGCAGGCCGAGGTGTTCCTGGAGCGGGAGGGCGAGCTCACCCGCAGCATCGCCTGGGTGCTCGCGGAGCCGCTCGGAGCGCTGCGGGCGCGCACCCACGGCGACTACCACCTCGGCCAGGTCCTGTGGACGGGCCGCGACTTCGTGGTCATCGACTTCGAGGGGGAGCCGGCGCGCCCGCTCGCGGCCCGCCGCGCCAAGCGGTCGCCGCTCGCCGACGTGGCTGGGATGCTGAGGAGCTTCCACTACGCGGCGTACCAGGGGCTGGCCGAGTCGCCCGGGGCGCAGGAGGGGACGGCGCGCGCCTGGTACCGCTGCGTGGCGGCGGCCTTCCTGCGCGCCTATCTCGGGACGGCGCGCGGCGCCGCCTTCCTGCCGGCGAACCCGCTCGAGCTGCGGCGCCTCCTGGACCTGTTCCTGGTCGAGAAGGCGATCTACGAGCTCGCCTACGAGCTCAACAACCGTCCGGACTGGGTTACGCTGCCGCTGCGAGGCATCGCGGAGCAGCTCGGGTCCGGGACGGCCGGTGAAGGGGAGGGCGACGTGAAGGGGAAGAAGCGTCCGGCGGGGGACGAGGAGCGCCCGGCGGCGACGCCGCTGCCGGGGCCGCCGAGCGTGCTGTACGTCAATGGGCCGACCGACCAGGACCTGCACCTGTGGAGCGAGGGCACGAACTACCGCGCCTACCGCTCGCTCGGATCCCACCGGGCGGTGGTGGGCGGAGTCGCCGGCGTCTCGTTCGCGGTCTGGGCACCCAACGCCGAGCGCGTCTCGGTCATGGGCGACTTCAACGGCTGGCACCAGGACAGTCACCCGCTCCGGTCCCTCGGGCCCTCCGGTGTCTGGCAGGGGTTCGTGCCCGCCCTGGAGAAGGGCGCTGTCTACAAGTACCACCTGCGCTCGCGGGTCGGCGGGTACGCCGTCGACAAGTCCGACCCGTTCGCCGTGCGGCAGGAGGTCCCTCCACGCACGGGCTCGGTGGTGTGGGATCTCGACTACCAGTGGAACGACTCCGAGTGGATGAGGCGGCGCGCCGGGCGCAACGCTCTAGAGAGCCCGACGAGCGTCTACGAGCTGCACCTCGGCTCGTGGCGCCGGGTGCCCGAGGAGGAGAACCGCCCGCTCAGCTACCGGGAGCTGGCGGCGCCGCTCGCCGACTACGTGTGCGAGATGGGCTTCACCCACGTCGAGCTGCTCCCCATCATGGAGCACCCGTTCTACGGCTCCTGGGGCTACCAGTGCACGGGGTACTTCGCGCCGACGAGCCGCTACGGCACGGCGCAGGACTTCATGTACCTCGTCGACGTCCTGCACCAGCGCGGTGTCGGCGTCATCCTGGACTGGGTGCCGTCGCACTTCCCCACCGACGAGCACGGCCTCGCCTACTTCGACGGCACGCACCTCTTCGAGCACGCCGACCCGCGCCAGGGGCACCACAAGGACTGGGACAGCTACATCTTCAACTGCGGCCGGAACGAGGTGAAGAGCTTCCTCCTCTCGAGCGCCCTCTACTGGCTCGACGTCTTCCACGCCGATGGGCTGCGCGTCGACGCCGTCGCCTCGATGCTCTACCTCGATTACTCGCGCAGGGAAGGTGAGTGGATCCCGAACCAGTTCGGCGGGCGGGAGAACCTCGAGTCCATCTCCTTCCTCCGCAAGCTGAACGAGGTGGTCTTCCAGGAGCACCCCGACGTGCAGACCATCGCCGAGGAGTCGACCTCCTGGCCCATGGTGTCGCGCCCCACCTACCTCGGCGGCCTCGGCTTCGGCATGAAGTGGGACATGGGCTGGATGCACGACACGCTCGAGTTCATGCGCCAGGACCCCATCTTCCGGAAGTTCCACCACGGCGAGATCACCTTCCGGATGATGTACGCCTTCTCCGAGAACTTCGTCCTGTCGCTCTCGCACGACGAGGTGGTGCACGAAAAGGGCTCGCTCCTCCAGAAGATGTGGGGGGACGACCAGCAGAAGTTCGCGGGCCTGCGCCTGCTCTTCGCGGACATGTGGGCACAGCCGGGCAAGAAGCTCCTCTTCATGGGCGGGGAGCTCGCGCAGTGGCAGGAGTGGAGCCACGAGCGGAGCCTCGACTGGCACCTGCGCGGACTGCCGGCGCACGAGGGCGTCCGGAGCTGGGTCCGGGACCTCAATCGCCTCCTGCAGTCCGAGCCGGCCCTGCACGAACGCGACTTCGATCCGGGCGGCTTCGAGTGGATCGACTGCACCGACGCCGACTCGAGCGTGCTCTCGCTGCTTCGCCGCGGGGGTCGGGGCGACGCCGACCTCGTGGTGGTGCTCAACTTCACGCCGGTGGCTCGCCCCAACTACCGGGTGGGCGTACCTCGGGGCGGCGCGTGGGAGGAGGTGCTGAACAGTGACGCGACCCCGTACGGCGGGTGGGGCTTCGGCAACCTCGGTGGCGTCGAGGCGGCGCCGGTCGGCGCGCATGGCCGGCGCTGGTCGGTGGTGCTGACGCTCCCACCGATGGGCGCCCTGTTCCTGCGCGGGCGAGGGTAACCGCGGCCCTGCCCGCCTGGCAGCCCCGCTCGGGATCGCTCTTGCAGCCAGGCGGGTCGCTCGCCTATCACACCCTCGGGAGGTGTGATGGAGCAGGCCTCGAGCGAGCTGGCGGTCCTGGTGCGGGCGGGCCCTCACCTGTGCGCGCTCCCCGTGGGCGCCGTCCTCGAGACCCTGCGCCCGCTCCCCCTCCGTCCGCTCGCCGGTGCTCCGGCCGGGGTCTCGGGGATAGCGGTGGTGCGGGGTGCGCCCGTGCCGGTGATCGATCTGGCCGTGCTCGTCGGGGGCGTGCCGGGCGCGTCGTCCACGCATCGCTGGGTGATGGTGAGGTGCGGCGCCCGAGCCGCCGCGCTCGCCGTCGATTCAGTCATCGGGATCCGAGCGCTGCCTCCCGGCGCCGCCATCGCACCGCTCGTCGCCGGCGCGGCGCGGGGTGCGCTGGCCGAGCTCCGCGTTCATGACGCCGAGCTCGCGCTGGTGCTGGAGGCGAGCCGCCTCGTCCCGGAGGGCGTCTTCGAGGCGCTCCAGCGCGAGACGGTCCCCTGATGCACGCTCACCTCGCACCTGCCCAGCTGGAGGCGCTCCGCCGCGCCTTGGTGCGGCGGCTGGGGCTGCAGTTCGAGGACGGCAAGCTCGACCTCCTGGGCACCGTCGCCGCGAAGCGTCTCGGCGCGCTCGACCTCTCCTTCGACGCCTGGCTGGCGCGCATCGACGCTCGCCACCCGGACGAGGTGGCGTACCTGGCCGAGCGATTGACGGTGGGAGAGACCTACTTCTTCCGCAACACGAACGACCTCCAGGCCCTCGCAGAGGCGGTCTTGCCCGACCGGATCGCTGCGCGGCAGGGCGAGCGGCGGCTGCGCCTGCTGTCCGCGGGCTGCTCCTCCGGCGAGGAGGCGTACACGCTCGCCATGGTGACGCGCGACCTCCCGGCGCTGCGCGGCTGGGACGTCGAGGTCCGTGGCATCGACCTGAATCCGCTCGCCATCTCCAAGGCGAGGGGCGGTCGCTACGGGCCGTGGTCCCTCCGGCAGACCGAGCCCGGGCTGCGCCAGCGCTTCTTCGAGGCGAGCGGGCGCGAGCTTCGCGTCCGCCCGGAGGTGCGCGAGATGGTATCCTTCGAGCAGCGGAACCTCGTCGACGACGCCCTGGCGGCGTGGGCGCCCGCCGCCCTCGACGTCGTGTTCTGCCGCAACGTCACCATGTACTTCGCGCCCGAGGTCACCCGCCGCGTGATCGACTGCATCGCGACGTCGCTCGCGCCCGGCGGGTACCTCTTCCTCGGCCACGCCGAGACCTTGCGCGGCACCTCCAACCGCTTCCACCTCCGCCACTCCCACGGGACGTTTTACTATCAGCTGCGCGAGGAGGGCGCGCCGGCCGAACCGCCGCCCACGCTCCCGAGGCACGGCGCGCCGGTCCCGGCTGTCCCGGCTGTGGATCCCGCTCGCGATGGTTGGCTCGCCACCATCGAGGCCGCGTCGGAGCGAATCGCAGCGCTCGCCGGCCGTTCCGCGCCAGCGCGGGCGCTCGTGCCTGCCCCGGCCACTCCGTCGCCGGATCCGGGGGCCCTGCTCGCCCGCGCCCACGACCTCACCCGGCAGGAGCGCTTCGCCGAGGCGCTGTCGCTCCTGCGTGCCACGCCGCTCGACGCCGAGCGAGACACCGACGCGTTGCTCCTGCGGGCGGTCGTGCTGACGAGCAGCGGCGACCCCGCCGCCGCCGAGGACGTCTGCGCCCGCATCCTGGCGCTCGACGAGCTCAACGCCGAGGCGCATTACGTGAAGGCGCTCTGCCGCGAGCACGCCCGGGACCTGGCCGGCGCGGCCGACCACGATCACTACGCGCTCTACCTCGACGCCACCTTCGCCATGCCCCACCTCCACCTCGGCCTGCTCGCCCAGCGCGCCGGCGACCGCGAGACCGCCGGCCGCGAGCTGTCGCGGGCGCTCGTGCTCCTCTCCGCCGAGGACGCCTCCCGCGTCCTCCTGCTGGGCGGCGGCTTCACCCGGGAGGCGCTCCTCACGCTGTGCCGGGCCGAGCTGCGGAAGTGTGAAGGCACGCCGTGAGCGCCTCCACCCTCGACGAGCTGCGCCGGGCCTTCGACGCCGTGTTCGCGGTCGCGCCCAGCGGCGCACGGCGGCTCGAGGTGCCGTTGCTCGCGCTCCGCGCGGGCGGGGAGCCGCTGGCCGTCCGGGCGCTGGAGACCGCCGGGCTGCAGCGCCTCCCACGGGTGGTGGCGCTGCCGAGCCGCCGCCCGGAGGTGCTGGGGGTGACGGGCTGGCGCGGCGCGGTGCTGCCGGTCTACGCGCTCTCGCGGCTCCTGGGGCTCCCTGACGGCGCAGAGCCGCCGCGCTGGATGCTCCTCTGCGGCGAGGAGCGGCTCGCCCTCGCGTTCACGGCCTTCGAGGCGCACGTGCGGGTGGCGCCCGAAGCGCTGGAGCCGGCCGTCAGCGGGGCGGCGCGCCCGGCGCTGCGCGAGCTCGTGCACCTGGACGGCCGGGTTCGCCCCGTCGTCAGCATCCCGGATTTGTTGATGGCCATCCACCGTCCCTGATCGAGCGAGGTCTCATGGAAAGCAGGTTCACGTTCTCGCAGAAGCTGGCCGGCGCGTTCGCGCTGCTGGTGCTCTTCGCCCTCGCGGTGGCTGCGGTCGCGGTCGTCGCGCTGCGCGACGTCGTCGCCAGCAAAGACGAGGTCATCAACGTGGACGCGCGCCGAATGGCGCTCGCCGAGCGGCTCAACACGCTCAGCTTCAGGAAGGCGAACGACGCCCGTGCGTTCCTGATGACGAAGGACGGTGGGTACCGCGACGCGCTGCGGGCGACGCGCCGGGAGATGCGCGAGGTCATTGAAACGCTGCGCAGCGAGGCGCAGACCGACCAGGAGCGGGCGCTCTTGAAGGCGGTGGA
Organism: Anaeromyxobacteraceae bacterium; assembly: GCA_035636195.1. Taxonomy (GTDB): domain Bacteria; phylum Myxococcota; class Myxococcia; order Myxococcales; family Anaeromyxobacteraceae; genus Anaeromyxobacter_A. The sequence goes on from DASPZP010000097.1 coordinate 23,423, forward strand.
CGAGGCCGAGGAGGCGCACAACCGCTCGGTCGAGGCGGTCATCGCGAAGAGCGGAGGCGCCTCGGTCGAGGCGAGCGGCCTCCAGATCGAGAAGGAGGTTCGTCCGCTCCGCGATCAGCTCAACCGCTCGATCGATCAGTTCCTCGCGGCGGAGCAGAGGCACCTCGACGAGGGGCGGCAGGCCGCGACCGACGCGGCCTCGAGGGCGGCCCGGCTCGTCATCGCGCTCGCCGCGCTCATGATCCTGCTCGCGGTCTCGCTGGCCTACTTCCTCGCCCGGGCGCTGAGCCGCCAGATCTCGAACGCAGTGCGGCACGTCCAGAGCTCGTCGGCCGAGCTGCAGGCGGCCGCCGGCCAGCAGGCGACCGGCGCCAAGCAGCAGGCGACCGCCATGTCCGAGATCACCACCACCATCAGCGAGCTGCTCGCGACCTCGCGCCAGATCGCCGAGAGCGCCCGGGCGGTGGCCGGCATCGCCGCCGAGACCGCCGGCGCGGCGCGGGCCGGTGACGAGACCGTCCAGCGCAGCCAGGACTCGGTGGGGAGCATCCGTCGCCAGGTCGAGCTCATCGTGAACCACATGCTGGACCTCGGCCGGAAGTCGCAGCAGATCGGGGGGATCCTCGAGATCATCAACGAGCTGGCGGAGCAGACCAACATCCTCGCCATCAACGCCACCATCGAGGCGGCCGGCGCGGGCGAGGCCGGGCGCCGCTTCGCGGTGGTGGCGGAGGAGATCCGCAAGCTCGCCGATCGGGTGGGCGGCTCGACGAAGGACATCCGAACCCTCATCGACGAGGTGCGCTCGGCAGTGAACACCACCGTCATGGCCACCGAGAGCGGCTCGAAGTCGGTCGAGGTGGGGGCGCGCCACTTCAGCGAGGTCGCCGCCGCCTTCGGCCAGATCGCCCGCCTGGTGGCCACCACCACCGATGCGGCCCGCGAGATCGAGCTCTCGACGAAGCAGCAGACCACCGCCGTCGAGCAGGTGAACCTCGCCATCTCGAACGTGGCGCAGGCCACCCGCGAGGCGGAGGCGAGCTCCGGCCAGTCGCTGCAGACCGCCTCCCAGCTCGCCAGCATGTCCCGCGACCTGGCCCGCCTCGTCCAGTCGCAAAAGGCCGCGTAGAGGATGACGGCGAAGGATCGCTACCGTTACTTCCGCATCGAGGCGCGCGAGCTCCTCGACGGGCTCTCGCGCGGCGTCCTCGATCTGGAGCGCGCGCCGGACGACCGGGCGCTCGTGGCCCGCCTGCTCCGGCTCGCCCACACGCTGAAGGGCGCGGCGCGGGTGGTGCAGCAGCCGGCCATCGGCGACCTCGCCCACGCCGCGGAGGACGCGCTGTCCGCCCACCGGGACGACACCGCACCGCCCGTGCGGCGCGAGACCATCGACGCGCTCCTGCGCGGCCTCGACGGAATGGCCGAGCGGGTGGCGGCGCTCGAGCCTCCACCGCCGGCGCGGGCGCCTGCCCCGGAGGCGCCCGCCGGCGAGACCCTCGCCCCGGCAGCCGCCGCGAGTGAGCAGTACCAGAGCGTCCGCGTCGACGTGCAGGAGCTCGACGCGCTGCTCGGCTCCGCGCTGGAGGCGAGCATCCAGGTCTCGGCGGTCCGGCGGCACCTGCGCCAGCTCGACCATGCCCAGGGGGTGGTGCGGGCCCTCGCCGAGCAGCTCTCGGCCAGGCGCGGCGACGGGGAGGCCGCGCCGGCGGCGGCGCGGCTGCGGCCGCTCGTCGAGGAGCTGCGGCGCACGCTCGACGCCACCCAGCGCGCGGCCGCCGACCACGCCGACCTGAGCGAGCTCGAGATCGGGCAGGTGCGCAGCTCCGCCGACCGGCTGCGCCTGCTGCCGGCGCGCGCCCTGGCGGCGCCGCTGGCGCGGGCAGTCCGCGACGCCGCCCGGTCGCTCGGGCGCGAGGCGCTCTTCGAGGTGTTCGGCGGCGACGTGCGGGTGGAGACGAACGTGCTCGCGGCGGTGCGCGACGCGCTCCTGCACGTGGTGAGGAACGCCGTCGCCCACGGCATCGAGCCGGCCGCGACGCGCGTCGCGGCCGGCAAGCCCGCCGCGGGGCGGGTGCGGCTCGAGGTGGAGCGGCGCGGTCGCAAGGTGGCGTTTCGCTGCCGCGACGACGGGCGCGGCGTCGACGTCCCGGCGGTGCGCGCCGCGGCCATCCGCAAGGGGCTCCTCGACGCGGCGGCGCCCGCGCCCGATGCGACCGCGCTCTCGGCGCTCCTGCTCCGCGGCGGGATCTCCACCAGCCCCGAGGTCAACGCGGTGTCGGGACGCGGCGTCGGGCTCGACGTCCTGCGGGACGTGGCGAGCCGGCTGCAGGCCGAGGCGAGCGTGCACAGCGAGGCTGGTCACGGCACCACCGTCGAGCTGGAGGTGCCGGTCTCGCTCTCGGCCCTGACCGCGCTCCGCCTCGAGGCGGGGGGGGTGATGGCCGCGCTGCCGATCGACGCCGTCGAGCAGACGCTGTTCCTCACGCCCGATGGGTTGGACAGCTCGGCCGCGGGGGCAGGACTGTCGCTCGGGGGCGAGGTGCTGCCCTTCCTCCCTCTCGCCACCCTGCTCGCGCCGGGCGCTCCGGCGCACGGACGGCGACCCTGGTCGGCGGTGGTGGTGCGGAACGGCGCGCGCCGCGCGGTGCTCGGCGCCGATCGGCTCCTCGGCACCTGCGATCTCGTGGTGCGGCCGCTCCCCGCGCACGTACGGGCGGACGCCGCCATCCTCGGCGCGGCCCTCGACGCCGAGGGTCAGCCGGGCCTCGTGCTCGATCCGGCCGGCCTGGTGGAGGCCGCCAGCCGGGGTACCCGGCGAGCCGAGGACGCGCCGCGACCGCCGCGCCATCCCATCCTGGTGGTGGACGATTCCCTCACCACCCGCATGCTGGAGCAGAGCATCCTCGAGTCCGCTGGCTACGAGGTCGAGCTGGCCGTCTCGGCCGAGGATGCGCTGGAGCGCTGCCGCCGGCGCCGCTTCGGCCTGTTCGTGGTGGACGTGGAGATGCCCGGGATGGATGGTTACGACTTCGTGCGCACGACGCGCGCCGACGCAGGCGCCTCCTCCACCCCGGCCATCCTCGTCACCTCGCGCGGCGCCCCGGAGGATCGGCAGCGCGGCCTCGACGCCGGCGCGAGCGCCTACATCGTGAAGGGGGAGTTCGATCAGAAGCGCCTGCTCGCGACCATCGAGGAGCTGCTCGGGTGAAGAAGACCATTCGCATCCTGGTCGTCGAGGACTCCCTCACCATCCGCAAGCGCCTGGTGGAGGTGCTCTCCGCCGACCCCGGGCTCGAGGTGGTGGGGGAGGCCGAGGACGGCAAGCAGGGCATCGAGCTGTGCGAGCAGCTGCGGCCGGACGTGGTGACGCTCGACATGATGATGCCCATCATGTCCGGGGTGGCGGCGGCCGAGCACATCATGGCCTACTGCCCGACGCCGATCCTGGTCGTGTCCTCCTCCACGAACCGCGGCGAGCTCTACCGCACCTACGACGCGCTGGCGGCGGGCGCCATCGACGTGCTCGACAAGCCGCGCGGCGACGAGCGCGACCACGCCTGGGAAGAGCGCCTGCGCGCCACGGTGAAGCTCATCTCGCGGATCAAGGTCATCACGCACCTCCGCGCTCGGCTCGGCGGCGGCCGGGCCCAGAGCACGCCGGCGCCGGCCCTGCCTCTCCGGACGGCCGCGGCGCCGGCGGTGAGGGTCGTCGCGCTGGGCGGCTCGACCGGCTCGCCGGGGGCGGTGGTCCAGATCCTGCGCGCGTTGCCGCGCGACTACCCGCTCCCGGTGCTGCTCGTCATCCACATCAACGAGCCCTTCGGCACGGCGTTCGCGGAGTGGCTCGACGCCCAGCTCTCCGTCCGCGTGCGCTACGCGCGTGAAGGCGAGCCGCTCGCGGCGCGCGACGCGACGGTGCTCATGGCGCCGCCCGGACGGCACCTGGTGGTCGAGCGCGGGCTGCTCCGCCTCGACGGCGGTCCGGAGCGCCACAGCTGCCGGCCGTCGGTCGACGTGCTCTTCCACGCGCTGGCCCGCGACGTCGGCGCGGCCGCGCTCGGCTGCCTGCTCACCGGGATGGGCCGCGACGGCGCGGAGGGGCTGCTCGCCATGCGCCGGGCCGGCGCGGCCACGGTGGCGCAGGACGAGGCGAGCTCGGTGGTGTTCGGCATGCCACGCGAGGCCATCCTGCTCGGCGCCGCCGAGCGCGTGCTGCCGGTGCAGGAGATCGGTCCGGCGCTGCTCGAGGCTGCTCGCCTGGCGCGAGGCCTGGCATGAGGCAGGTCCTCATCGTCGACGACAGCCTCACCGTCCGGATGGACCTCGAGGAGGCGTTCCTGGCGGGGGGCTTCCGGCCGGTGCTGTGCGCCGATCTGGCCGCCGCCCGCCACGCGCTCTCGGCCGCGCGCTTCGCGCTGGTGGTGCTCGACGTGCTCTTGCCGGACGGGGACGGCCTCGAGCTCCTCGCCGAGCTGAAGTGCTCGCCCCAGCACGGCGCTACCCCGGTG
>DASPZP010000098.1:0-5364 GCA_035636195.1 Anaeromyxobacteraceae bacterium
GGCGGCTCGTCTGCGGCCGTGAGCGCGATCTCGATGCGCCGGTTCTGGCTGCGGCCCTCACCCGAGTCGTTGCCCGCCAGCGGGCGGTACTCGGAGAACCCGAGCGCCCCGAGGATGCCGGGGGAGACGCCCTTCGACTGCAGGTAGCGGACGACGGTCACCGCCCGGCCTGCCGAGAGATCCCAGTTGTCCTTGAAGCCCGCCCGCGTGCCGGTGGGGATATCGTCCGTGTAACCGGCGACGAGGACGTTCTTGCCCTTCAGGTCCTTGAACGCCTCCGCGACCGCATCGAGGGCGGCGCGCCCCTCCTTGCCGAGGGCGGTGGAACCGGACGCGAACAGCACCTTGTCCTTCAGCTTGACCGTCATCTTCCCGCGCAGCTCGGAGATCTCGACCTGGCCGCTCTGGATCTGGTTCTGCAGCGAGGAGGTGAGCTGCTCGAACTGCGCGCTCTTCGCCACCAGCGCGCCCTTCTCCTCCTCGAGCTTGAGCGCGGCCGTCTTGAGCTGGGCGATCTCCTGGTCGCGCACGGTCAGCTTCTGCTGCAGCGCCGTGAGCTTCTCGTCCTGCTCGGTGACCTTGCGCTCCAGGGAGGCGGTCTTGTCGGCCTCGCCCTGGTAGCGCTCCTTGAACTGCTGGGCGTCGCGCTCTTGGGCGGCGAACTCCTCCTTCGAGATGCCGCAGGCAGCGAGGAGGGCGAGGGACACGGCGAGCAGACGAATGCGCATGCGAGCTCCTTGTGGGTGGCGGGCCGCATTCTAGGACGAAGCGCCGCTCGGGTGTCGGCTGGCGTGCGCGCGTAATCCGCGGTCGCGGTCGAGGTCGAGGTCGCCCGACTGTCAGGGCACCGTGCTACTTGACCATTCGTGTTAGCGCGACGCTGGGTCGAAGTGGAGTGTGACGAGGCGGCGGCCGGAAGGCTCGCGCGCGAGCTGGGGCTGGAGCCGCTGGCGGCGCGGGTGCTCGCCTGTCGCGGGCTCGGGGATCCGGTCGACGCGGAGCGCTTCCTGCAGGCGCGCCTCACCGAACTGCCTGACCCGTTCCTCATGAAAGGCATGGCCGCGGCCGTGGAGCGGCTCATGCGCGCCATCACGGGCGGCGAGCGCATCGCCCTCTATGGCGACTACGACGTGGACGGCATCACGTCGACCGCGCTCCTGGCCGGCTTCTTGCGGGCGGCGGGCGCGGAGGTCGTGACGTACGTGCCCCACCGCCTGGTGGAGGGCTATGGCCTCAACACCGAGGCGGTGCGGCGGCTGGCCGGCGAGGGCGCGCGGCTCCTCGTCTCGCTCGACTGCGGCATCACGAGCGTGGCGGAGGTGCGCGCCGCCGCCGACCTGGGAGTCGAGGCCGTGGTGGTTGACCACCATACCGTCCCGGTCGAGCTGCCCGCCGCCACCGCCATCCTGAACCCGCACCAGCCCGGTTGCGGCTACCCGTACAAGCCACTCGCCGCCGTCGGCGTCACCTTCTGCCTGGCGATGGCACTCCGCAAGCGGCTGCGCGAGGCCGGGCGGTTCGGCGGCGAGCGGCCCGAGCCCAATCTGCGCCAGGCGCTCGACCTCGTCGCCCTGGGGACCGTCGCGGACGTGGTGCCGCTCACGGGCGTGAACCGCGTGCTCGTGCGCTGGGGCCTGGAAGAGGTGGCGCGGACGGGCAGGCCCGGGCTGCGGGCGCTGAAGCGGGTGGCGGGGCTCGCCGAAGGAGCCGCCGTCACCGCGGGTCAGATCGGCTTCCGGCTGGGCCCTCGCCTCAACGCGGCCGGCCGCCTCGACGACGCATCCCGTGGGGTGCGGCTGTTGCTCACCCGCGACGAGTCAGAGGCGGCGGCGCTGGCTGAGGAGCTCGATCGCGAGAATCGGTCCCGCCAGGAGATCGAACGCGAGATCCTGGGTCAGGCCCTCGCGCAGGCAGAGGAGCGGGTGGCGGGCGGTGCGCGCGGCCTGGTGCTCTCGCGAGACAGCTGGCACCCCGGCGTCATCGGCATTGTCGCCTCGCGGGTGGTGGAGCGCTTCCACCGCCCGGCGGTGCTGGTCGGGGTCGCGAACGGCGTGGGGAAAGGGAGCGGACGCAGCATCGAGGGGTTCCACCTGTACGACGCCCTCGCGCAGTGCGCCCCGCACCTCACCCGCTTCGGCGGGCACCAGCACGCGGCCGGCGTCACCCTCGACCCCGCGGCGCTCCCCGCCTTCCGGGAGGCCTTCGAGGCCCACGCGCGGGAGCAACTCACCGACGAAGATCTCGTGCCTCGCTGCCGCATCGAGGGACGGCTCCTCGCCGAGGCGGTCTGCGAGAGATCTGCCGAGGCGCTGGAGCGGCTGGCGCCCTATGGGGCAGGGCACCCCGAGCCCCTGTTCGCGGTGCGAGGCCGGCCTCGCCGCGCCCGCACCGTCGGAGCGGGCGGCGCGCACCTCAAGCTGGGCTTCGCGGCCGGGGTGGACGCGATCGGGTTCTCGATGGGTGACCGCCTCGGCCTCTGCGAGGGCGAGATCGAGGCGGCGGTGACGCTCGGCTTCGACGACTGGGACGGCGCTCGGCGGCTTCAGCTCAAGATCCGCGATCTTCGCTCGACCTGAAGCCTCCCTTTCCCTGCCCGGGGAGAACGGTCGGGGTGAGGTGTCGCGCTGTCAGGCCACGCCCCAATGGACCTTCCGGTTCGCAAACAACGCGCCCATGCGGGCGAGATCCTGGACGCGGTGGCGCTCGGCCTGACGTTCGAAGCGCTCCTTGCAGTTCCCGGAACAGAAGAAGTACTTGCGCTTCTTGTACTCGAGGTTCTGCGAGCCGGCCGGATCCACGCGCCTCCCGCAGATCGGATCGAACGTCGAATCGTCGCCCTTCGTCTGCATTCGCCCCTCCCGCCGGTCCCTTTTCTCCGTGCAATGAGGAGGCCACGCGTGCACGCCTGCGATCCACGAGCGGTCACCCGGCGGCCGGGCACGCGGCATGTCATTTTTCCCGCCGGGGTGCTGTAAGAACGAAAGCGCCATGACCATCTGGTGCGCCCCCGGCGAGGACGGCCGAGCGGCGCATCGCCCGCCTTGACGCATCGCGTTCGCGAGTGTTAGCTGCCTCACTCACCCTCGGAGGTACGATTGTCCCGCTTCATCACGGAGCTCAAGCGCACCCATACTTGCGGTGAACTATCCAAGGAGCAGCTCGGCCGGGAGGTCGTCCTCTTCGGCTGGGTAGCGAACCGGCGCGACCACGGCGGGGCGGTCTTCATCGATCTGCGCGACCGTGAAGGGCTCACCCAGGTGGTCTTCGAGGAGGACGTCCGGCCGGAGGTGCACGAGCTGGCCGGACAGCTCCGCCTCGAGTACTGCGTGGGCGTCCGCGGCAAGGTCGTCTCGCGAGGGGCGAACGTCAATTCGAAGCTCCGCACCGGCGAGATCGAGGTGCACGCCACCGACCTGGAGATCTTCAACCGCTCCGAGCCGACCCCGTTCCAGATCGACGACAAGATCGACACGGGCGAGGAGAAGCGGCTCCAGTACCGGTACCTCGACCTGCGCCGGGCGCCGCTGCAGAAGGCCCTCATGACGCGTGCGCGGGTGAACCACCTCACCCGGAACTACTTCACCGAACAGCGTTTCCTCGAGCTCGAGACGCCCTTCATGGTGAAGTACACGCCCGGGGGCGCGCGGAACTTCCTCGTCCCGTCGCGGCTCAACCCGGGCAAGTTCTACGCGCTCGCCGAGAGCCCGCAGCTCTTCAAGCAGCTCTACATGATCGCCGGTTTCGACCGGTACTTCCAGATCGTCCGCTGCTTCCGCGATGAGGACCTGCGCCTCGACCGCCAGCCCGAGTTCACCCAGATCGACGTCGAGATGAGCTTCGTCGAGCAGAACGACGTGTTCGAGGTGATGGAGGGGCTCATCGTCAAGCTGTGGAAGGAGGTGCTCGGGGTGGACATCCCGCGCCCCTTCCAGCGCATGCCGTTCGATGAATCGATGCAGAAGTACGGCAACGACAAGCCCGACCTCCGCTTCGACATGCCCCACACCGACCTCACCGCGCTCGTGAAGCAGCACGGCGGGGGCGGGGTGCCGATGCTGAAGGACGCGGTCGAGACCGGCGGCATCGTGAAGGCGATGCGGGTGCCGTCCGCGCTGGCGTTCTCGCGCACCGAGATCGACAAGCTCGAGGAGTACGTGAAGGGGATGGGCGCGAAGGGCCTCGCCCGCGCGAAGGTGGGCGAGGGCGGCGAGTGGACCCAGTCGCCGCTCGCGAAGACCATCACCCCCGAGCTCCGCGCGGCCATCAACGCCGCGGTGGGGGTGCAGCCGAACGACCTCGTCCTGTTCCAGTTCGGCAAGCCCTCCACCGTGCAGACGGTGATGGCGAACCTGCGCGTCCACCTCGCCAAGAAGCACGGCCTCATCCCGGAGTACGGGTCGGGCGGCAACTGGCGCTTCCTGTGGGTGGTCGACCCGCCGCTCTTCGAGTTCGACGAGGAGGCAGGCGTCTGGGCCGCTGCACATCACGCCTTCACCCGGCCTCGCGACCAGGATCTGCCGTACCTCGAGACCGACCCCGGGCGCGTCTACTGCTGGCGCTACGACCTCGTGCTGAATGGCTTCGAGATCGGCGGCGGGTCGATCCGGCTCCACGATCCCGCGGTGCAGGCCCGCGTCTTCAAGGCGATGGGCATCTCCGACGAGGACGCGCGCTCCAAGTTCGGGTTCCTCCTCGACGCCCTCAAGATGGGCGCCCCACCGCACGGCGGAATCGCGCTCGGCATGGACCGGCTTTGCATGCTCCTCACCGGGGCCGAGTCCCTCCGCGACGTGGTGGCCTGGCCGAAGACGCAGAAGGGCACGGATATGATGACGGGGGCCCCGGGAGACGTCGACGCGAGGCAGCTCCGTGACGTCTACGTGAAGAGCACCTACGAGCCGAAGTCGGGGTAACCACCCTCTCCCCAGCCCTCCCCCTGGGAGGGGGAGGGGGCGGGGATATCAGCCCCGCGAAGAGCCGTACTCCCTCTCCCCGCAGACGGGGAGAGGGTAGGGGAGAGGGGCGCTCCACGTGCCTGACTACGACGTCATCGTCCTCGGCGGCGGGGTGAACGGCACCGGCACCGCCCGGGACCTGGCGATGCGCGGGTTGTCGGTGCTCCTGCTCGAGAAGGCGGATCTGGCCTGCGGCGCGAGCGGCGCCAACTCCGGGATGATCCACGGCGGCATCCGCTACATGCTGGCGGATCGGCACGTCACCGAGCTCGCGTGCCGCGACTCCGGGTACATCCAGCGGATCGCGCCGCACCTGCTCTTCCGCATCCCGTTCCTCATGCCGTTCACCTCGAAGGGCGAGGCGGCGACGCTGGTCGAGCGCGCCACCTGGTATGCGACCGAGGTCTAC
>DASPZP010000099.1:0-2352 GCA_035636195.1 Anaeromyxobacteraceae bacterium
CCTGCTCCTGGCGCGGCTTCAGCTCGAGCTCCCAGACCCGCACCCCAGGCCGCTCCGGATCCTCGCGGGTGGGGCGCGTCGAGCCGTCCAGCACTGCCAGCTCGATCGACGCGTCGCGCGCGACCGGAACCAGATCGAGCAGCGTCAGCCGGACCGGCTCGTCCCAGCGGCTCTTCACGGCGATGCGGACGCGGTACCGCCACACGTCCTTCTTGTCGAGCAGCCCCGAGGTGTCGTGCTTGCGCTCGAGGACCCGCCGCTCGATCTCGACGCGGTCGTCGGCTCCGAAGGCGAGCTGCAGGTCGCCGCCGGCCGGGGTGGAGCGGAGGGCGGCCCGCCCGACGAACTGATCGCCCACGTAGACGCCCGCCGTCCCGGGCAGGATCGGGAACCCGGTCGTGTTCACCACCTTGGCGGTGAGGTAGGCCGCGCGGTCGAGGCGCGGCGCCGAGGTGCGGCCCAGCTCGGCGTGGAGCGGGAACCGCGCCAGCGCGATCTTCCGCGCCTGCCCCGCCCCATCGACGCTCTCCCGGGCAGGCGCGGTGAAGGTGGTGGCGAGCAGGCCCGCCTCCACAGTCGCCGTCGGCTCCTGCGCGGCGAAGAGCTCCGCTTCGGCGGCCGCGTCCGCCAGCGGGGCGGGCTGCGCCGATCGCAGCGCCTTGCGCTCCGCTGCCGCCGCTGGGGCCGGCGACAGGGGGACCGGGCGCGAGGCTACGGCACGGTCCAGCCAGCGGGACGAAAGCTCGGGGACGGCGAGCGCGCGCCCTGGCACGGTGGTGGAGACGGCCAGCCGGACGCCGCCCCAGTCCTCGCCCGTGCGCTGCCAGACGGAGCCGTAGAAGGCGAGCTCGACGCTCGACCGCGGCGCGTCGAGCCGCACGTCCCAGACCGGCTCCCAGCCTGCGGAGGGGACGGAGTACGCGACGGTCAGCTCGATCGCGCCGGCGCGCGAGGCCGTCACGTCGATCGCGACGCGCTTCGTGGTCTCGCCCCGCTTCGCGGCGAGCGCATCGAGCGCGGCGCGCGCCTGCTCGATCCGGCGCCGCAGCTCGCGCCGGGCGGCTTCCGCCTGACGCACCGCCGCCGACGCGTCGGCGAGCTGAGAGTCGACGAAGGTCACGGCTTCCCCCCACTCCTTCGCGGAGAGCGGGCGCACGGCGAGGTTGCGCGCGCGCTCCTCCGAGTAGGTGGAACGGAGCGACTCGACGAAGGCGGCGCGCCCCTGCGCAGCCTTGATCCGATCCTGCAGCGCGCGATCCTCGTCCTGCAGTGCCTCCAGGCGCTCTTCGGCCGCCCGCGCCTCGGCCGCCACGGCCCGCTCGCGCCGCACGCGCTCGACCGTCACACCGTGGATCTCGACGCGTCCCCCGCCCTGCCCCTCGACGCGGATCGAATCGTCGTCGAGCTCGGCCGGAAGACCAGGGAGCGCCACGCGCGTGGCGCCGGCGTCGACCTCGACGCGCAGGGTCCGGACGATCCGGGCCGAGGAGCGGAACACGGTCACGCCGTCGATTCGCGAGGTCGCCTCCAGCTCCGGGGCAGCCAAGGCCAGCAGGGGGGTGATCACGGCGAGGGCAGCGAGGGCAGCGAGCGGGCGCATGGAAGCCTCCTGCCCTCTACTACGCACGAACGTGCCCCTGGATCTACGACAGGCGGAACAGCCGCGCGGCGTTGCGGGTGGTCACCTCACCCACCTCCTCCACCGTCGTTCCCCAGAGCTCCGCCACCTTCTCGGCCGTCTTCGCCACGTAGGCGGGCTCGTTGCGCTTGCCCCGGTGGGGCAGCGGGGCGAGGAACGGGCTGTCGGTCTCGACGAGGAGGCGATCGCGCGGGGTCCTCCGCACCGCGTCGCGCAGGTCCTCGGCGGTCTTGAACGTCACGACGCCCGCGACGGACAGGTCGAGGCCGAGATCGAGGTACGCCTTCGCGCGCGCCCAGTTCCCGGTGAAGCAGTGGATGACACCGCCTGCGGGCGGGACGCCCTCTTCGGCGAGCACGCGCGCGCAGGCCTCGTCCGCCTCGCGCACGTGCACCACCACCGGCTTCCGGGCGGCGCGGGCGGCGGCGAGCGAGCGCCGGAAGGAGGCCTCCTGCACCTCGCGCGGCGAGAGGTCGTAGTGGAAGTCGAGCCCCGTCTCCCCCACCCCGACGATGCGCGGGTCGGCGGCGAGCGTCTCCATCGCGCGCCAGTCCTCCTCGGGTACGCGGGCGCACTCGTGCGGGTGGATGCCGATGGTCGCCGAGAAGTAGCCGGGCTCGCGCGCGGCGAGCTCGAGCGCGTTCCCGAAGGAGCCGGGGGCGCGCCACAGGCCGATCAGGACCACCCGTCCCACGCCGGCGGCGCGGGCGCGC
>DASPZP010000100.1:0-23036 GCA_035636195.1 Anaeromyxobacteraceae bacterium
CTCCTCAACGTGCTCGCCCTCGACGAGGAGGGCCGACGGCGCGGGGTCACCGCCATCAGCGCCGGGAACCACGCCGTCGCCGTGGCGTGGGCCGCCCGGACCGCGGGCACGCACGCCAAGGTCGTGATGATCGCGAGCGCGAATCCGTACCGGGTCGAGCTCACCCGCCGCTACGGCGCCGAGGTGGTGTTCGCCCCGACGGCGCACGAAGGCTTCGCCCAGGTCGACGAGGTGGTACGGACCGAGGGGCGCACCCTCATCCACCCGTACGACGGACGCCTGACGGCGCTCGGAACCGCCGGGGTGGGCCGTGAGCTGATGATGCAGGCGCCGGGGCTCGAGGCCGTGGTGGTCCCGGTGGGCGGGGGTGGCCTGCTCGCCGGCATCTCCTCCGCCGTGAAGCTGCTGGATCCCCGCTGCGAAGTGTACGGGGTCGAGCCGCAGGGCGCGGACTCGATGCATCGGAGCTTCGCAGCCGGTGAGCCGCGCGGCATCGAGCGCGTGGCCACCATCGCCGACAGCCTGGGAGCGCCGTACGCGCTGCCGTACAGCTTCGAGCTCTGCAGGCGCAACACGGACGAGGTCGTCCTGGTGAACGACGACGCGCTCCGGGACGCGATGCGGCTGCTCCAGCGCGAGGCCAAGCTCGCGGTCGAGCCCGCCGGCGCCGCGACCACGGCTGCATTGCTCGGCCCGCTGCGCGAGCGCCTCGCCGGGAAGCGCGTGGGGCTCGTCGTGTGCGGCGCGAACATCGACGCGGTGACCTTCACGCGGCTCCTCGCGGAGTAGCCATCGCCGGCAGCGGCCGGACGAACCGTGCGTGACGCGCTGCGTTGACAGATCCAGACGCGATGTGTCATCGTGCGTCCATGCCCGACACCACCGCCCCCGTCTCCGAGAAGGCCGCCGTCCCCTCCACGATCCTTGCCGACGCGCTCCGCAATCCGCTCGTGCTGGCGGCGCGCCGCGCCGAGCTGCTCCAGCTCGCGACCGACCGCGCCAGCAAGCTCGCCGCCGAAGCGCGGACCCGCGTCGAGGCCGCCCGCAGCGACACCACCGCTCGCGTGCAGGAGCTTCGCAAGGCGAGCGACACGGTGATCGCCGGCGCGCTCGATCACGGCCGCGCCTGGCGCGTCGCGGTGCCGGCTCGCCTGCGCCGCGTCGCGCACGACCAGCTCCTGCGCGTCGCCCTGGCGCTCCAGGCGCTCGCGAAGTTCGTCGAGCCCGTCGAGACGGCGCCGGCCGAGACAGCGCCGGTCGAGACGCCGGCCGCGACCGCCAAGGCGTAGCGGCGACCCAAGGAGCTGGCCCGCGCCGGCCTCGATCCCGAGGCGGCGGAGGCGCTGCGCGACACCAAGGAGGCGCTGGGGCGGATCCACCGGCTCGTGGTGGACCTGCGTACCCTGACGGACAAGGGGACCGCCGCGCTCGCGACCGAGCCCGCGGGTCCCCTGATGCCGACGCCCTCGAACCGCGGGTAGCAGAACGCGCCGCTGTCGAGGCGCTCGACGGTGCGTCGAAAAATGCATCGGCGCGATAGGCCGCCAGATTTACCAAGGACGACCCGGGTTTGAGTCTGTGCACGCCCGGGCATGGTCGAGGGGCGAAGAAGTTCGCGACGGTACCCCGAGCGGACGGGGCGGCGCGGTGTTTCTCGGCGCCCACTCTTTCCGCTGTCTCCACGCCAGGTTGGGCGATGCGCGCGGCGAGACGTTCAGCGCCTCGAACTGGCTCGATCCTTGGAATGAAGAAGATGCATCCCGGCCACGCAGCGGGTGGCCCAACGAAGGAGAACGTCATGATCCTCGCCCTCCCGTTCGCAATCATCGGCGCTGCGTTCCTGACCTACGTCCGTCTCGCTACTCGGTAGTCGTCCCGACCCGTCCAGTGGAGCGCGACGGTAAACGCGCTCCACGGGTGCCCGGACCGCCGCTCGCCGCATCTCTCAGTCGTCACCTCCCCCGCACAATCTCCCCATCGCTCGTCGGTTGCCGGCAGGTGCTGCCCAGAAGGGCTGCGCTTGATGGCGCTCAAGCCGCCCGCTTGCGGGCGTCAAGGTGGGTGTCCACGGTAACGCTCCCGATCTCACGAGTCCTCGATGAGGCATCCCAGGAGCGTTCCGTGCCGGCTGCGGTCCATTTCGTCGATGTCGGCCAGATAGGCACCGAGCTCCGGCCGGTCTGCGGCAGCTGGAGCGATGACGTCACCTGGACGACCATCCACTCCATCGTGACTTGCCCGCTCTGCGCGCGCCTGGTCCGTGGGGAGCGGTCGGCGCGATCGGTCAACTCCACCGGGCGCACCGTGGCGATGGCGGCGGTGGGGCCCATCTACGAGCCTGGCTCGGACGCGTCGTAGCGCGCCGAAGGTCTACATCTGCGTGCTCAGGGAGGGCGCTCGCCAGTAAGGTTGGTGGCGACACCACGCCTGGAAGCAGGGAACGGTCTGACCGGGCCGTAGCCCGGTGCGCTCCGGCTGTCCACTATGCGCTCGGATGAGTGCTTACCGCATCCCGCTGCGAGGTGAGCGATTTCACGCTCTGAGCGGGTTCAGGTTCCTGCTCGCCGCTCAGATCTTGGTGTTCCACTTCGCGCCGGCGCCGAAGGGTCCGGTGTGGCTGGCGCGGGTCCTTGCCGGGGGGTTCGTCGCGACGAGCGCGCTGTTCGTGCTGTCCGGATTCGTCCTCGCGAGAGCGTACCCCGAGCCGCTCTCCCGGCCAGAGCGGACCCAGTTCTGGGTGGCGAGGCTCGCTCGAGTCTATCCGGCGTATCTCCTCGCATGGATGATCTGCCTGGCAGGCTTCGTCGCGAGGGCGTCGACGCTGAGCGGGAGCGAGGTGGCGGAGCGCGTCACCGCCGCGGTCCTCTCGCTCGCCTTCGTCCAGGCGTGGGTGCCGCCGCTCGCCACCGAATGGAACAACGCCGGCTGGGCCACCTCGGCCGTGGTCTTCTTCTACGTCGTGTTTCCATTCGCCATGTCGCGCCTCGCCAGAGCGTCCAATCGATCCCTCGTCGCCTGCGCGGTGGCGTTCTGGCTGGCTGGCCTGCTCGCCCCGGCGTCGGCGCTCGCGGTCCGGCCGGAGGCGGCGGCGCTCAGCCCCGCCAGCGACGGATTCGTGACGGACATCCTCAAGTACGATCCCTTGCTGCGGGTACCCGAGTTCCTGTTCGGTTGCGCGATAGGGCTGCTACACCGTCGCGGAGCACTGCGAGGGGGCGGCCTTCTCGCGTGCGTGGGGCTGGTGCTCCTGTACCTGCCGCTGGTGGTCGGCGGCGTCCCCTACCTGCTCCTCCACAACGGTCTCCTCGCACCCGCGATCGCGCTCGTCGTCATCGGCCTTGCCTCGGGCGCCGGCCTGCTCCCCCGCGCCTTGTCCATCCGGCCATTGGTCGCGCTGGGGGAGGCGGGGTTCGCGATGTACGTGTTGCAGTTCCCGCTCCACGGCATGGGCGATCGCCTTGCAGCCTGGGCGCACTACGACGCAGGCTCGAGCGTCGCCTTCGGCGTCTTCGCGATCGTGACGATCGCGATTGCGTTCATGGCCTCGCAGTGGTTCGAGGTCCCCATGCGGCAGGCCCTTCGAAGGGCCTGGGGACTGCGCCCGGGCGACGCCCCGGGCGGTTCACATGCGGCCGCCGCCTCCTAGGCATGCTCGGGGGACAGGTCACGCGGCGCGAAGTCGTGTTCAGGCAGCTGGGCGGGGTGAAAGGACTTCAGTCTTCGCGCTCTCCTCGCGCTCCTCGCCGTGAACTTCGTTGTGTTCGGCGAAGTAGGCTGCGTCCTCGAGGCAGCCCGGCTCGGCGGCCGGCAAGTTCGCCCGCAGCGCCGTGAACATGCGATCCCAGAAAGCCCGATCGTGCCAGCGCTCGTCGGCGTGGCGATGATCGCCGATCACCACGTGGCCGATCTCGTGGCCAAGCGTGGTCTCCTCGACGCACCGGGCGGACCACGGCGTGACGTAGACCTCGTGGAACCGGTGATCGGTGCATCCGACCGCGACGCCTTCGCATTCGACCGGAGCGGACGAGATGTAGAGCGTCCACCCGTCCGCGGCGCTGGCATCGCCGCCCCAGCCGCGCGCCATGATCGCCACGGCGCCGCGGGTGCGCTCGGTGAGCAGGGGATCGTAGACCCAGTCCGGCATGAGCCCTTGCGCATCGGGGGCGGGATGGACCTTCACCGCGAGCGGCGACCCGCCGCAGGCGAGGGCGAGGAGCGTGAAGGTCGCGAGCATGCGGACCATCTGGAGAACGTACCAGCACGGTGCGTGCGCGTCGGTCCCTGGGTCCGGTGACGCTCAAGAGGGGCGTTCTGCTCGGTTTCCCGGTCGAGGTCGCCCGACCTGGCGTAGGTCGGTGCTTCAAGCGGAGGAAGTCATGACGGCTCTCGTCATTCGCCTCGGCAGTCCCCGCGTCGCCGGCGAGGGCCTACGAATTGGCACCGTGCGCCGGCCGCCGCGTGGCGTGCCGGCGGCGCGCTTTGCTTCGGACGACTGGTATGACGTCTGGTATCCGAACCTCGCGCCCAGCGTCGAGACGATGAAGCTCGGAAAGGGGGCGAAGACCGCCCGCGAGTCGGCGATCTTCGCGAAGAGGTTTCGCGCCGAGATGGCCGAGCCCGGCGCAAGCCGCACGCTCGACCTGCTCGCTGCGCTCTCGCATACCGCGAATTTCTCGGTCGGGTGCTACTGCGAGGACGAGGCGCGCTGCCACCGCTCGGTGCTGCGCGAGCTGCTCGCGGCGCGGGGCGCGAGGTTGGGGTGACGAGTCAGCGCGCTCGGATGGGCCGCGCGCGCATCGGGAGCAATCGCGCGGGCGCGTAGCGGTACGCCGGCGGCGAGCGGCGCTACGCTGCCTCCCTGGCCCGTCGCCGCTGCTCGCGGCCGAGGTACACCCCGAGCGCGACCCAGGCGACGCTCACGGGCACGCTCACCCATGCGGTCCCGGCGACCCCCAGCCCGACGCCCGCCAGCGCGGCGTAGAGCCATCCGCTCAGCATGTCGCCACCGCGGAACACGACGGTGTCGATGAAGTTCTTCGACTTGTAACGCTCCTCGCGGCTGACCACCGTGAAGAGGATCTCGCGGGAGGGCCGGAGGATCGCGTACTGGGCTGCGCGCCGGATGCCCTGGAACGGCGCGAGCACTGTCAGCCCGGGCGAGAGTGCCAGCCCGACGTACCCGATCGCCGTGATGGCCGGCGCGATCCCGAGCCCCACCGCCAGGCCAAGACGCTTCAGGACCTGGCCGGTGACGAGCGTCTGCAACAGCAGCGTGCAGACGTTCACGACGAGATCGATGCGGGCGAAGAGGGCCGTCCGCACGTCCCGGTCGGTGGTCGCCGCCGTCACGAGGTGGGCCTGCTGGAAGTACAGGAACGTGTTCGCGACCGTGAGCAGCAGGATGTAAGCGGCGGAGGCGAGCAGGTAGGGCGAGGCGAGCACCGGCCTGATGCCGCTCCACACGGTCCCGCCCACGGGCTGCTCGCGCTCGGCGGCCACGGCGCCGCGACCCGCTGCGTGGCGGCGCGCCCAGCGCTCGAGCAGGACGACACACCCGACCGACACCTCGAGCAACAGCGCCGACACGAGCAGGAGGTTCGCGCCGCCCAGCGGCTTCGCCAGCCACGAGGTGACGAGCGGACCGGCGAGCGCGCCGCAGCCGCCCCCGGCCGAGATGAAGCCGAAGAGACGCTTGCCCTGCTCGCTCGTGAACACGTCCGTCATGAAGCTCCAGAAGACGGAGGTGACGAACAGGTTGTACACGGCAGCCCAGATGTAGAACGCGAACGGGACCCAGCTCTTGCCCACCCCTGCCTGCCAGAGCGCGTAGAAGACGACGATTTCGAGCGCGAAGAAGTGGTAGGCCCACGAGATCAGTCGGTGCCGCGGCCAGCGCGAGGCGAGCCACCCGAAGAGCGGCGACGCGAGCGCCATCGCGACGAACGTGCCGGTGAACAGGACGGGCAGCTTGTCGACGCCGCGAGAGATCCCCATCTCGTCGCGGATCGGCCGGAGCACGTAGTATCCGCACAGCAGCGAGAAGAAGTAGCCGAACGAGAGCAGCAGGGCGGCCACCTCGTCGCCGCGCACGTCGACGGCGCGCCGGAGGAGCCCGGCGCGAGCGGACGCGGCGGGGTCGTCGACGGCGCTGTTCGGTCGCATGCGGGATCCCGTCAAGGGATCACGATTCTGTAAGGGGTCCTCACCTCGGACGCCAAGGAAGTCTCGTCCTTGCCGAGCGGGGGCCCTCCCGCCGGCAGCCGGGCCCCAACAAGAATGACGTGGCCGAGCTTGCCGCGCGCGCGCTTGAAGCCATCTTCCGTCTCGATGATGCGGCCGATCGTGTTCGTAGCCCTGTGTCTCGCTGGATGTGGCCACTCCCTTCCGGTGGCTTCGGCGACAGGGACGTGGCGACACATCGGTGACCTGGAGCAGAAGGTCCTCGCAGTCGGCCCCACCGTGGTGACTCACATCAGCACCGCGGGCGACGGCACGCTCTTCGTGTACGCTGCGCCGGCGAGAACGGGCCGCGATGAGGACTGCGAGCTCAGTGACTCCGAGCTGGAATCCTACCTCCCGTTCGCTGCGGGGGCCGGCCAGGAGGTGAACCTCGCCGTCCCGTCCGGTGAGGTCGCGTGTGCAGCGGTCGCCATGGGGATGGGCCTTGATGTGTCGTGGCTGACCGCGCCGAGCGCGATCACGGCGTCCCGATAGCCGACCTTACGAGTGGGCTGGCCGCGGCGACGCCTCCTCGGCCGCTCGAGCACTTGAACCTTTCCCATCGCTGGCGGGAACCACTGGCAGGAGGGAAGGCCGCTTGGGCCTTCCCCGAGCAGTCGGATCTCGCCGGGCGCGACGCGCCCGCATCACTCGAAGGGACCGAGCACATGAACCGGATTCAGGTGGAGGACTCGAAGAAGGTCACGCCCGCCGGGTCGGCGTGGTTCGCCGTCCTGCTGAGCGCGGCAGTAGCCTGCAGCGGCTACGGAGCCCCGTACGGCACGCAGAGCGCAACCATCGGCCCGAAGGGCGGGGAGCTCGTCGGCGCGAAGGGGAGCGCGCTCGACGGCGTGAAGCTGACGATCCCCGCTGGGGCGCTCGCCAGCGATACCCGCATCGAGATCAGCCCATCCGCCCAGGAGATGGCGCTGCCGAGCTCCGTCGTGCGCTCCGGGCCGCAGTTCGCCATCGGCCCGGCCGGCACCCGGCTCGCCCTCCCGGCGCAGGTGACGCTGCCCTTCGACGAGGACATCGCCACGGCCAACGATCGGTTCGATGACGAGGTCGATGTCTGGGTGCGCGAGGGCGGTCAATTCGCACAGCGCAAGCAGGTGGAGGGCACGCCGGGCAGCGTCACCGTCGACCTCTCCTCGCTCGACCTCGTCAGCGCGGGGTTGAATCCACCTGTACCCGGCGACGTCGTCCGCTTCGACCTGCACCCGAACCCGCAGTTCCTGCGATGCCTGGCGCAGTTCCCGGGTGACGCGCAGCGCGCGCCCTCCGTGAAGGTGACCGTCGTGCGCGGCGAGCAGAACGATGGCCTGTTCCTGCGCGGGCGCAACATCAAGCCCGGGCTCGCCTTCGACCTCTTCACCGTCGAGCACACCAATCTTGCGGCGGACGCGACGGTCGATCCGGCCTTCAGGGGAGCGTTTGGTCTCGCTTCGTACCAGTCGGACCTCGCGGCGAGCGACGACGGCCGGATCCGCGCCGTGATCCGCACGATCCTGCTCGACGAGGGCTTCAGCCTCGATCCGGGGGCCGGGCTCGCTCCGACCGGCACCTTCAACGTCGGCTTCTGGTTCGACGATCCCAACGCCGCGGTGGACTGCGGCTTCAATCCGCTGACCCCGACGCCCTTCAACGGCGAGCACAAGGCGGGGCCGCTCGCGATGATCAGCACGCCGGACGCGAGCACCGGGCTCGGCCCACTCTGCACGCACCCGGACACCTCGACCACTCCCGCGCGCTGCTCGCCATGACCGGCTCGGAGCGAGCAGAGGGCGTGCGCGCGCGGCGTCGCGGGCCCGCCCTCCTGCTCGCCGTCGCCGCCCGGCGGCGCCTGCACCCCATCGCGACGCGCCCTTCGCTCGCGCCCGCCCTAAGTCTCGCGAGGGCGGCGGCGCCCAGCGAGGCGGAGACGGCCGTGGAACACGAGGAGGACCTCGCGCTCATCCGCTCCATCGCACGGCGCGATCGCGAGGCCTTCGAGAAGCTCTACTACCGGTACGCGCCACGCCTCGGGCGCTATGCGATGAGGCTCCTGAAGCAGCGCGAGGTGGTGGACGAGGTGATCGACGACGTCATGCTGGTGGTCTGGCAGAACGCGGCGCGATTCGATCCAGCGGTCTCGCGCCCCTCGACGTGGCTCTTCGGCATCGCCCACCACAAGACCCTGAAGCGGCTCGTCCGGTCGCCGTCGCACGGCGAGGCCCTTCCGCTCGACCCCGATGCCGACGCGGCCGAGGGTCAGCGAGACGCCGCGGCGCTCGACCCTGAGCAGGTGGCCATGGGCCGCCAGCTTGGCGCGACCCTGGAGGACGCCCTGTCGCAGCTCTCCGCCGACCACCGCGCCGTGATCGAGCTGGCGTTCTGCGAGGACTACTCGTACCAGGAGATCGCGGTGGTGACGGGATGTCCCGTCAACACCGTCAAGACCCGGATGTTTCACGCGCGCAAGCGCCTCGCCCGGTTCCTGAGAGCATTGGGCGAGACGTACGGGAGCACCACTCCATGACCGCCCCTCACCAAGACCGCCCGGGACCCGCCGAGCACGAGCGCGCCGCGGAGCTCCTGCCGTGGTACGTGAACGCGAGCCTGAGCCGGGAAGAGACGGCGCTCGTCGACGAGCACCTTGCCGCGTGCGCCGCCTGTCGCGACGAGCTGGCGCGCTGCCGTGCGCTCTCCCTGGCCGTGCGTTCCGCGGCCCAGGGCGCGGAAGGCTGGGCCCCGTCGCCGCGCCACTTCGCCCGGGTGGTCGCGCGAATCGAGGCCGGCGAGCAGCGCAGGGTTGGCGCGCGCGGCCGCGCGCTGCTGGAGCGGCTTCGGTCCTGGGTGAGCGACACGCCACGTCCGGTGCGGTGGGCCTTCGGCGTCCAGGGCATGGCAGCGCTCGCGCTCGTGGCGGTGCTGCTCTGGCGCGCTCCGGGGCCATCCCCGATCTACGAGACGCTGTCGCGCCCCGCGCCCGCAGCGACAGGAGATCGCGCCCGGCTGAACCTGGTCTTCGCCGACGAGACGACCGAGCGGGAGCTTCGCGACCTGCTCCACGGCGTCGGGGGCGTCCTGGTCGGTGGGCCGTCCCCGAGGGGCGTCTACACGGTCGAGCTCCCCCTCGGCGCGTCGGATCGCGCTCGCGTGGAGGCGATCGCGGCTCGCCTGAGGGGTGAGCCGAGGGTGCGGATCGTCGCCGTCGCTCCTGCGAGGTCTCCATGAAGCGGACGACGCTCGGATGGGCGACGCTCGCCGGCGTCCTCGGCTCGATGACCGGGTGCGCGGCCCGCGCGCCGGGGCTGACGCCGACCCCCGACGCGGCGCTCGCGCCGAAGCAGCTCCAGCCGCGTCAGATCATCGTCGTCCTGGCCGCCGACGCGTTCGGGAAGTCGGCCCAGGTGAAGCAGGCTCTCGCGAACGAGTACGGGCTGGTCCAGACGGGGAGCTTCCCGCTCACGTCCATCGGGGTCGAGTGTGTCGTCTTCCAGGTCGCTCCCGATCGCTCGCTCCCGGCGCTGCTCGCGCGCCTCTCCGTCGACCCGCGCGTCAGGCTGGCACAGCAAAACCAGGTGTTCCGGGGCCAGGCACAGCCGCGCGTCGAGCCCTCGGGCTCGCTCGCTTATGGGGCCGCGCTCATCCACGCGGACGCGGCCCAGCGCACGCGGACCGGGAAGGGAGTCCGCGTCGCGGTGATCGACACCGGCGTCGCCAAGGACCACCCAGGCCTGCACGGTCGCGTCGCCACAGCGCAGAACTTCGTCGACGGCGGCGAGCGCAGCTTCGAGCGGGACCGCCACGGCACGGCGGTGGCGGGCGTCATCGCCGCGGGCGGCGAGGGTGCGCGCGTGCTCGGCATCGCGCCGGACGCCGAGATCCTCGCGATCAAGGCGTGCTGGTACGCCACCGCCGAGGAGGGGAGGGCGCTCTGCAGCAGCTGGACGATCGCCAAGGCCGTCGATTTCGCGATCGGCGCCGGCGCCGACGTCGTGAACTTGAGCCTGAGCGGTCCGGCGGACGAGCTCCTGGCGCGGCTCATCGCCCGCGCCCACGAACGCGGCATGATCACGGTCGCCGCTGCCGCGGAGGAGGGCGACGCGCCGGGGTTTCCCGCCTCGCTGCCGCCGGTCATCGCCGTGCTCGCGAGCGACGATCGCGGCCAGGTGCGGCTCCCCGCCTGGACCGATCGGACGCCCGCGCTGGCGGCGCCCGGCGTGGACATCCTCACCACCGTCCCGGCCGATGGATGGGACTTCCTCTCGGGAAGCTCGCTCGCTGCCGCGCACGTCACGGGCGTCGTCGCGCTCCTGCGCGAGCAGAGCCCGCGCCTCTCCGCGAGAGAGGCGCTCGACGTCCTGAAGACCACCGCGCATGCGATGCCAGCCGACGCCCGCGGTGCGAGGCGCGAGGTCGGCCTCGTGGACGCCTGCGCGGCCCTGGCGCAGTTGATGCGCGTCGCGAGCTGCCCTTGACCGGCAGCGAAGCGTTTGAACCTTTCTCATCGCTGGCGGGAACCACCTGCACGACGAGGAAGGCCACGGGGGCCTTCCCCCGAGCAGTCGGATCTCGCCGGGCGCGACACGCCCGCGTCACTTGAAGGAGCCGTGGAAATGAGCCGGATCAACGAAGCATCGAAGAACGTCATGCGCCGTGCGCAGCCGGCGTGGATCGCCACACTGCTGAGCGCAGCAGTCGCGTGGGGTGGCTACCCTGCTGCCGCGCTCGCCAGCGCGCGCAGCGAGAAGTCACACGAGTCGGACGAGGTGGTCCGCTTCGAGTTGCACCCGAACCCCCAGTTCCAGCGCTGCCTGGCGCAGTTCCCGGACGATGCGCAGCGCGCGCCCTCGGTGGAGGTCACCGTCGTGCGCGGCTCGCAGAACGACAGCCTGTCCCTGCGTGGGCGCAACATCAAGCCCGGGCTCAAGTTCGACCTCTTCACCGTGGAGCACACCAATTTGGCGGCGGATGCGACCGTCGATCCGGCCTTCAGAGGCAACTTCGGCCTCGCGACGTACCAATCCGATCTCGACGCGAGCGAGGAGGGCCGGGTGCGCGCCGCGATCCGCACCATCCTGCTCGACGAGAACTTCAGCTTCGATCCGACGGTCGCGCTCGCGCCTACTGGCGCCTTCAACGTCGGCTTCTGGTTCGATGATCCCGACGCCGCCGTGGGCTGCGGCTTCAACCCGCAGAACCCGACGCCCTTCAACGGCGACCACAAGGCGGGTCCGCTCGCGATGATCAGCACGCCGGACGCCAACACCAGGCTCGGGCCGCTCTGTACGCACGCTGACACGTCGACCACTCCCGCACGCTGCTCGCCGTGACGCCACGATGAGGGCGGGCCCGCATAGCCGTCGCGGGCCCGCCCTCGCGCTCGTAGGCGGGTACACGGCACCCACTGAAAGGAAGGGCCAGCAATGACGAGCGAGACCAGCGGTTACGTAGGAAGCGAGGAGCGCATGCGGGCACTCCGTGTCGTTGCGTTCGTTCTGAGTGCCAGCGCGTTCGCGCTCGGCTGCGCCGGAGCACGCGGCTCGACCAGCTCAGCGATGGGCGCGCGCACCCTTCCAGCAGCGCTGGCACTTCCGGCCGACGAGGTCCAGGCGTTCGAGCTACGCGCCCGCGGGTCCCAGAACTACGAGTGCCGCGAGAGCAGCAGTGCGCCTCCGGCATGGCAATGGGTCTTCGTCGCGCCCGAGGCGGAGCTGCTCGACGGGGCAGGTCGTCCGGTTGGCAAGCACTATGCCGGCCCGACGTGGGAGAGCGCCGCCGACGGCAGCAAGGTCGTCGGCAAGGTCGCTGCTCGCGCGGATGCCCCGGATCCCGAGGCGATTCCTTGGCTCCTGCTGAAGGCTGTCGACGTGAGCAGCGCCGGAATGTTCGCGGGCGTGAAGAGCGTGCAGCGCCTCGACACGGCCGGCGGCAAGGCCCCGGCGGGCGGCTGCGATGCCGGCTCCGCGGGCCAGGTGACGAAGGTCCCCTATACGGCCGTCTACTCGTTCTCGCGCGCGACCCCCTGAGGGCGCATGTCAGAGCCCGAATCCTGCGGTGAGATAGAAAGCGGTCCGCTCGTCGGACCGGACGATCATCGCGTTCACGGCGGACGCCACCTGAAAGGTCCAGGCGGACGCGAACACCGCGAGCCACAGGCCGCCGCCCGCGGCGGTATGCCAGCGCGACGAGCTCTCGCCCGCGACGAAGACGCGTCCGACGTCGCCGACCGCCATCAGGCCATACCGGAAGGGAAGCAGCGCCGTGAACCTCCCCAACGAGAACCGCAGCTCCGCGTTGCCAGCGACGGACGCGTCACCGGCGAAGCGGTCCGTGTCGTAGCCGCGGAGTGGGCTGCCGATGCTCACGCCGGTCAGGTTGAGCGCCGGCGGCACGGTGGTGCCACCGAGGAACGCGGCCTCGAAGAACGGATACCGTCCCCAGTTCTTTTCGCCAGCGACGTGCAGATCGAGAAAGATGTCCGTCAGCAGCCTTCCACCCAGGACAGCTGACGCTTCTCCCCGCACCTTGCTGAAGGCGTCGGGGTTGGTGAAGATCGCTGGCGTGTGGCGACCGATGATCTGTAGTCGGAAACCGCGAGTCGCCGTGAGCACGCCCGTCCGGGTGTCGAGCGAGAGCCCCAGCTCGCCGCTGCCAAGCGTCAACCCCTGCGCCCCAGGAACGCCGCTCACGGCGATTCCGGTCGTGGAGACGCTGGAGACGTGCCTCAACTGCGCTCCAACGTGGCCGCGGAGCGGTCCGAACAGCGAAGTCTCCAGCATCGGACAAGCGATGAGGTGCTCCTGCCGCACGTCGTAGAACCCCGAGCTCACCCGCGCTGGGTCGCGCACCGTCTCGTTCCCGAAGCCGTAGAAGCTCAACACCTCGGTGCCGGAGTATGCGAGGTAAACGATGCCGGTGAGCGGCGAACGCGTTCGCAGCTGCGCCGTGTATTCCAGGCGTGCTCGGTTGACCCCCGTGAACCACGCGGCAGCGAGGTTCATCTGCGACGAGTACGGATCGAAGCCGAAGCCGTAGCGCGTCAGCTGCGCACGCGCGCCGGCGACGAGCCCGCGCGTCGAGTCGTAGGCGAGCTGCGGAAAGAAGAGCAGATCCTGGCCCCAGTCCCGGAAGGGCTCGTAGCGTTGGGGGATGGGCTCCGGGGTCCGCGGGTCGGCCGGTATGACGCGGATCGCGATCGAGTTGTCGCCGGTGCCTTCCTCGCGCACCAAGCCTTTGCGAGGCGTGTAGATCCGCACCTCCTCGGTGTCGGTGGGACGGAACGTTCGCCGGAAACGCGGGCTTGCGACCTCGAGCTCCCCGCCCGCCATCCGCTTGATGGCGAGGGTCTCGCCTTCGGCGCCACGAAGGTCGACCCGCGCTGCGAGCAGCCGGTAGAAAGCGCGCGACGCCTGCGCGAGGCCATCGCGACGTGCGCGCAGGCGCCGCTCGAGCTCGAGCCCGCCTTTCGCGTACATCGCCGGGGGCAGCCGCTGGACCGCATCGGAGATGACCGCATCGGTGAGCTTCGCGACCACGTCGACGGTGACGGCCTCCCAGTCGGGCGCATCGAGCCAGACCAGGAACCTCCGGTCGATGAACCTTCCCGAGAAGGTGAGCTTGTCGATCGCGGGGTATGACGCACCGAAGCTGGTGATCTGCTTCGTGTAGTACTCGATCACCGACGGGAGCACGCCGCCGAAGCGGCTCAGCGCCTGATCGCGGTCCCGGGGAACGGGTCGCCAGAGACGCTTGCCGCCCTCGTCGAAGCGGACCCAGCGCCACTGGTCGAGGTGGCGGTCCCAGTCTCCGACCATGACGTCGATGAGCCGTGCACGGAGGTAATTGCGGGCATCGACCTCCTCGCCCGTGCGCTCGTCCAGCCGGACGAAGAGGTCGAGCGTGTCCGAGACCTTCGCGCCTTCTGGGACCTCGCGCTCGATACGCTCTTCGAGCAGACCCAGCATGCCGGCGAAGTCGGACCGGAACTCGCCGAGGCGCGGATCGTCCGGCATGATCGCCAGTCGAGGCGTGGCGTGCAGTACCCCGGCCGCTTCGAGCAGTGGCGCCACCACCAGGGCGGCCCCGGGATGCGCGGTGCTGGTGACGTCCTGGACGATGTCGCCGAGGGCCGACGCCCGGGTCTCGGGATCGAGCATCCTGGTGGGGTCCTTGTCCACGGAGCGGAAGCTCCATGTTCGTCCGTTCCCGCTCTTGAACCGCAGGCTCTTCGTCTGCTGGCCACCGCCGCTGCGCTCCGGCTGGAGCCCTCCGTCGAAGGACCCGAGGTCGAGGACCGGCACCTCGATGGGAGTGGTCCACAGGTCGCGCCACTGCCCCCCGAGGAAGAACCGGGTCAGCCATCCCGCTTCGTAGCGGGCGCCCGGCGCGACCGTCCGGGTCGGTGGCGGTGACTCGGCGGCTTCTGCTCCGCCGGTCACCAGCCAGAGCGCGACCATCAGCCCAGTTCTCAAGCGATGCCTCCGGCGAGGTCGGTTGCCTGCCTGCTGCATCGGGGGCCCACCCATTGCGGGCCACCCCCGCCAGCCCCGCATCCAATCTGGCGACGTGGCGTATTGCTCGACGCGACGCTAGGCTTCCCATTCTTTCGGGTGCTCGTCAGCGATGAAGCGGAACGCGGACCGAAAGCGCCAGCCGGCCGGCATGGGACGCCTGATCGCCGAGGTGCTCCGGCCGTATCGCGGTTGGCTCACGATCATCCTGTTCGCGACTGCGGTCGAGACCGCGGCGAGCCTCGCCGCGCCCTGGCCGCTCAAGATCATCCTCGATAACGTGATCGGAGGCCGCGAGTCCCCCGAGTGGCTAGGGCACGTCGCAAGCTGGCTGCCGGGCGAGAGCGCCATCCGGATCGCCGCGCTGGCCGCGATTGCCACC
Source organism: Anaeromyxobacteraceae bacterium (assembly GCA_035636195.1). Lineage (GTDB taxonomy): Bacteria > Myxococcota > Myxococcia > Myxococcales > Anaeromyxobacteraceae > Anaeromyxobacter_A. Next base: position 15,100 of record DASPZP010000100.1, read on the forward strand.
GTGGTGATTGCCGCGCTGGGCGCGCTCGCCTCGTACGTCGACAATTACTACACGGAGAGCGTAGGCCAGTGGGTTGCCAACGACCTTCGCGTCTGCGTCTACGACCACCTCGAGCACCTACCGCTGGCGTATTACGACACCCATCAGACCGGCACGCTCCTCAGCACCATCATCGACGACATCGCGACCATCCAGGACTTCGCGTCGTCTGCCACGCTCGGGATCGTCGTCGATCTGCTCACGATCGCGGGCATGCTCGGCCTCATGTTCTGGCTCAGCTGGGATTTCGCGCTCATCGCAGTCGGCGTGGCGCCCTTTCTCTTGCTGTTCGTCCTGCGGTTCAGGAAGGCGGTGAAGAAGGCGAGTCGCGAGGTCCGGCTTCGCGAGAGCGACCTGCTGAGCGTGGTGCAGCAAGGCCTCGAGTCCATCCGGGTGGTGAATGCCTTCGGGCGGCAGGAGCTCGAGGAGAAGCACCTCGCGGACGCGAGCCAGGCGACGGTCGAGGCCGCGCTGAAGGCGAGGCGGGTGAAGTCGCTGCTCTCGCCTGTCGTCACCGTGACCGTATCGCTGTGCACGGCTTTCGTCCTCTGGAGAGGAGCCTTGCTCGTGCTCGCGTCTGCGATGACGGCGGGGGCGCTGACGGTGTTCCTCTCCTACCTCGGCAAGTTCTTCAAGCCCGTACAGGACCTGGCCAAGCTGAGCGGGACGATCGCGCAGGCGGCCGTCGGCGTGGAGCGCGTCCGCGGCATCCTCGAGCTCCACATGAGCATGCCCGAGCGGCCCGATGCACGCGAGCCGGGGAGGCTTCGCGGCGCGGTCGAGTTCGACCATGTCGCGTTCGCATACGATCGAGCGACGCCCGTGCTGCGGGACGTCAGCTTCTCGATCGCGGCGGGCCAGTTCGTCGGGATGGTCGGGACGACCGGAGGAGGGAAGTCGACGATCGTGGGCCTGATCCCGCGTTTCTACGATCCAACCGCGGGGCGGGTTCTCATCGATGGGGTCGATGCCCGGGACTACAAGCTCCAGGGGTTGCGCGACCAGATCGGATTCGTGTTGCAGGAGACGGTCCTGTTTCGCGGCACGATCCGCGCGAACATCGCGTACGGGCGCCCCGATGCCTCCGAGAAGGAGCTGGTCGAGGCCGCGATGCTGGCCAATGCGCACGAGTTCATCGTCAGGATGCCCGACGGGTACGACACCCAGGTGGGCGAACGAGGGGAGACGCTCTCCGGGGGCCAGCGGCAGCGCATCGGGATCGCCCGTGCCGTCGTCCGCAACTCGCCCATCCTCATCCTCGACGAGCCGACTGCCGCGCTCGACTCCGAATCCGAACGGATCGTCATCGAGGCGCTCGAGCGCCTGATGAAGGGACGCACCGTGATCACGATCGCTCACCGCCTGAGCACGATCCGCGATGCCGACAATGTCCTCGTCCTCAAGGACGGAGCCATCGCGGAACGAGGCACGCACGACGAGCTGCTCGCGCTGGACGGGATCTACGGGGAGCTCCATCGCATTCAGGTCGGGGCGGGCGCCGTCGCTGACAGTCATCCGGTCATCCGCAGGGCAGGAGCATGAATGTCATTCCGGTCGCTCATCGTCCTTCCTGACGACTCGGCTAAGCCGATCCTCGACGCCATCGGAACCGCTTCGAGGTCGCTCCACGTGAAGATGTTCATCTTCTCCGACGCGGCGCTCGTGCACGCCGTCCTCGCGGCACGGCGCCGCGGTGTCAAGGTCCGGGTCATGCTGAACCCCGCGCGCCGCAGCGGGGAAGCCGACAACGAGGAGACCCGCGAAGAGCTCAGTCGCGGCGGGATCGAGGTCGTCGATAGCAACCCCGATTTCGAGCTCACGCACGAGAAGTCGATGGTGGTGGACGAGGCGACGGCGTTCGTGAAGTCGTTCAACTGGGCGACGAAGAACCTGACCGAGACGCGCGACTACGCGGTCGTCACCTCGCACAGGCGCGAAGTACGCGAGATCGCCGACTGCTTCGACGCCGACTGGCAACGGCAGTCCTTCGATCCCGGGGACGGGTCCAAGCTGGTGTGGTGTCCGGGAGGCAGAGAGAGAATCGCCCGGTTCATCGACGAGGCCAAGCACACGCTCTTCGTCCAGAACGAGCGTTACCAGGACACCATCGTCATCGAGCACCTGGTGCGCGCGGCGGGCCGCGGAGTGAAGGTCCACGTCATGGCCCGACCGCCGCACACGCTCAAGTTGGACAAGCTGGTCGAGGGCGTCGGCGGGCTACGAATCCTGAACGACGTGGGGATCAAGGTTCACAAGCTCAAGCACCTGAAGCTTCACGCCAAGATGCTGCTGGCCGACGGCGTCGGCGCCTTGGTGGGTTCGATCAACCTGGCGCCCGGCAGCCTTGACGGCCGCCGCGAGCTCGCGATCGACGTGCGCGATGACGACGTGGTGGAGCAGCTCGAGAGGATCGTGCACCACGACTGGAAGCACTCGCACCCCCTCGATCTCTCCGACCAGGGGCTCCTCAGCGACCTCGAGGAACGCGCCGACGCTGCAGCGAGACTGGGCCTCGTCGAGGTCCGAGCCGGGGAGAACGGCAAGCAAGGGTGAGCGGTGCGCGTTCGATCGAGCGCGCTTTGCCCGGGTCGGTGAGCCTACTTGTCGCGGTACGTGATTCGGCCGCGGGTCAGGTCGTACGGCGAGAGCTCCACCTTCACCCGGTCGCCCGTGATGATGCGGATGTGGAATCTCTTCATCTTTCCGGATGGATACGCCAGGACAATGGGGCCCTGATCGATCTTGACGCGGTACATGCCGCCGCTCGACTCTTCCACCTTGCCCTGCACTTCGATTCCAGCTTCCTTTTCGCTCATTCAACTCCCTGAAAGTACTAGGAAAAATAAAACGGCCTCTCAGAACGAGGCCGCCGGGTGACTACGCAACGACCTTGATTCTACACCGGATGGTCGCTTCTTGCAGGCTCGGTGTAGGCAGCACTCGCGCGACGGCTCATCCGATCCGCTTCAGCTCCTCCGGAGTGAGACGCAACCCCGTGGCGGCGACGTTCTCCTCGAGGTGCGCCATCGAGCTCGTCCCAGGGATAGGCAAGAGCACAGGCGAGCGCGCCAGCAGCCAGGCGAGCGCGGCTTGGGTCTCCGTGATTCCGCGCTGCCGCGCGAGCTGCCCGAGCACCTCGACCGATCCGGACCTGCTCGCCTCGCGCTCGCGGCCGGCCAGGGGCGCCCAGGGAAGGAACGCGATGCCTTCGACAGCGCAGACGCCCAGGACGTCCTCGGACCGCCTGTCCCCGACGTTGTACCGGTTCTGGACAGAGACCACCTTGACGATGCTCCTCGCCAGCCGCAGCTCGTCGACCGAGACGTTAGAGACCCCGACGTGGCGAATCTTGCCCTCGCGCTGCAGCCGCCCGAGCTCGCCCATGGAGTCCGCCAGCGGCACCTTCGGATCGGGAGCGTGGAGCTGGTAGACGTCGATGCGCTCGAGCCGCAGGCGGCGCAGGCTCGCTTCGCATGCCTGGCGAAGGTGCTGCGGGCGAGCGTCGTGATCCCAGCGCTCCCGCGACGGCCGAGTGAGACCGCCCTTCGTGGCGATGACCAGATCCTTGGGGTAGGGGTGCAGCGCCTCGCAGATGAGCCGCTCGCTCACCTCCGGGCCGTACGCGTCGGACGTGTCGAGGAGATTCACGCCGAGATCGACCGTGCGGCGCAAGAGCTTGCGCGCTCCCGCCGGGTCGGGTGGGTCTCCCCAGATGCCTGGGCCCGTGACGCGCATGGCGCCGAAACCCATGCGCCGGACCGCGAGATCTCCTCCGAGGAGGAACGTGCCGGCTGCTCGCGCTGGCTGTCCACTCGGCTCCGCGGCGCGCCCCAGCGCGGGAATGGCTTCGATGACTGCCACGCCGAGGGCGGCCGCGCCCGTCTCCAGAAATCCTCTACGCGTGAAGGTCGCAGAGCTCACGTGTCCTCCTCGTCGACGCGCCGTCCGGTGCGCGCGCAACGGCTCCGGTTACGTACCCACGCGCTGCCCCCGGCGCTACGGCTTCCCGACCTGCCGGTCCCTAGTCCTCCGTCGGCTTCTTGGCCTCGATCTCGAGCGCCTTCTCGGTCCAGCCGGGCGCGAGCACCGCGTCGCCCCATGCCTTCAACCGTGCCCGCCCTCCGGCGGTGATGCTCGAGACGTTACCGGAAGCAGTCTGGACGCAATTGCGCAGGAGAGAGCGGGTGTTGTCGGCAATCTCTTTTCTCGTGACGTGACGCTTCTGCTTTGCACGCTCCAGCTTGTCCATGGCCGCACCAGAGCTGATCGCGGACATGTGACTCGACGACACGGTGTACTCGGTCGTGGTCTCGCGGCACCTGACGTTGAGCCAGGGGTCCTCGATGAAGAGCGAGCGCTGGAGCAACGGCGAGCAGGTGACGCCGATGCGTCGGTCGTTGAATGCGTCGAGCTCCATGTAGTTGATGACGCCGTGGGCGATCTCGGAGCGCTGAGTCTCTTCCTTCGCGACGCGAGCCCCCGCAACCAGCGCTCGGATCTCGCCGAACATGTGGTCGCAGGGCGGAGGTGTCCTCGAAGAGTCGAAATGTGTTCCGACCACGATGCGATTGACGGTCTGACCTGCCCAGGACTGGCATGTCACTCGGTCCACCTCGAGGGCCGCCAGGTCGAGCCGCGCAGCGCAGGTGATCTGCTCGATGCCCTGATCCGATTCCTGCTCGCAGCCGCGCGCCTTCAGCTTCGCTGCCGTGCTGTCCCAAGGCGCACCGATCATGCACGGTAGAAGCTGTTCGAGAAGGGTTCCGCCTTCGCTCGGCTTCGCTCCCAGGCGCTTGGCCTTGCTCACGACCTCGGGCTCCGCAGAGGTGTGGGCCGATGCGACAGGCGCCGCGCCTTGCGACGACTTCCCGCAAGCGCCGAGGACGAGCACCGCCAGACCCGCAACAGCAACATCATGTGACCGCAGCATTCGCATGAAGGTCTCCCTGCCTCGTCAAGCGAGTCGATGAAGCCGTGTCTACACGCGCCACTGTGCGATGAAGAGAGCCTGGGTGGCGTCGCACGCGCCCTGCTGGCAGGCGCGCGAGGTACTCGGCGACGCGCGGCAGCGCGATCAGGTCTGGCGAGCGAAGAGCCACGAGCTGCAGAATATGCCACGAGCTTGCTCGTCCTCCGCGGTGATATGTCTTCGGAGGACGTCAACCGCCGCTTGCCACCGATGACCGCCGCAACTTCCGTCCTGCTCGCCGGCCACGTGACGCTCGACCGCCACGGAACGGGCTTCGTGCCAGGCGGCGCCGTGACCTACTGCGCGCTCGCCTACGCCGGGCTCGGCGCACGGGTGCGCGTCGTGAGCGCGGCTGGGCCCGAGTTCCCGCGTGATGCCCTCGGGACCGCCGAGGTGGCGTTCGAGCCGGCGCCCCGGACCACCACCTTCGAGAACGCCTGCAGCGCGGACGGGCTCCGCTCACAGCGCGTGCTCGCGGTGGCGCCGCCGCTCGAGCCGGCGCGCATCCCGTCGGCCTGGCGCGGGGCCGACGTGCTGCACCTCGCGCCCATCCTGGCGGAGGTCGACCTCGCCGCGTTCCGCCGAGCCGTACGGGCGCGGTTCTCCGGCTTGGGCGTGCAGGGCTGGGTGCGTCGCCTCGAGCCGGACGGGAGCGTATCGCAGCCGCGCTGGGATCCGACGTCCGAGGAGCTCGCCGGCATCGACGCGGCGGTCCTGGGCGAGGACGACGTCCCGGGGCAGGGGGACCTCGTCGGCCGGCTCGCCCGCCACATCCCGGTGGTCGCGTTCACGCATGGTCGGCGTGGCTGTGAGGTGATCGTGCGCGCCCGAACGTGGAGGGTAGGGGTTCATCCGGCGCGCGAGGTCGACCCCACCGGCGCAGGGGACGTGTTCTCGGCAGCCTTCTTCCTCGCGCTCGCGGGCGGCGCGGAGCCGCCGGATGCGGCCCGACTCGGCGCCGCGGCCGCGTCCGTCTGCGTCGAGGGCGTGGGCCCCTCGGCGCTCGCGCGCGTCGGCGAGGCGCGGGGGCGCGCGGTGCTCGTGCCGGTCGCGGACGACTGACGTGGGGTGGGCCCTTCGATGGATTGGCCGACCACAGCGGAGGACCTGGAACGCGAGCAGAACCGGCTTGCGGTCCTCCAAGTGAACCCCTGGGTAACACCGGGGCGGCTGCTGCGTGTCGGCGCCTCCTCGGTGGTGTTCGGGCGATCGGGACGCGACGCCGTCGGCTGGGCGGCCGCCGTCGTGATGGAGGGCGAGGACATCGTCGCAACCGCCACGTGTTCGATGCGGACGCTCGTGCCCTTCGAGCCAGGGCGGCTCGCTCTCCGCGAGGGGCCGATCTTGCACCGAGTCATGCGAGACGTCGTGCGCAGGCCCGATGTCCTCCTGGTCGCCGCGGCCGGAAGGGATCACCCCCGGCGGGCAGGCCTGGCGCTGCACCTCGGCGCGGTTCTCGACTTGCCAACGGTGGGCGTCACGGAAGATCCGCTGCTCGCGACCGGTGACGAGCCAGCGCAGGCGTGGAGTTCGCATGCTCCGCTCGAGATAGCGGGTGAGGTGGTCGCCTATCGAGTCCGCACCCGCACCGGGTCAAAGCCCGTCGTCGCCCACGCCGCCTGGCGCACGACCGCGGAGGTAGCGGCGGAGGTGGTCCTGGGAAGCTGCGCCCTCGCGCGCTGGCCCGAGCCCATGCGCGAGGCGCGGAGGCTGGCGCGTGAGCTCCGGGCACACAGGGCCTGAGCGCGTGCCACAGGTCGTAGGCGGGCGCGCCGCGTCATCCGGCGCGGGCGGGATGGCGAGCCCCCGCCCGGGCTGGTGGCGAGCGGGGGCGTAGCCGGGCGTCGGCGGCATCCGGGATCTATCATTCCCGCGGAGGGAGCGAGATGAAGCGCCAGGACCAGGACTACATGGGAGAGAGCAAGACCGAGCGGTCCGCGAAGCGCGAGTCGCCGGAGGAGCCCACCGTCGCTCCGCCGATCGAGCGGGAGCACGAGACGTACGCGGGCATCTTCGAAGAGGATGAGCGGCGCGAGCACGAGCGGCAGTGACCCCGCGGGGACCGGAGCCTCCCGACGCGTGCCAGTGTGGTACGACGACTCTGTTCGTGCCACAGAGTCGCAGGCGTGGAGGATCAACCCGATGGAGCAGGTCCCCGACGCGAACATCTGGAGCCGCATTCGCGAGGAGGCCGCCCGCGACGCGCAGCGCGAGCCGATGCTGGCGAGCTTCCTCTACACCGTCATCCTGAACCACCGGAACCTCGAGGACGCGCTGAGCTTCATCCTGGCGGAGAAGCTCGGGAGCCCGGCCATCGGCGCGCTCACGCTGCGCGATCTCATCGAGGAGGTCATCGGCGCCAACCCGGCCATCGGCGTGGCCGTCCGGGCGGACCTCCAGGCGGTCGTCTCGCGCGACCCCGCGTGCCGCGGCTACTCGGTGCCGCTGCTCTACTTCAAGGGCTTCCAATCCATCCAGGCGTACCGCATCGCCCATCACTGCTGGACGACCGAGCGGATGGCGCTGGCGCTCTACCTCCAGAGCCGCATCTCCGAGGTGTTCGCGGTGGACATCCACCCCGGCGCTCGCATCGGCAAGGGGATCCTGTTCGACCACGCCACGAGCGTGGTCATCGGCGAGACCGCCGTGGTGGACGACGATTTCTCGATGCTCCACGAGGTGACGCTGGGCGGGACCGGAAAGCAGGGCGGCGATCGGCACCCCAAGATCCGGCGCGGCGTCATGATCGGCGCCGGCGCCAAGGTGCTCGGGAACGTCGTCATCGGCGAGGGCGCCAAGATCGGCGCAGGGAGCGTCGTCCTCCACGACGTGCCTCCGCACTGCACCGTCGCCGGGGTGCCGGCGCGGCAGGTCGGCTATCCGAGTCACGCGCTCCCGGCCCTGGAGATGGATCAGTCGATCGAGGCCG
>DASPZP010000101.1:0-12227 GCA_035636195.1 Anaeromyxobacteraceae bacterium
CCGACGAAGAGCACCCTCCCCGGCTGGCGCGCCGAGAGCAGGCGCGCGGTCGCGACCGCCGCCGGCACCGCGCCGATGCCGACGCAGGCCGCAAACCAGCCGGCGGGCGGCGAGGCGTCGAGCCCGCACAGCTCGGGCGGAAAGGCGGCGAGGAGGAGGGCTTCGGGCGGCCGCGGCATGCGGCACCATCTATACTCCGGGTGGGCGCGCTCCCGCCCGCGGCATCGACCTTTCTGCTGTGCGGGACGCGGCTGCCCGGCCCCGTTACACCCCGGGCATGCGCATCCTCCACACGATGATCCGGGTGGGCGAGCTCGAGCGATCGATCGCCTTCTACACCGAGGTGCTCGGGATGAAGCTCCTGCGCCGGAAGGACCACCCCGACGGCAAGTTCACCCTGGCCTTCGTCGGCTTCGGCCCGGAGTCGGAGCAGGCCGCCCTCGAGCTCACCCACAACTGGGACACGAAGAGCTACGACCTCGGCACCGGGTACGGCCACGTCGCGATCGAGGTCCCCGACGCCTACGCCGCCTGCACGGAGATCAAGAAGCGCGGCGGGGTGGTGACGCGCGAGGCCGGGCCGATGAAGCACGGCTCGACCGTCATCGCGTTCGTGCAGGATCCGGATGGTTACAAGATCGAGCTGATCCAGCGGGGGACACAGGGGTAGCGCGTTCGTGCTTCGACTACGCGCTTCGCGCTACGCTCAGCACGAACGGGACGGGCCTTCCGCTCGCCCTGAGCGTAGCGAAGCGTAGTCGAAGGGCGAGCGCTCTCCCTACGCCGCTCGCACCACCACCCCGGTGGCCGTCTCCGAGAACACCAGCTCGGGGTGGAGCCGCTCCGCGGTATGCAAGGCCCACTCGCGGTCGAAGAGCACCACCAGCCGCTCGCGCAGGTCGAGCAGCACGAGCCCCTCCACCGCGCCGGCGAGGTCGTCGAGCTCGAGCGGCCGGCCGTCGGCGCGGGCCACCCACCGCGCGAGCTGGTACGGCGTCGGCTCGAGGCGAACCTGCACCCCGTATTCGCTCTCCAGGCGATACCGCACGACCTCGAACTGGAGCTGGCCCAGCGCGCCCAGGGTGAGATCGCCGGCGCGACCGGCCGGGGGCCGGTAGAGCTGCACCGTCCCCTCCTGCGCCAGCTGCTCCACCCCGCGCGCGAACTGCTTGCGCCGGAGCGGATCGACGAGCGCGAGCCGGGCGAAGTGCTCGGGGGCGAAGCTCGGGATGGGCTCGAACGCGAACCGCGAGCCCTGCGTGAGCGTGTCGCCGATCTCGAACGTGCCGGGGTCGGGGATGCCGACCACGTCGCCCGGGAAGCCCTCCTCCACCACGCTCCGCTCGCCGGCCAGGAACTGGGTCGGGCTCATGAGGCGCAGGTCCCGCCCGCTCCGCACGTGGTGCACCTTCATGCCGCGGCTCACCCGGCCCGAGCAGATGCGGACGAAGGCCACCCGGTCGCGGTGGGCCCGGTCCATGTTCGCCTGGATCTTGAAGACGAAGCCGCTGAACTCGTCCTGCGCCGGGTCGACGGGGCCCTGGTCCGTCGGGCGCGCCCTGGGCGGCGGCATGAGCTCGCAGAAGGTCTCGAGGAACGCCTCCAACCCGAAGTTGTTGATGGCGCTCCCGAAGAACATGGGCGAGAGCTCGCCCGCCTCGAAGCGCTCGCGCTCGAACCCGTCGCCGGCGGCGTCGAGGAGCTCCGCGTCGTGGCGGAGCTGATCGTGGCCGCGCTGGTCGAGCTCCTCGCGCACGAGCGGGTCGTCGATCCCGGTCACCTCCACCGGCGGCCGCTCGGCGCCGTGGGTGGCCGACGAGCCGGCGTCGGCGGCGTCGAAGAGGTACACGCGCTTCTTCAGCCGGTGGTAGACGCCGCGGAAGGTGCCGCCGCGGAAGACGGGCCAGCAGACGGGATAGACCCCGATCCCGAGCACGCTCTCCACCTCGCCCACGAGGTCGAATGGGTCGCGCCCGCCGCGGTCCATCTTGTTCACGAAGGTGAAGATGGGGATGGCGCGCTGACGGCAGACGCGGAAGAGCTTCTTCGTCTGCGCCTCGACGCCCTTCGCGCAGTCGAGCAGCATGACCGCCCCGTCGACGGCGTGGAGCGTGCGGTAGGTGTCCTCGCTGAAGTCGGCGTGACCGGGGGTGTCGAGCAGGTTCATCTGCAGGCCCCGGTACGGAAAGGCGAGCACGCTCGTCGTGATGGAGATGCCGCGCTCGCGCTCCATCTCCATCCAGTCGGAGACGGCGCTCGCCCTCCCCCGCTTCGCCTTCACCGCCCCGGCGAGCTGGATCACGCCGCCGTACAGGAGGAGCTTCTCGGTGAGGGTCGTCTTGCCGGCGTCGGGGTGGGAGATGATGGCGAACGTCCGCCGCCGGCTGATCTCGTGCTGTGCGCTCATGGGTGTGGAGGCCGCAGGGCGCGGGGGCGCTGGCGGGGGCGCGCAGGATAGCGCATCCCGGGCGGGGGAGCATTCCCTCGACCTCGACCTCGACCTCGACCCGGCCCGACCCTCGACCTCGAGCTGGACCAGGCCGCGGCGGACTGGTTAGCTGGGTACCGACCATCCCCGAGGTGCCCGCATGGAAAACAAGCTCCCCTCGCACTTCCTCCGCTTCAAGCAGTCCCACCCCGACATTTACCGGGCGTTCGAGGAGCTCGGGAAGCGCGTGCACGACGGCGGCCCCCTCAGCGAGCGCGAGCGCCGGCTCGTGAAGCTCGGCATCGCCATCGGCGTGAACACCGCGGGCGGGGTGCACTCGGCGCTCCGGCAAGCCACCTCCGGCGGCTGCTCGCGGGAGGACGTCGAGCACGTGGCGCTCCTCGCCATCACCACGCTCGGCTGGCCACGCGCGATGGCCGCCATGAGCTGGGTCTTCGACGGGTTCGACGAGACCGACGAGGTCGACGAGCCGGTCGAGGACTAGCGCGCCCGAAGCGTCGCCCCACGTCAGGGCACGAGCAGCACCTTGCCGACGTTGCGCCGCCCTTGGAGGTGGCGGTGCGCTTCTGCCGCGTGCTCGAACGGGAAGACCCGATCGACACGCGGCCGGATGGCACCGCGGCGATGCAGCTCGAGCAGCGCGGAGAGCTCCTCCCCGAGCAGCTCCACCTCGCCCCACAGGTGTCCCATGTTGACGCCCGCCACCGACCGGTTGTCGTTCATGAGGCCGATGGGCGTGTAGAACGGCACCTGAGCCAGCTCGCGCCCCGAGCGGAGGACGCTGCGCTTCTCGCCGGTGGCGAGGTTCGCGAACCCGTAGGCCACCAGCCGGCCGGCCGGGCGGAGCAGCCGGTAGCCCTTTCGCCAGTCCTTCCCGCCCAGCGGATCGAGCACCACGTCGACGCCCCGGCCGCCCGTGAGGGCGTTCACCTCGGCTTCGTAGTCGAGGGTCCGGTAATCGATGGGGTGCTGACAGCCTTCGCCCCGGAGCGCATCGTGCTTCGAGGCCGAGGCGGTGCCGAACGTCTCGACGCCTTCCACCGTCCGGCAGAGCTGGAGCGCGGCGAGGCCTACCCCGCCGGCCGCCATGTGGACGAGCACCTTCTCGCGCGGACGCAGCGCCGCCACCCGGAACAGCGCGTGGTACGCGGTGAGATAGTTCACTGGCAGCGCGGCACCCTCCTCGAAGCTCATCGCGTCCGGCATGGGCACCGCCTGCGCCGCCGGCAGGCACAGGACGTCGGTCTGGCCGCCGAAGCGCGACATGGCGAGCACGCGCGCGCCAATCGCGGGGCTCGTCACGCCCGACCCGAGCGCGTCCACCACGCCGGCGACCTCGTAGCCCATCACCGCCGGCAGCCGCGGGGCGTCGGGGTACAGGCCGAGCCGGGCCATGATGTCGGCGAAGTTGAGGCCGGCGGCGCGGACCCGCACCCGCACCTCACCCGCGCGCGGGGAGGGGTCGGGGCCGGCGCGCACCTCCAGCACCTCGGGCCCTCCAGCCCGCGTCGTCCAGACCGCCTTCACGGCGCCTCCCCGTTCCCGGCCAGCGGACCCTCGCCCGGCGCCCACGAGGGCAGCACGCGATCGTCCATGTGGAAGTTCTCGCCATCGTGCTCGGTGAAGACCACGTAGACGTTGCGCTGCGGCACGCCCAGGCTCCGCTCGGCGGCGGCGAAGCGCTGCCGCTCGCCGGGCGGCGGCGCGAAGTCGAGGTGGAAGGCGAGGTGGGGCATGGAGGGGTCTCCTCCCTCGAGACGTAAGATCGCCGCCCGCGCCGCGCCAGGCGAGCGCCCGCCCGGAGCGCTCAGCGAGCGCCCGCCGGGCGAGACGACCCGAGGGCCCTCGCCCAGCCACGCGCCAACGCGCGCTTGCATGGATAGCATTCGGGCAGGGGGTCACAGCCATGGATGCCATCCGGGTATTGCTGCGGCAACACCGAGCAGTCGAGAAGCTGTTCCAGAAGTTCGAGGAGGAGGACGACCTCGAGTCGAAGCAGGTGGCCTGCCAGGAGATCGGCGATGCGCTCGCCATCCACGCGACCATCGAGGAGAAGCTCTTCTACCCGGCCACAAAGGACGCCCGCACCGAGGATCTCTTGCTGGCGGCGGTCGAGGAACACCTCGCGGCGAAGCGTCTCATCGCCGATCTGGTGGAGGAGGAGGACATCGACCTCTCGCGCCTCAACGCCCGGGTCAAGGTGCTGAAGGAGCAGGTCGCGCACCACGTCCGGGAGGAGGAGCGGGAGCTCTTCCCCAAGGTGAAAAACTTCCTCGACGCGCACCAGCTCGATCGCCTCGGCGACCAGCTGGAGGACATGTCCGCCGACCTGAAGGCGCGGGGCGCAGCGCGCTTGCAGGTGCCGGGCGAGACGGATCGGCCGGCGTCCATCTAGCCTTCATCTGGCGGCAGCCTGCCGAGGGGCGGGAGGGAGCGGGCGCGAAGAGCTGCCGCGGCCGCTCATCCTGGTTGCACGTTGCGAAAGCGCGCACCGGCGTTAGGTGTACGCACCTCGACAGGAGATGCCCGCATGCCGAAGACGAAGGCCTACGCCGCACAGGCCGCCCGCTCGCCCCTGGCGCCATTCGAGATCGACCGCCGCGAGGTGCGCGACCGCGACGTGCTCATCGACATCGCATACTGCGGGGTCTGCCACTCCGACATCCACCAGGTGCGCGACGAGTGGGGCGGCTCGATCTTCCCCATGGTGCCGGGGCACGAGATCGTCGGGAAGGTGACGCGCGTCGGAGCGCGGGTCGAGAAGCTGAAGGTCGGCGATCTGGTCGGCGTGGGTTGCATGGTCGACTCGTGCCGCAAGTGCGGCCCGTGCCGCCACGACCTCGAGCAGTTCTGCGAGCAGGGCGCGGCCATGACCTACAACGGCACCGAGATGGATCGGAAGACACCCACCTACGGCGGGTACTCGACTCACGTGGTGGTGGACGAGCGCTTCACGCTCCGGGTGCAGCCGGGGGTGGAGCTCGCCGGCGTCGCGCCGCTCCTCTGCGCCGGGATCACCACCTACTCGCCGCTCCGCCACTGGAAGGCGACCAAGGGGAGCCGGGTGGGCGTGGTGGGACTGGGAGGCCTGGGCCACATGGCCGTGAAGCTCGCCGCGTCGATGGGCTGCGAGGTGACGATGCTCTCCACCTCGCGCGCGAAGGAGGGCGATGCCCGCCGCCTGGGCGCGCACGAGTTCGGGCTCACCTCCGACGACGCCACGTTCAAGAAGCTCGGCGGCCGCTTCGACCTCATCATCGACACCATCTCGGCGGCGCATGACTACGACAAGTACCTGGGGATGGTGAAGGTGGACGGCGCGATGGTGCTCCTCGGGGTCCCGCCGCAGCCGGCGCCGGTCAGCGCCTTCTCGCTCATCGTCGGCCGCAAGAGCCTCGCCGGCTCGCTCATCGGCGGCATCGCCGAGACGCAGGAGATGCTCGACTACTGCGCCCAGCACCGGATCGTCGCCGACGTCGAGGTGATCCCGATCCAGAAGATCAATGAGGCGTACGAGCGGATGTTGAAGGGCGACGTTCGCTACCGCTTCTCCATCGACGCGAAGAGCCTGCGCTAGGACCTCACGCGATCTCGAGCCACGAGAACCACACCGGGTGGTTCTCCTTGTACCACTCGAGCACCTTGCGGATCGCGAGCTGCTTCTCGGTCGGCATCACCTTGTCGTCGATGCGGTCGAAGTGCACCCGCAGCTTCTCGCCGTCGTGGTCGAGCGCCTGGGAGAGCATGGTCTGCAGCTCGTTGCGGATGCGGCCCGAGTCCGAGATCTTGACAGCGCGCCGGGTGTGATCGACGCCGGAGAGGAAGCGGACGAGCAGCGGGCTGAAGACGTGCCGCGCCTCCTCGAGCGGCTCCATGAGCCGGAAGGTGAAGGTGATGCGGCTCTTCACCCGGCGCGTGGCGAGCTGGGTCGTCACGCGGTAGACGCCCTCCGACACCTTCGTCACGCCCGGAGCGCCGGTGTACGGGTCGTCGCACATGTACCCGGTGCAGGCGAGCGTCTTCCAGTTCTTCTCCGGCAGGAAGTCGTCGGCGCGCAGCACGCGGCGGCCGAGCGGCATGTTCGACTCCTCCGCCTCCGCGATGGCCTCGGTGTACGCCTGCGCCCGCGCCGCGGGGATCTCGCGCGTGCCGAGCAGGTCGGCCAGCCGGAGCTTGAACTCCGGTGCCCACGGGTCGAGCTGCATGATGCGGCCCTCGACGTCGCACGGCTGGTCGAACGTGGGCGAGAAGAGCGACATGGAGGCATCGACGTCGAGCACCTCCGAGAGGCTCGCCGCCTGCATCGCCTCCGCCGTGGCGGCGTAGCCGTCGCACAGGAAGACGTGCGTCGCGCCGGCGGCATCCTTCCAGCTCCCCACGAGGAAGGTCGGAGCATACGTGCCGGAGTCGGTGAAGACCTCCAGGCCCGACGGGGCCTTCCAGCCGTCCTCGACGAGGTGCACGCCGAGTGCCTTCCACTCCTCCCACAGCTTCCCGAGCCGCGCCACGCGGCTCTTGCCGCGGAGCGTCCACACGTGGACGTTGTCCGGGCGCACGCCGGGATAGGCGAGCTGGACGCACTCGAGGATCTTCACGCGCTTCGTGCGGTAATCGAGCAGGACCGCCGACCGCTCCGCCGCCTCGGTCACCCGGCGCGGGATGGTGAGGCAGCCCATGTACGACTCGTACGGCTTGGAGACGGTGAGCGGCGAGTCGAAGAGGTGGAACACAGCCATCGGCCCGGTCGGCTTGCCCTCGGCGAAGCGAGAGGTGTTCTCGAGCGTGTCGACGGCCGCGCCCCACAGCGTGATGCCGCGGTCTTGCAGCCAGCCGTGGAACTTCTCGAAGGTGTGGCCCGGCTCGTTGATGAGGCGGTGCACGCGGCGATCGACGATGCGCGCCACCTCCGGCCGCGCGTAGACGCGGCCGAAGCCGAGCAGCGGGTTCGCCCCCATCTCGGGCGTCTCGCCCGCCTTCGGCATGAGCCCCTCGCCCAGGCTCACCATGATGGCGTGGTTCTCCGGGAGGTTTCGGGTGAGGTGCCACAGGCCCTCGCTCATGACGTAGGCGCTGATGGCGTCGGCCGACTTCTTCACCTGGTTGTAGGCGGACTTGTCCTTGCCGGCGCCCTCCCCGAAGCCGCCGAAGAGCCGCGTCCCGAGGGCCGTGACGGCCGAGGTCATGGCCAGGCAACGGTGGATGCCGCGCGGGGTGAAGGAGCGCGACGAGACCGACTCCGGCTGCGCGCGGTCGATCTCGACGTCCTCCAGCCAGAGGTGGAACCTGAGCAGGACGGGGCGGGTGTCGAACGCCCACTGCGCGACGAGGTTGCGCTTGGCGAGGTCGGTCATGGAGGCTCCGAAAGTGCAGCCGCGAGGAGGAACACATTGTAGGAGAACGGGGGGCGGCAGCGAAGAAAACCCGCAGGCCTCACTGAGGCGTGCGCCGGTCCGGCGAGACGGCGCTCGGCAGCGCGCCGTTCGGCCACGTGGCGGCGTTCGCCGCCGCGCACGCGCAGACGAAGCAGTCCCGGGCCCGGTCCATCGAGCACTCGCGCGCGGTGGCGCAGCGGAGCTCCCGGTACTCCGGGCAGATGGCGGACGCCTCGGGCTCCGAGCCTGGGCGCTGCCCGGCGGCACACGCGGACGCGAGGAGCAGCAGGACGGCGGTCCACAGTTTTCGGCGCTCCATGAGTCTCCTCCCGGCCGCTTGACGGCGCGCCGGCGGCGGAGAGGATGACACCGCGCGGTCCTGCTTTCCACCTTCGAGAGGATCATCCGATGCGGTCGCCCGAGCTTTCCCTTTCCAGGGGCCTCCAGGGGCGGGGCGCGTCCACGCTGCCGCGGCTGGTCCTGGCGGTGTGTGCGCTGGCGGGCTGCCGTGCCGGGCCAGCCGGATCGGACGCCGGCCACTCCGCTGCACGTCGCTACACCGCGCGCGCGGAGGTGGTGCAGCTCCCGACGCGAGGGAGTTCCCCCGCCCAGCTCACGGTGCGACACGAGGCCATCCCGGCCTTCGAGGACCGCTCCGGCGCAACGGTGGGAATGCCAGCCATGGTGATGGCCTTCGACCTCGCGCCAGGCGTCTCGGCCGCGGACCTGCATGCCGGGGACAAGGTCGAGGTCGTCATCTCCGTCGACTGGTCGCGGCCGGTGGTGCACCTCGACGAGCTACGGAAGCTTCCGCCGGAGACGGTGCTCGATTTCGCGGAGGCGGGGCGGCAGCGCTGACGCGGACCCCGACCGCGACCGGGACCACGAACCCGGTTCAGCACTTCCCCTCGCCCCGCGGGAGCGGGGAGAGGGCCAGGGAGAGGGGCGAGCGCGAAGGCGATACCGACCTCGAGCTCGATCTGATTCTCCCGCCTCGACCTCGACCTCGACCTTCGACCTTCGACCTTCGACCTCGACCTCGGGTCGTCGCCTCGCCCTCGACGGCGACCATCGGCACTCTCGCCATTTCCGCCTCCCATCCCTTCGGGATTGTGAGGAGGCGGAAATGGCTCATACACAAATCATCGCCGTCGAGGTCGAGGCTCGGTTTCCGTTTCAATCCCTGGACGTGTACGTCGCTGCGCGAGAGCTCGCGGCGCTCGTGCACGCTGCACGGGTCGCCGACGCAGAGCTTCGGGACCAGGCCACGCGGGCGGCGAAGTCGGTTTTTCTCAATCTGTGTGAAGGTCTGCCCAGCGACAGCGGGCCCATGCGGCGCAAGCACTTCGCGCTCGCCAACGGCTCCTTGCACGAGCTCGTCGGCGCGCTCGACCTCGCCAGCGCCATCGGGGCGCTCGCCCAGGACCCCGCGCGGCGGGCGCAGCAGCTCGCCGTGCGGGTGAAGCGCATGCTGCGGGCGCTCCTCACCGCACGAGCGGGGTGAGCATCGCCACGAGGCGCGAGGCGAGCCGCGCCACCTCGGCGGCGCTCGCGGAGCTTGCCTCGCCGCACAGAGCCGCGATCTCGACCGCAGCGGCTGCCTCCGTGGCCTCGGCGCGGGCGACCGCAAAGGCTCGCGCCTTGTCGCCCCGCGTGACCCGGCCTGCGCCCTCTGCGCAATTGAGGCACGCGCTCTTCGCGGAGCGGAGCGCCTCGTCGCGCAGCTTCGCGTCGCGGACCGAAGCGCGGCGCACCGCGAGCAGGAGCTCCACCGCGACTCCGTAGGCGAGCAACCTGTGATGCGGGAGAGCGGGAGAGACTGAGGAACTGGAAGAGCTGGAAACCCGAGGAAACAGCGTGTCGTTCATGGCCGGCGGCTCCTTTCGCGAGCGGCAAGGAGACGACGGCCATGAACGGAACGGTTCCACGCGAGAGAGCGGACCTCGGATGGCAGGCGCAGTGCCAGCCTCCGGCTGGCGCGAGCCTGCGAAACCCGAGAACGCGACCCCGAACGCGACCCCCGGAACCCGCCCCTCGCCCCGCTCCGCGGGGCGAGGTAGTAAGCGACCCCGACCCCGACCCCGACCTCTACTCCTCGCGGTAATCGTCGCTGCGGATGCCGTGCTTCTTCAGCAGGCGGTGCAGGCTCTCTCGCTCCATGCCGGCCCGGGCCGAGGCGCGGGTCACGTTCCCCTTCAGCTCGCGCATCAGGGCCAGGAGATAGTCGCGCGTCACCCGGTCGCGCGCCTGGTCGACCACGTCCCGCAGCGGCAGCGACGGCAGCGCGTCCGGCGTCGGCGCCCTGGCCGGCGGGGCGGCCGCGAGCTCCGTCGGGAGATCGCCGGCCGTGACGGCCTTCCCCTTCGCCACCGCCACCGCCCGCTCCATCGCGTTCTCGAGCTCGCGCACGTTACCTGGCCAGCCGTGGGAGGTGAGCACGCGCAGCGCGTCCGGCTCGAGCTCGCTCACCGCGCGGCGGAAGGCCTGGGCGTACTTCTCCAGGAAGTGCGCCGCGAGGAGGGGCACGTCCTCGGCGCGCTCGCGCAGCGCGGGGAGCCGGATGGGGAACACGTTCAGCCGGTAGTAGAGGTCCTCGCGGAACCGGCCCGTCGCCACCTCCGCCTTGAGGTCGCGGTGGGTGGCCGCGATGACGCGCACGTCGATCGGCACCGGGCTGTTGTCGCCGACGCGCCGGATCTCGCGCTCCTGCAGCGCCCGGTTGAGCTTCACCTGGGCCGGCAGCGGCAGCTCCCCCACCTCGTCGAGGAAGATCGTGCCGCCCTGCGCCTCCTCGAAGAGCCCCGCCTTCGCGCCGGCCGCCCCGGTGAAGGCGCCGCGGGCGTGGCCGAACAGCTCGCTCTCGACGAGGTCCGGCGGCAGCGCCCCGCAGTTCACCGCCACGAAGCGACGCTGCTTGCGCGCGGAGTGGTAGTGGACGGCCCGCGCCGCCAGCTCCTTGCCGGTCCCGGTCTCCCCTCCCAGGAGCACGGTGATGTCGAGGCTCGCCGCCTGCTCGAGCAACCGGTACGCCTCCAGCATGCGGGGGCTCTTCCCGATGAGGTTGTGGAACGAGTACGTCCCCTCCAGCTCCCGCCGGAGGCTCGCCGCCTCGTCCTTGAGGCGCTTCCGCTCGGCCGCGCGGTGCACCACCAGCGCGGCAGCGTCGGGATCGAACGGCTTCTCCAGATAGTCGTAGGCCCCGAGCTTCATGGCCTGGACCGCGTCGGAGACGGTCCCGTAGCCCGTCATCATGACCACCTCGGTCGAGGGCTGGCGCGCCTTCACCGCCTTCAGCACCTCGAAGCCGCTGGCTCCCGGCATCCGGATGTCGGTCACGACCACGTCGAAGGCTTCGGTCGCCACGAGGGACATGGCCCGCGCCCCGTCGCCGGCGGTGGTGAGCTCGTACCCCTCCGCCAGGATCTTGGCGAAGAGCTTGAGCATGTTCTCCTTGTCGTCGACCACCAGCACCTTCACCCTGCTCACGCGGTCACTCCTTCCGGTCGGCGCGGCAGGCGCAGCGTGAACGCCGCGCCGCCCTGGGGGCCGTTCCCGGCCTCGATCTCGCCGCCGTGGGCCCGCGCGATGGCGAGCGAGATGGCGAGGCCGAGCCCGGTCCCCCGGTCCTTGGTGGTGAAGAACGGCTCGAACAGGCGGGACAGCGCGCCCGCGTCCAGGCCAGGCCCGCTGTCGCGCACCGAGATGACGGCGCCGCCACCGGCCTCCGCCTCGACCGCGACCTCCACCGCGCCGCCCCGCCCGGCCGCCTCGGCGGCGTTGCGGATGAGGTTCGACAGCACCTGGCGCAGCTTCGACGGATGCCCGTCCACGGTGGCATCGCCGTGGATGACGACCTCCACCCCGTCCAGCACCGCCGCCTCGCCGAGCCGCGCGACCACCTCCTCGGCGGTGGCGCGCAGATCGACCGGCTCGCGCGAGAGCTTCAGCGGTCGCGAGAGATCGAGCAGCCCCTCCACGATGTCCTTGCAGCGGAGCGCCTCCTGCTCGATGACGGACAGGTCCTCCCGGAGCGGCCCGTCGGCGCGCTTCTCGAGCAGGCGCGTGTAGCCGAGGATGACGCCGAGCGGGTTGTTGATCTCGTGCGCCACCCCGGCCGCGAGCCGCCCCACGCCGGCCAGCTTCTCGCTCTGGACCAGCTTGGTCTGGTGCTCCTTCAGCGCGGAGGTCATGGCGTTGAACTGGCGCGCCAGCGCGCCGAACTCGTCCGGACGATCGAGGTCGATATGCGCCTCGAGGTCCCCTGCCGCGAGGCGCGCCGCCCCGGCCTGGAGCCGCGCCAGCGGCCCAGCGATGGAGCGGCCGATGGCGACGCTCACCGCGGCGGCGAGGAGCGGGGCGCCCACGAGCAGCGCCACGATCCATCGGTAGGTGCGCCGCTGGACCGC
>DASPZP010000102.1:0-3042 GCA_035636195.1 Anaeromyxobacteraceae bacterium
CTACGAGATCGATCGTCCGGGCGCGGCCGTGCGCGCGCTGGGATGGCTCGCCTACCGGGCAGGCGTGGCGGGCGAGCTGTACTACGCGGCCCTCGAGAACTGGTCCGCCGATCCGTGGAAGGACGTCCGCGCCCATGCCGGGAATGGTGACGGGATCCTCCTCTACCCCGGGCTGCCGCCCCGGCTCGGCGGCGAGCACCCCTTCCCGGTGGAGTCGATCCGCCTGAAGCTCCTGCGCGACGCCATCGAGGATCGCGAGCTCCTGGAGCTCGCCGACCGCAGCGGGCTCGGAGCCCTGGCGCGGGAGCTGGCCGCGCGCGTGGCGCCGTCACTGCGAGGCTTCACGCGCGCGCCAGAGGCCTGGCGCTCGGC
The DNA here is from genome assembly GCA_035636195.1 of Anaeromyxobacteraceae bacterium. Classification (GTDB taxonomy): domain Bacteria; phylum Myxococcota; class Myxococcia; order Myxococcales; family Anaeromyxobacteraceae; genus Anaeromyxobacter_A. The sequence goes on from DASPZP010000102.1 coordinate 373, forward strand.
GCATGACGAGCTCGGCCGAGCCCTGGCGAAGTCGCTTGCGCCATGAAGAAACAGGCGGGCAGGGAGGCGCGCACAGCCCCCCCGCCCGCCCCCCGACCCCCCCTGCCCCCAGCTGCAGGTCCCCCAGCGCGGCCCGTTGTCACCGCGCGCCCGGCATGATGCGAAAGTCGGGCCAATGGCTGTTAGACGCGGAAATCACCGACTACCTGTTGATGTCGCGTGTGGGGTGGTCACCTCGGGCGACCGAGGAGGAAGAAAAGTTCTCCTCCCGTCGTGGTCACCGGCGCGGGTGAGCGGGGTGGCATCCTGGCCCACGTTGGGCGCGCTTCAGGCCGACCGCCCCATCCCCGGCGTTGCGGCAGGCCGCTCGCGGTGGGCACCTGTCGAGGAGCGCTTCACCCACCGTCAGACGCAGGGCGGGACGCCCACATGTTCGAGTCGCTCGTGCAGGCGCTGGCCAGGCTCCCCGCCGGGACCGTCGTGGGTCGCGCTGCGCGTTTGGCGAAGAACACCGTGGTCGCGCCCATGCTCTATGGCCGGGGCGGGGACTACCGGTGCCCCATCTGCGATTACCGCGGACCCTTCGTGAACGAGAGGCCGGAGACCGGGTTGCGCAAGCACGCCCGCTGCCCGCGCTGCGGTGCGCTGGAGCGGCACCGCCTGCAGTGGGCGATCCTGAAACCGCTCCTCGCGCAGCGCCCGGGTCTACGGCTCCTGCACGTGGCGCCCGAAGCGTGCCTGTCGGGACGCCTGCGCCGGGCTTGCCGCTACGAGACGGCCGACCTCTCCATGCCGCGCGTGGATCACCGCGCCGACCTGACGCACCTCCGGTTCCCGGACGCGTCGTACGACGCCGTGCTCGCCTCGCACGTGCTGGAGCACATCCCGGACGACCGGCGGGCCCTCCGCGAGGTCCGGCGCGTGCTGCGGCCAGGCGGCTTCGCCGCGCTCCCGGTCCCGATCATCGGCGCGCGCACCGTCGAGTACCCGGCCCCGAACCCCCACGAGGCCGGGCACGTGCGGTGCCCGGGGGTCGACTACTTCGATCGTTACCGCGAGGTGTTCGCGAGGGTGGAGGTGGCGAGCTCGGCCGACGTGCCGGCGGACATCCAGCCGTTCGTGTACGAGGATCAGAGCCGCTGGCCGGCGACGATGCCGCACCGGCCTCGAGTTTCGGGGGCGCGGCACCTCGACTACGTCCCCATCTGCTGGGTCTAGGCGCGGGACCGCCGGGGCCGCGCGACCCAGGCGGCGAGGAGGCCGAGCGCAGCCAGCGCGTCGGCGCCCGGTGCGGCCGCGCAGCCCGTGGCCGCCGTCGGAGAGAGGGACGGCGCGCCAGCGCCCGAGGAAGCGGCGACGACGGCGCCGGCGGCACCGCTGCCAGCGGTGCCGGCATCCGTGGCGCCGCCCCCGGAAGCGCCGGCCGACGTGGTCGACGTCCCGCCCGTCAGCGCCAGGATGCGGGCCGCGAGCTCTTGCCGGGCGGCGAACAGGTCCGCCACCGAGGGCTGCGTCCAGGGGTCCGGGAAGAGCCGGGCCGCCACCTGCTTCGCGAACGCGCCGTCGCCGAGGTCGGTGACGAGCTTCAAGTACTCGTAGTCCTCCATCCCCTCGCGGATCATCGCGAGGCGCAGCGACGCGACCGGGATGTGGGTCTGGCCGCCGATGGCCGCCGGCGTGCCGGGGTAGAGGAGGGTGCCGTCGCCGTTGCCACCGTACGCCCACTGGTTCGTCCAGGGGTCGCGGCCCTCCGCGTAGTCGTAGGCCTGCGTCGCCTCGTAGTAGAGCTCGCCCGTCACGTCGAAGCGGAAGGAGAGCCACTCCATGGCGCGGTGGCGGAGCGCGCTCGCATCGATGGCGTAGCTCGCCCACCCGCGGAAGTACTCGCTCGTGCCGCCGCAGCCGTGGCTCATGCAGCTCTGGTACATCCAGAGCTCCTTGCGCGGCCCGGAGGCCAGGAAGGCGTCGTACGCGGCGCGCTGCTCGCCGGCGTAGGTGCCGCTCTTGTCCTGCATGTAGTTCAGGACCGGTACGATGAGGTCGATCGTCCCCGCGGCGCCCTGCTGGTTCGCCTCGGTGATGCTGGTCGTGGTGACGACGCGGAAGTCGGGATCGCCCGCCTTCACCAGCGCGGCGCGCGACTGGAGCTGGCTCCAGGTGCACCGCGAGCTGTCCGGCTCGTCGCAGGTGTAGTCGAAGAGCCGGTCGAACCAGCCCTTCCCCTTGAAGAACGCGGCCCACTGGGCGTGTCCGGCGGAGGTGGCTGGGCCGGCGTACTGGGCCGAGGTGAGGCGGGCGCCCTCGAGCCTGGTCGGGGCGAGGCCGTCGAAGAGCGGGCCATAGAACGCCGCGTAGTGGTCCAGGTCGCCGTTCCCGTCGTCGATGTTCGAGAGCGAGATGCGGTGATCGAGGCCGAGCTGCGTGTAGCGCGCGCGCAGGGTGGAGAAGGCGTCGCCCGAGACGCCGTGCGCCGTCGGGAGGTCGCCGTAGTAGAGGCCGAAGTGGCTCTTCAGGGAGGAGGTGGAGGGGAGGGTGAAGCTCCAGACGGTGAGCGAGATCGGAATGGTGAGCTCGGCCTGACCGGTGGCGCGCACCGTCACCTGCGCCGTGTACCGGCCGGCCGGTGCGTCGCGCGGCACGAACGCCTCGACCCACAGCGCGCGCGCCTCG
>DASPZP010000103.1:0-7417 GCA_035636195.1 Anaeromyxobacteraceae bacterium
GGGCGAGACGCTGGAGGTTCGCTGAGCGCGCCACTACAATCCGCGTCCTCATGAGCGAGATCACGCCGGAAATCGTGGCCCGTCACGGCTTCACGCCGCAGGAGTACGAGGAGGTGAAGCGCCACCTCGGGCGCGTGCCGAACCTGACCGAGCTGGGCGTCTTCTCGGTCATGTGGAGCGAGCACTGCTCCTACAAGTCGTCGCGGGTGCACTTGAAGACCCTCCCCACCCGCGGCCCTCGCGTGCTGCAGGGGCCGGGCGAGAACGCGGGGGTGGTCGACCTCGGCGACGGGCTCGCCGCCGCTTTCAAGATGGAGAGCCACAACCACCCCTCGTACATCGAGCCCCACCAGGGCGCGGCGACCGGGGTGGGCGGCATCCTGCGCGACGTGTTCACGATGGGCGCTCGCCCGGTGGCGAACCTGAACTCGCTCCGCTTCGGCGACCCCTCCCACCCGAAGACCGCCTTCCTGCTCGAGGGCGTGGTGGGCGGCATCGCCGCCTACGGCAACTGCATGGGCGTGCCGACGGTGGGCGGCGAGGTCATGTTCCACCCGAGCTACAACGGCAACTGCCTCGTCAACGCGTTCACGGTGGGTGTCCTGCCCACCGACAAGATCTTCCGCGGCAAGGCGGCCGGCATCGGCAACCCGGTCATGTACATCGGCGCCAAGACCGGCCGCGACGGGATCCACGGCGCGACCATGGCGTCGGCCGAGTTCGACGCCTCGACCGAGGAGAAGCGGCCGACCGTCCAGGTGGGCGATCCGTTCATGGAGAAGCTGCTGCTCGAGGCGTGCCTCGAGCTCTTCCAGACCGACGCGGTGGTCGGCATCCAGGACATGGGCGCGGCCGGGCTCACCAGCTCGTCCGTCGAGATGGCCGGGCGGGCCGGGAACGGGCTCGACCTGTACATCGACCTCGTCCCGCGCCGCGAGGAGGGGATGACGCCGTACGAGGTGCTCCTCTCCGAGTCGCAGGAGCGCATGCTGCTCGTGGCGGCCCGCGGCCGCGAGGACGAGGTGCGTCGCATCTGCGAGAAGTGGGACCTCGACGTGGCGGTGGTCGGCATCGTCACCGGCAGCGGCCGCTGGCGGGTGCTCTCCGGCGAGGCGGTGGTGGCGGACCTGCCGGTCGATCCGCTCACCGAAGGTGCCCCCCGCTACGAGCGGCCGATGAATCCGCACCCGGCGCTGCCGGCGCTGCACGCCTTCGACCCGCGCACGCTCCCCGAGCCGGGGGACCTCGGCGCGGTCCTGCTGGAGCTCCTGGGACGTCCGACCATCGCCAGCAAGGAGTGGGTCTACGACCAGTACGATCACATGGTGCGGCTCGTCGGCGCGGTGCGCCCCGGCGGCGACGCGGCCGTGGTGCGGCTCGCCACCGGGGACGCGCCCCACGCGAAGAAGGGCCTCGCGCTGTCGGTGGCGGCGAACGGCCGCTGGTGCTTCCTCGATCCGCACCTCGGCGCCATGCACGCGGTGGCCGAGTGCGCCCGCAACATCTCCTGCGTCGGCGGCACGCCCATCGCCGTCACCGACTGCCTCAACTTCGGCAACCCCGAGAAGCCGGAGATCATGTGGCAGCTCGCGGAGGCGGTGCGCGGCCTCAGCGAGGCCTGCGTCGCCCTCGGCACGCCGGTCGTGTCCGGCAACGTCTCGCTCTACAACGAGACCGAGGGACAGGGCATCTTCCCCACCCCGACCATCGGGATGGTGGGCCTCGTCGAGCCGGTCGAGAAGACCTGCGGCGCCGCCTTCCGCCGGGCGGGCGACCTCGTCGCGCTCGTCGGCGAGCTGAAGGGTGAGGTGGGCGGCAGCGAGTACCTCGCCGCGGTGCACGCGAAGGAGGCGGGGCGCCCCCCGGCGCTCGACCTCGCTCGCGAGAAGGCGGTGCAGGCGGTGGTGCGTCAGGCAGTGAAGGAGGGCCTCCTCTCCTCCGCGCACGACTGCTCGGACGGCGGGCTCGCGGTCACGCTCGCCGAGTGCTGCATGATGCCGTCTCCCCCGCCCGGCGGCGGCGCGCCGGGTTGGCTCGGCGCCGCGGTGCGCATCCCGTTTCCGCTGCGGAAGGACTTCATCCTCTTCGGCGAGGACGCGAGCCGCATCGTGGTCTCGCTGCCGCCCGCGAGCTGGGACGCGCTCGAAGCGCTCGCGCGCGCGGCGGGCGTCCCCCTCATCCGGCTCGGCGCGGTGGGCGGTGAACGGCTCGAGGTCCAGGGAGCTCTGTCGGTGCCGGTGGCAGAGCTGGCGACGGCATGGCGGGACGGGATTCCGCGCGTGCTGCGGCGCGAAGGTGTGCCGGCGCCGCTGGCCGCGTTGATCTAGAACACAGGGTGTCGCGCGACCCTGGGTCCACGTCGGGCGGGCGCGGGAGCGCGAGGGCAGCGGGCATTGCGGCGGCCCCGTCGTTGCACCATGGTCCCCGCATGGAGCCGCTCCCCGGAATCACTGCCCGCGCGGCCGTGTTCGACCGCGCCCGCGGGGCCCGCCTCGACGCGGCCGAATACTTCGCGGTGGCCCTGCCGCGGCTCTTCCCGGAGGCGCTCGTCGGGTGCGATGTCGCCTGGCAGGCGAAGAGCGGCATCGTGGTGGTGGTGATGCGCTTCGCCGAGCGCCTGTTCGGGCCGAGCGAGCGCACCCGGCTCGACTTCTGGCTCGCGCGCACCGGTGTCCGCTCGGCCGATCTCGGCGCCGTCTCGGCCGCCGCGCGCGCTTCGTTCTTCGCCAACCTCGAACAGTGCGAGGAGCGGCGGATGGGCCTCGCGCCCGATCAGCTCCTCCCCGGCGTCGCGGAACTCTTCACGGCCGCCGGCGCGCCCGCCGACCGTAAGCCGCCGCCGGTCACCGGGCCGGTGCTCGCGATGGACGTCGGCGGTCCGGGCTGGGAGGGCGTCTGCTACGTCGCCGGCGAGCAGACCCTCTTCATCCCGGGCCTGCTCGCCCCTCCCCGAGGGGACGTGCTCACCCTCTCGCTGCGCGTGCTCGGCCAGGATCGGCCGTTCGAGACGGGGGCGCGGGTGGCGTGGGTGCGCGGCTCGCAGCCGGGCGCCGGGCCCCACCCCGGCTTCGCGCTCGAGCTGCTCGATCCGCCTCCGGAGGTCATGGCGGCCCTGCTGGCGCGGCAGCCGCCACCGCTCCCGCCCGCGGGGGTCGCGCTGCGCGCATACCCGCGGTATGCGGTGAACGCACCGGTGGTGGTGACCGCGCCCGCCGCGCCTGCGGCTGGCGAGGCTCCGCCTGGCCAGGCCTCGGCGCCCCTCCCGCTCGAACCCGATCCCGCGGCGGAGGTTCCGACGGCGACCATCGAGTACGCGAGCGACCAGGAGCTCGCCGCGGATTACGTGGCGAACCTGTCGCAGGGGGGAGCGTTCGTGCGCACCTCCCGCGCCTCGCCGCCCGGCACGCGCCTCAGGCTGTCGATGCGGCTCCCCCGGGGCGACGAGCTCTCCGCGCCGGCGATCGTGATCATGACGAACGAGAAGGGTATGGGCGTGAAGTTCGAGCTGGACGAGGCGGCGGAGGAGCGGCTCGCGGCCGCCATCGCGCACATCTCCGCGCGCGCCCGGCGCGCGCTGGTGGTGGACGACGACGCGGTGGTGCGGCGCATGCTGCAGGAGGCGTTGCAGCAGCGCGGGTTCGAGGTGCTGACGGCCGACGACGGGAAGACCGGCCTGTCGATGCTGTCGGACGAGCTGCTCGCGCTCGACCTGCTCGTCACCGACATCCGCATGCGGGAGATGGACGGCGAGACCCTCATCCGCACGATCCGCCGGGCCGGCGGCGAGTGCGACCTCGCCATCGTCGCCATGACGGGCTCCCTGGAGGCGGAGGTGGAGAAGCGCCTCGAGCACGAGGGCGCCGACGCCGTGCTCGACAAGGCGCTCGGCCCCGAGCTCATCGCCCAGGCCGCCGACGCGGTGCTGGAGCGGAAGCGGCTCACGCGGGCCTAGCCGAGGCGGCCGCTTCGCCGTCGACTGGCGACCACCCCTCACCCCGGTCCTCACCCCTTGCGGGAGGCAAGCCTCCCTTTCCCCCGCCGGGGGAGAGGGAGGTGGGCCGCTCAGCAGCCCCCCTTCGCGTACGTGACGATCATGGGAGCGCTGAAGCTGGTTCCGTTGCTGAGCGTCAGCGTGACCGTGCTCGGGGCGTCGCACACCTGAAGCGGCAGCGATCCGCTGCATGAACCGCCGAAGCAAGTGAACGAGGCGGTGCCGCCGGAGGACGCGCTGGCGTTGACGGCGACGGGCACGGTGGAGCTGACCTCGGGGACGAAGTTGACGGTGATGCACCCTCCCGCCGGCACCCACTCGCACGGCTCGGCGTAGGGGCACACCCTGATGCACCTGGGAGGCACCGTGATCGAAGTCGCGGCCAGCACCGGCGGCGGAGGAGCGGTGGGCGTGACGATGCCCTGGAAGCCAGCGCTGCGGGTCCAGGGGTCAGCGACGGTTCCACCGATCGACCGGGGCGCGGCCACGAACTCGCCGAGCGTGGGCATAGCCCCCGGCCATGCGAAGGCGCGCGCGCAGCTCGCCTGCACCGTGGCGCTGCCGAGCGCTCCACCCACGAGCGTGGCTCCGCAGCCGGCGTCGGCGCCGAAGGTGGGATCCACGATGGGATCGCCGTCGGGGTCCTCGAGCGACGCGATCAGGCCCTGCACCGCGTACGCCGATCCGTCGTACGTCACGATCGGGGAGATGTCGTGCTGCGAGGCGACCGGTGCGTGGTTGGGGATCTGGGCCGCGAACGGGACGGTGCTGGAGCGCCACGGATCCCGCACGGTCGCGACCAGCGGGATGGGGTAGGTGCCTCCAGTGCTGCGAAACGCGAGCGGGTACCGGATGTCGGTGAGGATCGTGAAGCTCGCCGCGGCGCTCGACCAGATCGAGACCGCGTCGGTGGCGGATCGAGCGACCTCCACCGACTCGACCAGATCGCCGTCGGCGTCGTAGGCGACGGGGGCGGACCCGGCGGCGGCGAAGCACCGCGCGCTCGCCAGCGGACAGGGCTCGGTGCTGTGCGTGGTCAGGGCGAAGTCGCTCGCGAGTCCGGGCGGCGTGTCCTGGACCTCGAACGGCAACGTGACGGTGGTGGTGCCTCCCTGCCCGTCGCGCGCCTCCACCTCGAAGTGCCGCGTCACGCCCGCGCCGAGCGCGGCGCCGCCCACGGTGGGGGAGAGGTCGGCGGCCGACGCGCAGGCCAGGCTCGCGCTGATCGCGAACGCTCCGTCCTCGATCATCACGCCCGGGACGGTGAACACGCAGCTCGTGGGCGCGCTCTCGACGAGCCGCAGCGTCGGCTGGAGCACCGTGCCTCCCTCCGGATCCTCGGCGACGATCCGCACCGTGCCGGCCGCCGTGTAGACGTTGTTCTGGAACTTGTGAGGGAAGGCCGCCACCTCGACGGTCGGCTTCAGCCCAGGGGCCTCGTTCGCGATCGACAGCTTGATCTCGGCCGGGGTGACGAGGCCATCGCCGTCCGAGACCAGCGCCCGCAGCACCCAGTCGCCCGCGATCCTGCCGGTCGACGCGATGCGGATCCTCGGGCTCGGGATCGAGGGGCTCGGATCGAACGCGATCGCCGACCGGTCCGCGCCCGGCGGAGGGTCCACCTCCCAGCGATAGGCGAGCGCCGCGCCGTCCTCCACGTCGTGCGCCGAGACGCTGACCTGGAAGAGCTCCACCCCTCCCTCGCCCACCGCGGCGCACGTGCTGGGCGTCCCCGAGCAGTGGTGCGCGAGCACCAGGTCGGGGCTCTGCGCGTCGATCACCGGCGCATTCGCCGAGGGGCCGACCGCGACCGCCTGCGTGATGGGCGCGCTCTCGAGGCCGAGGCTGTTCTGGACGCTCAGCTCGACGTGATAGTCGCCGGCGCAGCGGAAGACGGTCGCGAGCTGCGGGTCCGAGCCGTTCGCCGGCGACGGCGCGCAGGCGGAGGCGGAGGCGCTCCGGAGCGCCCAGCGATAGCTCGTGAGCTTGTGCTGCGGGTTCGGATCGACCGAGCCCGCTCCGTCGAACACGACCTGGCGGTGCGAGACGAGCTGGCCCGCGGCCCCCGCGATCTGGATGTGCGCCTGCGGCAGCATCCCGGCCACGCACGCGCCGCCGACGCAGTAAGCGCCCGACGGGCACTCGGGATCCGACTGGCAGCTGCGCGCCTGCCGAGGCGTGCTCCCGCACGCGCTGGTGAGGGCGAGCAGGCCGAGGAGCAGCCAACGATGGTGCCAGAGCGACATGATCTTTCCCCCGCAGGAAGGACGTGGCGATCGAAACACTGACGGCCGATGTGAACGCATAGTATCGTTCTCGATTGAGGTTCAATTTCCGAAGTGACGGTGGGTCACGTGACAGCCAGTGCGCATTCCGTGCCGAGGCCGCAACGCCCGGAGATCACGAAGGGTGCGATCGAGGGATGGTCCGCGCCGCGGACGCTCGCCGTGGGCGGCGGACCGCGAGCACACCGTCCGTCACGCTCCCGCGCACACCGGACCACTGGCGCGGTCATCGCAAAGAGGACGTCCAAGGAGCCGCGCTGACATGACCAACATCAAGGCCGGTGTCGCAGCACTCTCCCTGCTCGCGGCCTGCGGGAAGGGGGAGGACCCGTCATCCCATTGCCGGACCAGCGCCGACTGCGCGCAGGGCCTCGTCTGCATCGTCTCGGCCGGCGCCGGTGCGTGCCAGAGCCCGCCGGTCACCGTCGCGATGACGGCGCCGGCCGCGGGGGCGCGGGTCGGCCGGCTGGGCGTGCCGGTGGAGGCGCGGGTCACGCTGGCCGCGGCCGACGCGGCGCCGCCTCCGTCGGTGGTGATGGTGGCGGGGTCCAGCGAAGCCGGCGCGCTCGCGTTGACGGCGCGCGACGGCGCCGTCCTCGCCTACGCCGGCGTGTACGTCCCCCCGGCCGGCGTGGTCGTGAACGCGCTGAGCCTCTTCGTGGCGGCGAAGACCTCGGCCGGGAGCGTGCCCGGCGACGGCGTGCTGGTCGACGTGGACACGAAGGCGCCGGTCCTCACGTCGAGCGGGGTGGGCGGGTGCGGCGTGGGGCCGTGCTGGCGCGATGGGCAGCTCGACGTCTTCGTCCAGGTCGAGGACGACCATCCGGGCGCGGACGTGGTGGCGCTGCTCGACCTCGACGGCTACCAGCAGGCGTTCCCCTTCGGACCGTCGCAGGTGCCGCCGCAGCTCCTGGCGCAGCTCCCGCTCCGCAGCTATCCGTTCCCCAGGTTCAGCGGGACGGCGACGCCGCGGATCCGGGCGCGCGATACGTTCGGGAACGAGTCGGTGCTCGATCTCCCGCCGGTGGAGGTGACGCGGCTGAGGTGGGCGTACTCAGCCGGAACCCCTGCCACCGGGGCGGCGATCGACACGGATGGTCACGTTCTCGTCGGCCTGTCGTCAACCACCAACAACCTCCTG
>DASPZP010000104.1:0-5444 GCA_035636195.1 Anaeromyxobacteraceae bacterium
GCTGGTGGTGGCGGTCGGCACGTGCGCCTGTTCGGGTGGGGTCTTCAACGGCTGCTACTGCGTGGAGGGTGGCGTCGACGCGGTCATCCCGGTCTCGGCCTGGGTGCCGGGCTGCGCCGCCCGGCCCGAGGCGATCATCGATGGCGTCATGAAGCTGCTCGCGACGCTGGAACACGCGCCCGAGGAGAAGGAGGCCGCGGTTGGCTGACGCGAGCTCCACCCCGGCAGTCCCGCACCCGCTGGCGGAGGCGCTCGCCGCCCGCTTCCCGGCCCTGGCTGGCGAGGTGACGTCTCCGCGCGCCCGCCGGCTCTTCGCCGAGCCGGCCCCCGAAGCGTTCCGCGAAGTCTTCGACTTCGCCGTGGCCGAGCTCGGCTTCGACAGGCTCGTCGCCATCACCGGGATGGACGAGAAGACCTCGCTCGTCGCCCTCTACGCGCTCTCGCGCCCGGACGGCACGGTCCTCGGGCTGCGCCGCCGCGTGCCGCGCGAGGCCCCGGCGCTGGCGAGCGTCACCGATCGCTTCCCCGGCGCCGCCAACTACGAGCGCGAGCTCGACGATCTGCTCGGCTTCGAGGTGACCGACCTACCCCCGGGCAAGCGCTACCCCTTGCCGGATGACTGGCCGAAGGACGAGAAGCCGCTCCGGAAGGACTGGAAGCCGGGCTCGCCGGCCTAGAGGATCACATGTCCAGGGTCACCATCCCCATCGGTCCGGCGCACCCCTCCCTCAAGGAGCCGGAGAGCTTCAACATCACCCTCGAGGGCGAGCGCATCTTCAGCGCCGAGGTGAAGCTCGGCTACAACCACCGCGGCATCGAGAAGGCCGCCGAGGACCGCACCTACATCCAGGACATCCACCTCATCGAGCGCGTCTGCGGCATCTGCTCGCACGCGCACTCGACCGCCTTCTGCATGGCGGTGGAGGAGGTGGCCGGCGTGACCGTCCCGCCCCGGGCGCAGCACGTCCGCACGCTGGTGGCCGAGCTGGAGCGCATCCACAGCCACCTCCTCTGGCTCGGCGTGGCCGGCCACGAGATCGGCTTCGACACGCTCCTCATGTACACCTGGCGTGACCGCGAGCCTGTGATGGACCTGCTCGCCATGCTGACCGGCAACCGGGTCAACTACGGCATCAACACCCTCGGCGGCGTGCGCCGCGACGTGACGCCCGAGCACCTCGCGCAGGTGGCGCAGGTGGTGGACGTGCTGGAGCAGCGCACGCTGTACTACGCCGAGCTGGCCGAGACCGACGTGACGCTCCGGCAGCGCCTCTCCGGCGTGGGGCACCTCTCGCACGACGACGCGGTGCGCTTCGGGGCGGTCGGCCCCACCGGCCGCGCCTCCAGGATCGACCGCGACACGCGCCGCGACGATCCATACCTCGCCTATGGCCAGGTGCAGTTCGACGTCATCACCGACGACCACGAGGACGTGCTCGGCCGCACGCGCGTCCGGGTGAAGGAGCTCCTGCAGGCCTATCGCATCATCCGCCAGGTCATCGCCACCATGCCGGACGGACCGCTCACCGTGAAGGTCCCCCGCAAGATCAGGGCCGGCGAGGCGATCGTCCGCTACGAGGCGCCGCGCGGCGAGAACCTCCACTACGTGCGCGCGAACGGCACCGACAGGCCGGAGCGGGTGAAGGTGCGGGCGCCCACGCTCGCCAACACCGCCGCGGTGGCGAAGATGATGGAGGAGAACTACCTCGCCGACGTCCCCATCATCGTGGCCGCCATCGACCCCTGCTTCTCCTGCACCGATCGGGCGCTGCGGGTGAACGCGGACGGCGCGAGCGAGGTGCTCTCCTGGCGCGAGCTGCGGGCGCGCGGCATCGAGCGCTACCGCCGCGAGGGCGTCGACTTCGGCGACCTCAACGCTCGCCTGTCGCGGCAGCTCTCCGCGAGGAAGGGTTAGCCCGGATGTCGAGCTCACTCCTCTCGCTCGTCTACGTCATCGCCCTGCCTGGCTTCCTCTGCGTGGGCGGCCTCGCCATGCAGTTCCTCGACCGCAAGGTGTATGCGCGGCTGCAGCACCGCGCGGGGCCGCCCTGGTTCCAACCGGTGGCCGACTCGCTGAAGCTCCTCACCAAGGAGGAGATCGTCCCGGACGGCGCGGACGCCCTTCTCTTCCGCGCCGTCCCGCTCGTCGCCCTGACCAGCGCGGCGACCGCCTTCTTCTACGTGCCGTTGTGGGGACAGCACGCGCTCTTCGCGTTCGAGGGCGACCTCGTCGTCGTGCTCTACCTCCTCACCATCCCGCCCCTCTGCTTCTTCCTCGGCGGCTGGTTCTCCACCTCGCTCTTCGCGACCATCGGGTCGGTGCGGACGCTCACCTCGCTCTTCGCCTACGAGGTCCCGCTCTTCATCGCGCTCGTCGGCCCGGCCATGCTGGCAGGGAGCTGGTCGTTGTCGGGCATGACCGTCTACTACGCCGCTCACCCGCTCCGGCCGCTCGCGAACCTGCTCGGCTTCGCGGTGGCGCTGGTGGCGCTGCTCGGCAAGCTCGAGAAGGCCCCCTTCGACATCCCGGAGGCGGAGACGGAGCTCGCCGGAGGCACCCTCACCGAGTACTCGGGGAAGCTCCTGGCGCTCTTCCGGATGACGCTCGACGTGGAGGCCGTGGTGGCGGCCGCGCTGCTCTCGGCGGTGTTCCTGCCCTGGGGTCTCGGCCTGTGGTGGCCCCTCGCGTGGGCCCTCAGCGCGGTCAAGATCGTCGCCGTGATCGCCTTGCTGGCGCTGGCGCGCACCATCTTCGCGCGCATGCGCCTCGAGCAGATGGTCCTCTTCTGCTGGCGCTGGCTCGCCCCGGCGGCGCTCGTTCAGCTCGTCATCACCGTCGTCTTGAACGGAGTGCTCCCGCCATGAGATGGCCCGGCCGGATGGCTGGCGAGGTGCTGCGCCACGCCACGCAGAAGCCCAACACGGTGAACTACCCGGCGGTGAAGGTGGAGATGCCACCGGCCTTCCGCGGCAAGCTCCGCTTCCACGCCGCGCGCTGCGTCGGCTGCAAGCTCTGCCAGAAGGATTGCCCGGCCGGCGCGCTCGCCATCGAGAAGGTGGGCGAGAAGCGCTTCCAGGCGGTCTTCCAGTTCGACCGTTGCATCTACTGCGCGCAGTGCGTGGACTCCTGCAACAAGGACGCGCTCGAGTCGACGACCGAGTACGAGCTCGCCACCCTCGACCGCGCCACCCTGCGGGTCACCTATGCCCCCGAGCCGCCGCCGCCCCCGCCTGCTGCCGAGCCCGCCCCCGCGGCGCCGGCCGCCGCGAACGACGCTACCCCCCTTCCCAGCGCTGGCTGAGGTGCTCGCCGGCGCCGCCCGCGTGGCGGTGATCGGTGTCGGCTCCGACCTGCGCGGCGACGACGTGGCGGGCGTGCTGGTGGCGCGCCGCCTCGCCGCCTGGGCCCGTCGCACCGGCTGCGATCGCCTGGGCGCCTTCATGGGCGGAGCCGCCCCCGAGAACTTCACCGGCGAGATCGTCCGCTTCCGGCCCGACCTGCTCGTGCTGGTGGATGCGGCCCACCTCGGCCGGGAGCCCGGGGCGGTGGAGGTCATCCCGCCCGAGTCGGTGGGCGGCCTCGCCTTCTCCACGCATATGCTGCCGGTGCCCATCTTCCTCGACTACGTCCGCGCCACCTGCGGCTGCCGCACGGTCGTGCTCGGAATCGACATCGTCCAGAAGGACGTGCTCGCCCCCATCTCCCCGCCGGTGGAGCGGGCCGTGCGGAGGCTCGTGCGGGGGTTCCAGAAACACCTCGGCGCCGCGAGGGGTTGAGCACATCCCCTCGCCCCGCGCAGCGGGGAGAGGGTTAGGGAGAGGGGCCGGTTCACGATGTCTGCGCGCGCGAGCCGTGCCGCGTGGGCGTCGGTGTGGCCCTGCGGCGGTGCTCCGCAACGGCCTTCCGGAGTTGCCGTATCGCTCGTCGCTGAAGCGCTCTGGCCGCAGCACGGCCCGGCGTGCCGCGAGCGAGCGCAGCCGCGCGCCCGATCGATGCCGCGCGGCACTGGCCGTGCAGCCGGCTCGCGTACTGTCGATCGCGTCCGCCCGCAGGCCGGGCTCCGCTCCGGCGCAGGGCCACCCCGCCGCCCTTCACGGGCGGTGCCGTACGAGCGGGCGGGAGGCGAGGGCGCCGTCGCGGGCGTGGGCGCTGCGGTGCCTCGCAACTCGAACCTGGTTGAGTGTGTCACGGCGAAGTACAGTTCCCATCCCATGAGTACCCTTCGCCGAATCATGGTTGTGCCACTCGCTGTTCTGTGCGTGCATTCTGCTCTCGCGCAGTCTTTGTTTGCTTCTTCGTGCGTAGAAGACGCGCGCATCGGGGACGTCAAACGGCATGCCATCAACGCGGCTGCCGATGCTTTCATGAAGAAGTTGCTCGGTGCGAGCGCCACCGGCGCCTATGACATGCTGTCGGTCGAAGCCAAAGCGAAGGTTACATCCGAGCAGCTCCAGACTCAGACCGCGGCCATGCTCAAGTTCGAACCCAGGGAACTTGCTCTTCAGCACACCTACGTCATAGCCCTGAAGGGTAATTCTCCGGGCCGTGTCGTATGTGCGACAGACTTGTCCAAGCCAGACGGATGGCAATCCGTCATAGCTGCCAGCATTCCCGAGCAAGCACACGTGATCATGTCGGCGGAGGCGCGCAACAACAGCTTGGCGTTCACGCTCTGGCTTGTTCCCGAGCACGGCACGTGGAAGGTTCACGGCTACTGGATGAACGTTGCGAGTTTGGGGGACAAGGATTCTAAGCAGCTGTGGCAACTCGGGCATGCGCAAGAGGAGAAGGACCACAAGTTCAACGCAGCTCTTCTGTTTGCCGCGGCCATGCAAGTCGCGGATCGCGGCCCAAATTTCCAGTTGGGAATCACGCAGTCCATCTCGACGGATTCCTCCCAGCTGACCGTACCGCCTGAGCTTCACGGCACCCCTCCATTTCCTTGGAAGGACGGCGGCGTCACGTACAAAGTCCTCAACGTCGGCCCGATTGCCATCGCTGGAAAGATGTACGTAGCCATCGCCCATGAGGTGGCGCCCTGGCAATCCGAGAAACAGGTCGACGGATGGAACAAGGAGCTCCTCCGGTACTTCAAGCATCGGTTCCCGGAGTACTCGGATGTGTTCGCAGGTGTCGTTGCCCGAGCGATGGAACGCGGGACCACCCGTGGTTACGGAACCGTCGAAGAGCTGCCGACGCGGTGAAGGTGCTCCCCAGTCGCGGTGCCGTTTCATACGCAGGGGACAGGAGCCCGGGAGCCGGGGCGGCCCTCCGCCGTCCGCTCGCGGCACGCCGGGCCGTGCTGCGGGGTCGCGCGTTTCGGACGCCAGTCGACCTACCCAGCCCGGAAGGTCATTGCGAGCACCGCCGGAGGGCCGCCCCGGCGACCCTGATCGGAACCGTGCGCGCGTGCAGCGACCTTCCCGTACCGCGGCGGGGGACG
>DASPZP010000105.1:0-12024 GCA_035636195.1 Anaeromyxobacteraceae bacterium
GTATGATTACCGTTCAGTGTATGCGCTCCCTCGCTCTCGTCGCCCTTCTCGCCGTAGCCTGTGGTTCTGCCGGCGCGTCGCCGCCCAGCACCGCCCTGTCGACACCGACCCGGAGCGCTGTTGCCGGGAGCTGGACGCTGAGCATCGCGACGACGGACCCGGCCTGCGTCGGCGTGCTGCACCTGGCGGGTCCCGACGAAGCGCTCATCGGCGCATGGAACTGCTTCAGTACCTTTACTGGCGAGATGGGCGGCACCCTGACCGGCGAAACCAGCGGCAGCTCCCTCCGGCTGAACCTCTTCCGGGGGCTTCAGCCGGGAACCTCTTTCTCCTCGACCCCGCTCCCGATCCTCGTCGACGCGACGATCGCAGCCGACGGGAAGAGCGCGAGTGGGACGGGCGTCACCGGCTCGACCACCTTCCCGTTCTCGATGGCTGCGAAGTAGGGGATCAGGGACGGAAGATCGACAGGGGATTGTGCGCCACGTGCATCCCTGAGGTCTCTACGGCCAGGACCCCCCACGATCCGCTTTGCCGCCGCGGCTCTACCACCTCGCCCCGCACCGATGAGCCGGCAGTGGGCGCGTGCGGGCCGCATGCTCACGGGGCGACCTGACCTCGCTGTAGTCGACGCGGTACGCTTCGATCTCCCCGTGGACCTCGCGCGCTGCGGCCACTGTCGCCCGGCGGCGCGCCAGCCGCACCAGGGCGACTAGGGCGAGCGACGCGAGCCCACCGCTCGCTCCGGAGCCGTACCCGCAGCCGCCCGAGGTGGGGGCGGCCGGCGCCCCTCCCGGCCCGGGGATCGTCGCAGTCAGCCGAACGTCGCGCGAGGAGCTCGCGATCTCGACGGGGAGGGCGCATTCCGCCCGCTCCCACGCGTGCTTGGGCGCGCTCCACGATGAGAGCGATCGCGGCTGAACGTCCATCGAGACGCGGCTTCTCTCCCCGGCGGCGAGCTGCACCTTGGCAAACCCGGCGAGCTGCCGGGGCGGCCGCGTCGCGTCGCCCGCGCAGCCACCCACGTACACCTGCGTGACCTCCGCCCCCGTGCGGCCGCCCGTGTTCGTCACGTTGAAGGCGACACGCCAGGCGTCGGGCATGCCCGATGGCGCCGGTGCAACCTCGACGGCGTCGTACCTGAACTGCGTGTACGACAGGCCGAACCCGAACGGGAAGAGCGGGTCGAGGTGGGCGGCGTCGTACCAGCGGTAGCCGACGAGGACGCCCTCGGAGAAGGGCACCACCGGGCCGAGCGCATCGGCCCCGACGCCCACCGACGCAGTGGGGGTGTCCTCCAGCCGGCGCGGAAACGTGATGGGGAGCTTCCCCGAGGGGTTCACGTCGCCGAAGAGCACCCGGGCGATGACGTTCCCCTGCTCCTGCCCCGGGTACCACGCCTCCACCACGGCCGGCACGCTCTCGAGCCACGGCATGTCCACGGGCTGGCCGGTGGTGAGGACGACGATCGTGCGCGGGTTGGCGGCCGCCACCTCGCGGACGAGCTGGTCCTGATCGCCGGGGAGAGCGAGCCCGAGGCGGTCGCGCTCCTCGGTGCCGTAGTCGCGCACCACCACGACCGCGACGTCCGCGGCTGCGGCGAGCTGCGCCGCCTCATGGACCGAAGGGAAGACGGTGCCGGGCGGGACCTCCCAGCCGAGCTTCACGTCGCCGCCCACGTCGGTCATCTCGCCGATGGCCGCCGCGTCGGCCGAGTAGTCGACGCGGATCGCGTGCGGCTCCCCCGCCACGAGGTGGACGTCGGCCGTCCGCGAGCCGAGGTCGTGCGACGTCGAGTCGTCGATGACGAGGGCGCCGTCGATCCAGAGCCATCCCCGCCCGCGCGTGGTGAGTGAGAACCGGTAGTCGCCCGTGGCCGGAGGCGTGAGGGTCCCGGTCCACCGGGCCGAGAACTTCGAGAGCGTATACTGCACGAGCGACTGCGGGACCGAGGACGCGTTGACGCTCTGGTAGCTGAAGAATCCGAGCGACACCGCCACCTGGGCGTCCACGCGCGACACGTCCGGCGGCCCCTCGAACCCGGTGTTGGACCAGTACTCTGCATGCAGCCCGCGAGCACCCGCGCCGGGCGGGGAGAGCACCGAGGAAGGGACGGGCGGAGGGCCGGGTAGGAGGTGCGCTGCCGTGATCGGGTCGGTCCCGGGCGCGTGATGGACCGGCACTCCCGCGCCGGCGCGGGCGCGGATACCGTCGAGCGGGCTCACGGCGTACGTCGGCTCGACGCGCGCGGCGCCCCCGCCCTCCGTGCTCGCGTTGTCCGCGTCGGCGCCGATCACCGCGATCGACCGCACCGCGTCGGAGGAGACGGGAAGGATGCTCCCGGCGTTCTTCAGCAGCACGACCCCCTGCTCGGCGATCTCGCGCGAGCGCGCGCCGTGCTCGCCCTCGGGAAGCGGCTGCACGTCGGCCGGACTATCGAAGAGGCCGTGCCGGAACATCGCGCTCAGAATGCGCCGCGCCTTGTCGTCGAGCACGGTGGCGGGGACGTCGCCGCGCTGCACCGCCTCGAGGAGCAGCGGGCCGAAGTACGTCCCGAACGCCAGCTCCTGGTCCAAACCCGCCAGGGCGGCGCCGAGGGTCGAGTGCGTCCCTCCCCAGTCGCTGAGGACGTAGCCGTCGAACCCCAGCTCGCCCTTGAGCACGTCGCCGAGGAGCGCGCGATCCTCGCAGGCGAAGACGCCATCCACGCGGTTGAAGCCGCACATCACCGTGGCGACGCCCGCGTCGCGCACCGCCGCCTCGAATGGCGCGAGATAGACCTCGCGGAGCGCGCGCTCGTCGACGCCCGCGTCCAAGGTGAACCGGTCGCTCTCCTGAGTGTAGGCGATGTAGTGCTTGGCGGTTGCGAGGACAGGATGGCGCTGGATGCCCTGGATGAACGGGACGGCGAGCCGGCTCGCCAGCAGCGGGTCCTCGCCGAACCCCTCGAAGTTCCTCCCTGCGAGCGGCATGCGCGCGAGGTCGAGCGTGGGCCCGAGGAGCACGTTGTGCCCCGTCGCCAGTGCCTCGCTCCCCAGGATGTCGCCCTGGGCCTGTGCAAGGCTCGGATCCCACGAGGCGGCCACGCCGAGCGGCGACGGCAGCAGCGTGGCGCGTCCTCCATTGACGCGCTGGTAGGGGATGCGGATCCCGGCGGGCCCGTCCGTCATCGTCAGCGCGGGGATTCCGAGGCGGTCGATCGGCGCGTTGTAGAACCCGTAGAGCAGGCAGTGCTCGCCCGTCGCGAGGTCCACCTTCTCGACGGGCGTCATCTGCGCGAGGAGCAACTCGGCTCGCGTCTGCGGAGGGAGGGAGGGATCCGTCCACGGCCGCACCACAGGAGGCGCCTCGCCGGACGGGAGCGTGGGTCCGGGGCAGCCGGCCGGCGGCTCGGCGCCGGCAAGCCGCGGCGCCAGGAATGCGATCGTCGCGAGCAGCCGTGCCGCGCGGAGCCACCTCACTGGAGCGAGCAGCTCCGTCCGCCTGCTCTCCGAGCTGCCGCCAAGCCCGACCACGCCCTCTGGAACTTGAGGCCGGCGAACGGGCGCGTCTAGCCTCCACTGCGCTCCGCGGCCCTCTCCGAGCCCTCGCTCCGCTGCAACGCGGCGCCTGGCTTTGGCGGGTCTTATGGCAGGCGTGCTCATGAAACGGACACTCATCGCCGTGGCAGCCCTCTTGGCGACCTGCACGACGCACAGTGCCGGTTCGCAAGCGCCGGCGCTCCCTGGCCCGGCCGGCCCCGACGTCTTGCAGCACCACCACAGCGCTGCCCGTGACGGGTTGTACGTGTTGCCGACCCTGACGCGAGCGGCTGCCGCCCGGGTGCGGGCAGACTTCACCGCCCCGATTCCGGGTTCGACCTTCTACGCGCAGCCACTCTATGTCGTCGGCGTGAACGGCGGACCGAGCCTGCTCGTCGTGGCAAGCGAGCAGGACGTCGTATCCGCCCTCGATGCAGCCACCGGGAAGGTCGTCTGGCAGCGCCAGCTTGGCACGCCAGTGCCGTTGTCGCAGCTTCCGTGCGGGAACATCGACCCGCTGGGTGTCACTGGTGCGCCGGTCATCGACTCAGCCGCGCGGATTGCCTATGTAGCCGCGATGACCACGCCGGATGGCGGGATAACCAAGCGACACCAGGTATTCGCGCTGTCGCTCGACGACGGCTCGGTGCGCGGCGGCTGGCCGGTGGACGTCGGCGTCACAGTTCGCGCGGGCGCTACCTCCTTCGATGCCGCAGTGCAGAATCAGCGTGGTGCACTGGCGCTGGTGGGCGGCGTGCTCTATGTGCCATACGGCGGTCATTTCGGCGACTGCGGCAAGTACCACGGTTGGCTCATCGGGTTCCCGGTATCGAACCCCGGTCGCCCACTCGGTTGGGCGACAGCAGCGGTCGGAGGTGGGGCATGGGCCCCGAGCGGCGTCGCCTCCGATGGCGCCTCGCTCTTCATCGCGACCGGGAACACCTTCGGCGCCGACACCTGGTCAGGCGGCGAGGCGGTCTTGCGCTTCTCGCCGGGACCGGTGCTCGCCGACTGGTTTGCGCCATCGAATTGGAAGGCGCTCGATGCGGGCGACGTGGACATCGGCGGCACTGGCCCGGTGCTCGTGGATGTTCCGGGGGCCACGCCGTCGGCCCTCGCCGTCGCGCTCGGGAAGGATGGCAAGATGTACCTCCTGGACCGATCCCGCCTGGGAAACCTCGGCGGCCAGTTGGCCGCCGCGACCGTCGCGCGGGACGAGATCATCAACGCTGCGGCGGCGTACACGACGAGCAGAGGTACCTACGTCGTCTTCAAGGGCACCGGCGCCTCGTGCCCGAGCGGGCAAGGCGGCGATCTCACGGCGGTCCGCATTGCGGCTGCAAGCCCTCCGGCTCTCGCCACCGCATGGTGCGCGTCACAGAACGGCCTCGGTTCGCCGATGGTCACTACGACCGATGGGCACGCCGAGGCAGTCGTCTGGAGCCTCGGCGCCGAGGGCGATGGACAGTTGCGCGCCTTCGATGGCGACACGGGAGCCGAGATCGCGAGAGTCGCTGTGGGCGCAGTACGTCGGTACCAGACGCCCATCGCCGCCGGTGGGCGTCTCTACGTGCTGGCCGACGGCGCCGTGCGCGCGTTCACCTGGTAGCGGCTGGCGTTATACGTGAGGCACGACCACCGCGGCCCGCGCCCGCCTGTCCGTTCCCGCATCGTCCATCGCGCGCCTCGCCCGTCGCCCGCCTCGGGGAGAGAGCGACCGCGTGGTCCCCGCGCCGAACCGGGTGGCCGCACCGCCCGCACATGCGCAGGTTGGAGATTCCCCGACGAACACGCTGAAGGAGGCGAACATGCAAGGAGCCATTCCCAAGCAGATGAAGGCAGCGGCGATCGACAAGTTCGGAGGTCCGGAAGTCCTCCACACCGAGACGCTCCCGGTGCCCAAGCCGAAAGCCGGCCAGGTCCTGATCCGGCTGGACAGCGCAGGCATCGGCGTCTGGGACCCGTACGTCCGCTCGGGCGAGCTCGAGCTGGGCAAGCGGGACTTCCCGCAGGTCATCGGCAACGACGGCGCCGGCGAGGTGGTCGCGGTGGGCGATCGGGTGAAGCGCCACCGGGTGGGCGACCGCGTCTACGCGTTCGGCATGGAGGGCGGCTTCTACGCGGAGTACGTCGCGATCGACGAGAACCTGGTCGCGCCCATCCCGCAGGGGCTGAGCCCCGACGAGGCGGGGGCGCTGGGCGCCGACGGGATCACCGCGCTCATCGGCCTCGACGATCAGCTCAAGCTGCAACGTGGAGAGTCGCTGATGGTGTACGGCGCGAGCGGAGGGATCGGGCACCTCGCCTTGCAGCTCGCCAAGAGGATGGGCGCGCGCGTCCTGGCGGTGGCGTCCGGCGCCGACGGCCTGGAGCTCGTGCGCAGGCTCGGGGCGGATGACGCGGTGGACGGCAAGCGCGACGACGTCCCCCAGGCCGTCCGGCAGTTCGCGCCGAAGGGGTTGGACGCAGCCCTCGTGCTGGTCCACGGAGAGGGCCTCGAAGCCGCGCTTACCCTGATCAATAAAGGCGGCCGCTTCGCCTATCCGCACGGCGTCGAGCCAGAGCCGCGAGCTCCCTCGGGCGTGAAGTCGCTCCCCTACGACGGCACGCCGAGCCCCGATGCCTTCGAGCGGCTCAACCGGCTGATCGCCGCCGGGCCGTTTCACATCGAGGTGGGCGGGGTGTACCAGCTCGAGAACGCGGCCCAGGCCCACCGGGAGCTCGAACGACACCATCTGGGCAAGCTGGCGTTCCGCATCCACGCGTGAGCGAGTGGCGGCCGAGCGCTGCGCCCGGCCGCCGCTCCGCACAGTCCCGGGCCTGAGCGGTGGAGGCGCCGCCAGGCCTCCCCACCTTGGTTTCCCGCCCCTACCCGGCTGCCCGCTAGATTCGTGGCATGTCGTCCCACGCGAGCCGGGCCGGAAATCCTGCCGAGGGTGCGCGGGCGAACCTGCGCGCGCTGGGTGAGCAGGCGTTCTCCCGCGCGGCGGGGGCGCCGCTCGTGGCCGGCAACCGCCTCACGCTCTTGCTCGACGCCGAGGAGAACTTTCCGGCCTGGCTCGCCGCCATCGAAGGCGCCAGGCGGGACATCCTCCTCGAGGCCTACATCCTCGCCGACGATGCGCTCGGGAATCGCTTCGCCGGCGCGCTCGTCGACGCCGCCCGGCGCGGCGTACACGTGCGGCTGCTCTACGACTGGCTCGGCGGGCGCGGAGAGGCGAGCGGGCGCTTCTGGCGTCGGCTCGAGGCGGGCGGCGCCGAGGTGCGCTGCTTCAACCCGTTCCGCATCGACAAGCCGCTGGGTTGGCTCCGGCGCGATCACCGGAAGGGCCTCGTCGTCGACGGGCGCCTCGGCTTCGTGACCGGGCTCGGCATCGCCGATCGCTGGGTGGGCAACCCTTCGCGAGGCACCGAGCCGTGGCGCGACACCGGAGTCGAGGTGGCGGGGCCGGCGGTGGCGGACCTCGCCCACGCGTTCTCCCGCGCCTGGGCCGAGCAGGGCCCGCCCATTCCGCCGGGGGAGCTGCCCCGGCAGGAGAACCTGCCGAGGATGGGCGACGTGTCCGTGCGCGTGATCGGCACCGAGCCGTCCACGGCCGGGCTCCTCCGGCTCGACCAGCTCATCACCGCCACCGCCCGGCGCAGCCTCTGGATCACCGACGCCTACTTCGTCGGCTCGCCGCTGTACGTCCAGAGCCTTCGCTCCGCGGCGCTCGACGGCGTCGACGTGCGGTTCCTCGTCCCGGGCCAGAGCGACCTCGGCCTCGTGAAGCGACTCGGGACGGCCGGCTACCGACCCCTGCTCGAGGCGGGCGTGCGCGTGTTCGAGTGGAACGGCCCCATGCTGCACGCCAAGACGGCGGTCGCCGACGGCCGCTGGGCGCGCGTCGGCTCGTCGAATCTCAACGTGGCGAGCTTCATGGGGAACTGGGAGCTCGACCTCGCCGTCGAGGACGAGGGCTTCGCCCACCTGATGGAGGAGACGTTCGAGGAGGACCTCGGCCATGCCACCGAGGTGGTGCTCGGCCCGCGCCAGCGGCCCCTCCACCCGCGTCCGGTGCGCGCGCGGCGGCGGCTCGGACAGCGACGGCGCGAGGGCTCGGCGGTCGCCACCGCGGGTGCCATCCGCCTCGGCAACACCGTCAGCGCGGCGCTGGGGAACTACCGCTTGCTCGGGCCGGCCGAGGCGACGCTGGTGCTCGCGGCAGGTCTCCTCCTCATCCTGCTCGCCGTGGCGGCGCTGCTCTTCCCGCGGTTCGTGCTCGCGCCCGTGGTGCTGGTGGGGCTGTGGCTGGGGGGCGCGCTCATCCTGCAAGCATCCCGGCTCCGCGCCGAGCGGCGCCGGGAGCGCGAGCGCCGCGATCGCGAGGCCCGCGGCGCGCCGGGGGTCACTGCGAGACCGTGACGCGGTAGACGCGACGGAGGCCCTGGCCGGAAGCGGAGGCGGCCGAGCAGAGGGTCTCGCCGGCCTTCACGCCGCGGAAGACGAGCCCGTCGGCGTTCAGGTCGAACTCGATGAGCGTCCCGTCATCACAAATGGGCACCACCGCCGGGCACAGGATCGTGCCGGTCTTGCACAGCGCCAGCGACTCCCCGACCTTGATGACGAGCGGATAGGGCGAGCCCACCACCGTCGGCTTGAGCTCATCGGCAGCAACCGCCGCGAGCGGCGCGGCGACGGAGAGTGCCAGGAGCAGGCGGCGAGGGGTCGTCATGCCGCCGAGCGTAGGCCACGCCTGCGACGCGCGCCAGCCGGACCGGCCCCCGGGTCGGGGCGGGTGCGCGCTCGGCGCACCCGGTGCGTGCAGGTGGCGCTCAGCGTCCATAGGCGGTAAACGGTCGGCCCCGCGCCCTGGCGCGGCTCAACCGCGCTCGGCGGATGAGATGACAGCGGAGGAGGTCGGCGGGTGACGAGGCGAGGCTGGCTGCTCTTCACGACCCTGTGCGTGCTCTGGGGGATCCCGTACCTCCTCATCAAGGTGGCGGTGCGCGACCTCACCCCCGCCACGCTGGTCTTCCTGCGGACGGCGATCGGCGCCTTGCTGCTCGTGCCGCTGGCGCTCCGGAGCGGCGCCCTCCGTCCGCTCTTGCCGCACTGGCGCGCCGTCCTCGCCTACACGGTGGCGGAGCTCGCCGTCCCGTGGGTGCTCCTCGCCGATGCCGAGCGGAGGCTCTCGAGCTCGCTCGCGGGGCTGCTCGTCGCGGCGGTGCCGCTGGCTGGGGTGGCGGTGTCGGCGGTCTCCGGGGGGCGCGAGCGCGCCGACGGCCGCCGGGGGGTGGGGCTCGCGCTCGGCCTGGTCGGAGTGGTGACGCTGCTCGGCTTCGATCCGAGCGGCGCCGACCCGCTCACCATGGGCGAGATGGTGCTGGTGGTGCTCGGCTACGCCGTCGGCCCCGCCATCGTCGCGCGCCGGCTCGGCCACCTGCCCGCGTTCGGCGTGGTGGCGGCCTCGCTCGTGCTGTGCGCGATCGGCTACGCGCCGCTGGGACTGGCGCAGCTCCCGGCCACCCTGCCCGCGCCCGAGGTGCTGGGCGCGGTGTTGGTCTTGGGCGTGGTGTGCACGGCGACCGCCTTCGTCGTCTTCTTCGCGCTCATCGGCGAGGTCGGGCCGGTCGGCGCCACGGTGGTCGCCTACGTCAACCCGGCGGTGGCGGTGGGGCTCGGAGTCCTGCTCCTCGGGGAGCCGTTCACGCTGCCCATCGCGTGCGGCTTCGTCCTCATCCTGGGAGGCTCCGTCCTCTCCACCGGACCCACCGGCACCGGGCGCGTCACTCCAGGAGACGCTGCGCGCGAGCCATCGTCGCGAGGCGCTCCTTGAGCCGCTCGAAGCGCTTCATGAGCGTGGAGGGCTCGACGGGCGCGCCCTCGCCCGACAGCACCTGCGCCACCTCGCTCCAGCCCAGGCCCTGATCGACGCGGAGCGCGAGGAGCGAGCGCTCCTCCACCGTGAGCCCCTCTCGCAGCTTGTCGAGCGCCAGCCGCTGCTGCTCGACGCGCACCACCGTGCGGGTGCGGACCTCGTCCGCCAGCCGCGAGGCCTCGCCGGTCGCGAAGCGGCGCCCGCGCTGGCGCCACGCGTCGGAGCGGACGTCGAGCGCGGCGTGGTAGGCGAGGCGCAGCGCCCAGCCACGCAGCGAGCACTCGCCGCGGAAGGCCGGGAGCCCGCGCCAGAGGTGCTCCGCGAACTCGGAGAAGGCGTCGGTGGCGGCCGCCTCATCGCGCAGGAGCGAGCGCAGGTAGCGCAGCACGCCCGGGCCGAGCGCGCGCAGCGCCTCGGTGGCGGCGGCGGCGGGGTCGCCCTGGACCAGGAGCGCGCGCACGCGCGTTTCGAGGACGTCCGGCACCACAGCAGCACCCCCGCCCGGAGCTTAACGCCGCGGCGCGGGTGGCGCGGCTCAGCTCAACACGCGTGCCCCTGACCGGGGGCGCAGGCGATCCTGTCGGCGGAGCGGCCCGAGGCGGCAGGCGCGTGCCACACCTCGTGCAGGAATCCGCCCGTGAGCGCCGCGCACAGCGCCGCCACCCACAGGGCGCGCACGAACGCGGGAGCGGCGGCATGGACGCGGAACTTGGGGACGGAGGCGGTCTTGGACGACGTCATGGCGGTTCTCCTCGGGGGAGGCGCTCTCGTCTCGACGCGCCTCCTGAGGAGAGGACGGGGACACCACCACGATCTGACGGGACGGACCCTCCTGGGGCGGCGTGTCGCCGCCCGCGTCAGAACCGTCCGGCCAGGACGTACCAGGACCCCACCGCGGTGAGCGCGGCGAGCGCGGTGAGGAGCGCCCAGGTCAGCTTGCGCGGACCGCTCGCGCGACGGGGCCGGCGCGCGAGCGCCGCGTAGGCCACCTCGGCCGCGGGCGCGGCGCCGTCCTCGCGCACGGGCGCGCCGGCGCGCTCGAGCACCAGCGCCGCCAGCGCCTCCTCCGGACGCGTCTCGCCGAGCAGGTCGTCCGCGCAGGCCTCGAGCTCGCGCGCCAGCGTGCCGGCGCTCTCCCATCGACGACCAGGCCGCTTCTCCAGGCAGCGCTCGATGGCGTGGGCGAGCCGGCGCGGGAAGCCGGGCATGATCTCGCGGATGGGCCGGAACGGCTTCTTGCGGACCGCGGTGAAGAGCGCCGGGAAGCTGTCTCCGAAGAACGGGCGCGCGCCGGTGGCGAGCTCGTAGAGCGTCACTCCGAGCGCCCACAGGTCGCTCGCCTCCGCGGCCGGCTCGCCCTCCAGCACCTCCGGCGCGACGTAGGCCGGCGTCCCGACCACCGCCCCGGTGCGGGTGAGGTCGGTGGCGATGGGATCCTTCGCCACCCCGAGGTCCATGAGCTTCACCTCGCCGCGGCGGGTGATCATGACGTTCGCAGGCTTCACGTCGCGGTGGACGAGGGCGTGGGCGTGGACGCAGTCGAGCGCGTCGGCGAGCCTGGTGCCGAGCGCCGCCACGCAGGCGGGGGGAATGGCGCCGCCGGCCAGCACGCGGCGCAGATCGGGGCCGTCGACGAACTCGGTGACGAGGTAGAGCGCCTCATCCTTCTCGACGAGGTCGTGCACCGCCACGATGGCGGCGTGGC
The DNA here is from genome assembly GCA_035636195.1 of Anaeromyxobacteraceae bacterium. Taxonomy (GTDB): domain Bacteria; phylum Myxococcota; class Myxococcia; order Myxococcales; family Anaeromyxobacteraceae; genus Anaeromyxobacter_A. The sequence continues at coordinate 11,088 of DASPZP010000105.1, forward strand.
TGAGCTGGGCATAGGCGCGCCCTTCGCGGCGGAAACGCTCGGCGAGCTCCTTCGGCAGCTCGCCGCCGGTGTCGAGGGCCTTCACGGCGACGCGCCGGTCGAGGCCGTCCTGATAGGCCTCGTAGACGACGCTCATGCCCCCCCTGCCGATCTCTCGCAGGATGCGGCTCGTTCCCACCTTACGGACACCCATCGGCGGCAGCTTCCGCTGCCCCGCCGCATCGCGCAACGGCGCCGCTGTAGGCTCGCGGCGCACGCGGCGCTCGGCGCGGGACGCGGGGCCCGGTCAGCGGCGCACGTCCACCACCAGCCGGCCACGCACCTGGCCCGCGAGCAGCGCCGGGGCGGCCGCCAGCGCCTCGGCGAGGCCGATCTCGCGCGTCATCCCGGCCAGGCGAGCCGGGTCGAGGCCGGCGGCGAGCCGCGCCCACGCCTCCAGGCGCAGCGGCCGCGGCGCGTGCACGCTGTCGATGCCGCAGAGGGTGACGCCGCGCAAAATGAACGGCGCCACCGTGGCCGGGAAGTCCATCCCGCCGGCGAGGCCGCAGGCAGCCACCGCTCCCCCTTGCCTGGTCTGGGCGCAGGCGTTGGCGAGCGTGTGGCTCCCCACCACGTCGATGACGCCCGCCCAGCGCTCGGCCTGCAGCGGCTTTCCGGGCGCGGCGAGCTCGGCGCGCTCGACGAGGCGCGCCGCGCCGAGGCCGGTCAGGTACGCCGCCTCGGAGGGCCGCCCGGTGGAGGCCACCACCGTGTACGCTCGGCGCGCGAGGAGCGCGATGGCGACGCTGCCCACCCCGCCGGCCGCGCCGGTGACGAGCACCTCGCCCCGGTCCGGCGTGACGCCGTGGCGCTCGAGCGCCAGCACCGACAGCATGGCCGTGAACCCCGCCGTGCCGATGGCGGCCGCCTGGCCTGCATCGAAGGGCGGCGGAAGCTT
>DASPZP010000106.1:0-5335 GCA_035636195.1 Anaeromyxobacteraceae bacterium
TCCTCGCAGAGGACATCCAGGACGGGGAGGGGAACACCACCCGCTTCGTGCTGGTCGCCCGGGAGGACGAGAAGCCCACCGGGCGCGACCGCACCAGCATCGCCTTCACCCTCGATCGCGATCGTCCGGGGGGGCTGTACGAGGTCCTGGGCGAGCTCGCCCGCCGCCAGATCAACCTCTCCAAGATCGAGAGCCGCCCCAGCCGGCAGGAGCTCGGGCATTACGTGTTCTTCGTCGACTTCGAGGGCCACCGCTCCGAGCCGAGGGGCGCGGAGGCGATCGCCGGCGTGCTGGAGCGCGTTCACGCGTTGCACCTGCTCGGTTCGTACCCGCGGGGGTGAAGTCCGCCTTCGCCCTTCGCCCTTCGCCCTTCGACTCCGCTTCGCTACGCTCAGGGCGAACGGAACCTCCTTCCGGTCGCCCTTCGATTCCGCTTCGCTACGCTCAGGGCGAACGGAACCTCCTTCCGGTCGCCGTTCGACTCCGCTTCGCTACGCTCAGGGCGAACGGAACCTCCCGGTCGTCCTGAGCGTAGCGGCCGCGTCAGCGGCCGCGGAGTCGAAGGGCGACCGCCGCGAGGTGCTCCGCGGTCGCCCCGCAGCAGCCGCCGAGCCATGAAGCTCCGGCGCCCCGCAGCTCGACCGCCCGGTCTGCGAAGGCGCCGGGCGGGATGACCGCGCCGGGTAGCCCCGCCGAGGGCTTCGCCACGATCGGGACGCCGAGCGCTCCCGCGCAGCGCGCGACGAGCGCCGCGTGCGCCTGCGCCGACTCTGGCAGCGCGCAGTTCACGCCCACGGCCGCCGCCCCCGCGGAGGCCACGGCGCGGAGGCACTCCTCTCCCGCTTCCCCGGAGGCCGTCCGGAGCCCCGGGGGCCCATCACGAAAAGTGAAGGTAACCACCGCCGGCAGCCCGGTCGCGTGTGCCGCCGCGAGCGCCGCCCGCGCCTCGGCGAGGTCGCACAGACTCTCGGCCCAGAGCAGGTCCACCCCCGCCGCGGCGAGGGCGCGGAAGGCCTCGGCGTAGCGCTCGCGCAGCTCGGCCGGCGGCGCCTGACCGGCGAGCCCGGTCGGCCCCAGCGCGCCCGCCACTCGCGCCGAGGGCGCCGCGCTCCGGGCGAGCGCCACGGCGCGCGCGGCGAGCGCTTCCACCGCGCTCGTGACGCCGCTCGCGCGCAGCCGCGGCGCGGCCAGGTTGAACGTGCAGGTGAGGACGACCTCGGCGCCGGCCCGGGCATGGGCTGCGTGCACCGCGGCGATCGCCTCGGGCCGCTCCAGGAGCCAGCGCTCCGGTGACGCCTCCACCGGCAGGCCGCTGGCGAGGAGCGCCGTCCCCATGCCGCCGTCGAGGAGCAGCAGCGTCATGTGAGCGGGCGCTCCTCGGGCTCCTGCAACTGCCCAGCAGCGACGGCGATCGACCCGACGGGGGTGTGGACGTGTCTGCGCCAGCCGGTGACCGTAACAGCCGCGCGGCGGAACCTGGTGGACGGCATCAGGCGGCGAATTCTAGAATGGCTGCACGACCGTCGCACGCACCACGGCCGAAGAAAGGGAGCTGATGCGGCGGAAGATCCGGGTGGTCGGCGCGATGATCGAGCGCGACGGGAAGTACCTCATCACGCAGCGCTCTGCGCGGGCCACGCTGCCGCTGCTATGGGAGTTCCCGGGCGGCCGCGTCGAGGCGGGCGAGACCGACGAGGAGGCGCTCGCGCGCGAGCTCCGCGAGGAGATGGGGATCGAGGTCGCGGTCGGCACGCGCGTCATCCACGTCGAGCACGCCTACGAGAACTACGACATCGACTTCTGCGTCTACCGTTGCCAGCACACCGGCGGCCAGATCCAGCACACGGGCGTCCAGGACCACCGCTGGGTGAGCCCACAGGAGCTCGACAACTACGAGTTCCCGGCCGCAGACGAGAAGACCATCGCGAAGCTCCTCGGCCTCTGACGGCCGGTCTCGCGCAATGGCGCCGGGCTCCCGCTCGGTCGCCGCGCAGCCTCGACCACCCCACTTTTGCCGGACGAGCCGCCGGACCGGCGCTACGGACCAGTCATGGACCGGTGCGGGCCGGTTTGCTCGCCTGCCCGGCATGCACATGTTCCAGGTGGGGGGTGGAGGCAGCTTGGCGGATCTCAAGAAAACAGTCGGAAGTCGCCTGGACAAGCAGGGGCGGGGGCCGGGACGCTCTCCGTTCGCGTCGCCGGCGGCGTGGCTCGTCCTCATCGCGCTGGCGGTCTTCCTCTTCCGCGCCTTCCAGGACGTCGGCGTCCGGCGCATCGGCTACTCGCAGTGGAAGGAGATGCTCACCTCGGGCTCGTTCGAGCGGGTGGTGGTGGGGCCGGACTGGGTGCGTGGCTACCCGAAACCGGCCGAGAACGCTGCGGAGGCCGACAAGGGTGACAAGAGCCGCGGCCAGCCCGGACTCCCCTATGTCGCGACCCGCATCGTGGGCGACGACTCGCTCCTGAAGCAGATCGAGGCGTCGAAGGTGGAGTACGACGCCGTCTCGGGCAACGGGATGGGCGACGTCTTCTGGGTGTGGATCGCGCCCATCGCGCTCGGGCTCTTGTTCTGGGGCTGGGTGATGCGCCGCATGAGCGGCCAGATGGGCCAGGGACCCCCGGGCGTGATGTCCTTCGGCAAGTCGAAGGCACGCGTCCACATGGAGCCGGACACCGGGATCACGTTCAACGACGTGGCCGGCATCGACGAGGCGGTGGAGGAGCTGCAGGAGATCGTCGAGTTCCTGAAGACCCCCGAGAAGTACCGCCGGCTCGGCGGGCGGATCCCGAAGGGCGTGCTGCTCGTCGGCCCGCCCGGCACCGGCAAGACGCTCCTCGCTCGCGCCACCGCCGGGGAGGCGGGCGTGCCGTTCTTCTCGCTCTCCGGCTCGGAGTTCGTCGAGATGTTCGTCGGCGTGGGTGCGGCCCGGGTCCGGGATCTCTTCCAGCAGGCCACCGCCAAGGCGCCCTGCATCGTCTTCATCGACGAGCTCGACGCGCTCGGCAAGAGCCGCAACGCGGGCATGATGGGCGGCCACGACGAGCGCGAGCAGACGCTGAACCAGCTCCTCGCGGAGATGGACGGCTTCGACAACCGCGCCAGCCTCATCGTCATGGGCGCGACCAACCGCCCCGAGATCCTCGACCCGGCGCTCATGCGGCCGGGGCGCTTCGACCGGCAGGTGCTGGTGGATCGGCCCGACAAGCGGGGGCGCGAGAAGATCCTCCAGATCCACGCGAGGAACGTGAAGCTGGGCACCGACGTCGACCTGCGCTCCATCGCCTCGCGCACGCCCGGGTTCGCCGGGGCCGACCTGGCCAACGTCGTGAACGAGGCGGCGCTCCTGGCCGCGCGTCGCAACAAGTCCGCGGTGGGCCGGAGCGAGTTCGAGGAGGCCATCGAGCGGGTGGTGGCCGGCCTGGAGAAGAAGAGCCGCCGCATCAACGAGCGCGAGAAGGAGATCGTCGCGTTCCACGAGTCGGGTCACGCCCTCGTCTCGTGGATGCTGCCGAACGCCGATCGCGTGACGAAGGTCTCCATCATCCCGCGCGGTGTGGGCGCGCTCGGCTACACGCTCCAGCTCCCCATCGAGGATCGCTATCTCCTCACCCGCAGCGAGCTGTACGATCGGATGGCGGGGCTCATGGGCGGACGGGTGGCCGAGGAGGAGATCTTCGGCGAGCCGTCCACCGGTGCCTCGAACGACCTCCAGCAGGCGACCGGTCTCGCCCGCATGATGGTCCGCGACTACGGCATGAGCGGGCTGGGCCCGGTGGCGCTCTCGGACAACAGCGGGCCCTCGTTCCTGGGGATCAAGGGGCCCGAGACGCGCGCCTACTCCGACCGGACGGCACTCGAGGTGGACCGCGAGGTCCAGGCGCTGGTCCTGCAGGCGCAGTCGCGCGCGCGCGACGTCCTCCGCCGCCACCGCGACAAGCTCGACATGCTGGCCGCGCGCCTGCTCGCGGCCGAGGTCGTGGAGGAGGAGGAGATGGTGCGGCTGTGGGGGCCGAAGGTGGAGCGGCCGGGTGGCTTCGAGAGCCGCGGCCACACCGAGGCGCCGCCCGAGCATCCCAGCCAGCCCGTCTCGGCGGCCGAGGGCGCGACGTCGGCGCTCGCGTCGCCGCAGGCGTTGGCGCGGACGTACGACCCCGAGCAGGACGGGGGCTGAGGTGAAGGCGAGCCAGACGCACCGCGCCCGCAAGGAGCTCTTCCGGCGGGGGATCCAGCAGGGCTCGCTGACCGTGCAGGAGATCGAGCGCGCGTTGCCCGCCACGGCGCTCACCGACGCGGAGCGCTGGCTCCTGTATTACAGCCTTCGGGCGTCCGGGGTCGCGATCCTGGACGCGACCGACGGCGCCGCGGTGGCGATAGGCGACGGGCCCAACCCTCCGTCCTCCTGAGGGAGGGGTCGGTTTGACACCTGCCCCCGTGTGGTTAGCTTCGCGCCCGGAGGTAGGAATGTCCGATGAGCAGCGCCAGAACGGCCCGCAGGTGAAGGTCAACGATCGCAGGCGCTTCACCCCCGACGGCGAGCCGGTGCCCGAGCAGGAGGCGGCGACGCCGGACGCCGGCGAGGCGGCGCCAGAGGCGAGCGCCCCCGATCCGCGCGATGCCACCATCGCGCAGCAGGCCGGCCGCATCGACGAGCTCATGCGCGGCTATGCCAGCCTCGTCGAGGACGGCAAGGCTGCGCGGGCGCGCCTGGAGAGGGAGAAGACCCGCGTCCTGGAGGCCGAGCGGGCCCAGGTGGCGCAGGCGCTGCTCGAGGCGGTCGACGAGCTCGAGCGGGCGCTCGGGGCGGCCGGCGACGCCACCGGTCCGCTCGTCGACGGCGTCCGGCTCACGCTCGCCTCGCTGGCGAAGAAGGTGAGCGACCTCGGCGCGCAGCGCATCCAGGTGGTGGGTCTGCGCTATGACCCCCACCTCGCCGAGGCCGTCGATCTGGTGCCGGTGAGCGACATGTCGCAGGAGGACGTGGTGGTGCAGGAGGTCCGCGCCGGTTATCGAATCGGCGATCGCGTCCTGCGCCCCGCCCGCGTCCGGGTGGGCAGGCTCGCCCAGGCCTAGCTGGTTTTCGTCAACGGGCTCCGAGCAGGTGCGGAATAGAATCCGCGCCTCGCTGTAGAGCCTCATTGAGCTTTCGGAGGAGAACATGCGGCCCCACACCATCGTCTCGACTCTCGTCGTCCTCGCCCTCGCAACCGGCTGCGCCATGGAAGGCCGCGCCGATGCCGGTCCGCCGGCCGCGGCCACGGCCCCGGCGCCCATCGCGAAGGACACCGGCAAGCAGCTGTGGCACGACTCCACGGGCCAGCACGCGGTCCAGGTGAA
>DASPZP010000107.1:0-1823 GCA_035636195.1 Anaeromyxobacteraceae bacterium
CAAGTCTCGGATGAAGGCGCTCGGCATCTGGCGAGCCGACCGCGCTCCGCCGCGCGCGTCGGTGGCGACGGGCGGGACCCCTTCAGCGCGCCGCGCGTGAACGTCGGCGCGGCTTCACGGAGCGCCGCCGCGGCGGAGGAGCCTTTACCCCGGGCCTGGAGCGACGGGCTCGCGCCGTTCCCGCCGCCGCCGCGGGTGCGGCAGCCGACTCGAGCTCGATCCCGAAGATGTCCGCGAGCTCCCCGCTCGCGATCGCGCCCTGGCCGGCGCCGGCCGCCGCCACCAGCGCCCCGGCGTCGCCCGCCGCGGCGACGAGCTCCGCACCGTCGACGCCGCGCAGCGTGAAGAGGAGCTCGGGCGCCTCGTCGAGCCGCGAGCCCACGCCGTAGAGCACCGCCGCGAGGTGCTTGCAGAGCCAGGCGCCATCCGGGCAGGAGCAGCGCAGCTCGAGCTGCTTGCCGCTCGGGAAGAGCCCGCGCTCGCGGTGGCAGAGTTGCTCCATCACGGCGCCGGAGAGCTTCCCCGAGAGCAGCTCCACCACCGTGCCGATCTGGCCGGCGCACTCCTTCCGCACCGCCTTCCAGCGCGCGGCGGCGAGCGGCACGACGGCGATCGTCACGTCGTAGATGTCGGTCCCGGAGACGAGCGCGCGGACCTCGCCCTTCGCGATCTGGAGGTCGATGACCGAGCCGTTGCGCACGTAGCTCCGGCCGCGGGGGAGCCGGGTCGCGTAGTCGGCGTAGGACTCCAGATGGTCGCACCAGGCCTTGCCCCAGAACGTGCTCGCGATGGCGCCGCGCGGCGCGAGGACGATGGGCGCCGGCTCGTGGCCCTGCTTGCGGAGCTGGGCGAGCTTCCTCGCGGCGCGCTTGCGGCGCTCGGCGACGGAGACGTAGGGGGGGAAGTCGCCGTAGGAACCGAAGGCCATGCTTCAAGCTCTCCCAAGCCTCGCCAGGCTTCAAGCTTCGGCGGTCGCGCTCCCGAGGTCGAGCGCCACGAGCCGCAGGAGCTCCCGGTCGTCGAGCTCGGTGAGGCGCACCTCGCCGCCGCCTTCTATCAGATCGCGGGCCAGCGTCCGCTTGTCCTCGAGGAGCGCATCGATGCGCTCCTCCACCGTGCCGCGGCAGACGAGCTTGTGCACGAGCACGGCCTTCTTCTGGCCGATGCGGAACGCCCGGTCGGTCGCCTGGTTCTCCACGGCCGGGTTCCACCACCGGTCGAAGTGGACGACGTGCGAGGCGGCCGTGAGGTTGAGGCCCGTGCCGCCGGCCTTGAGCGAGAGGACGAAGAACGGCACCGCCTCGTCCTCCTGGAAGCGGCGGACGAGCGCGGCCCGCTCCTTCACCGCGGTCGCGCCGGAGAGGACGAGCCCCGGCCGCCCGAACACCTCGCCGAGGTGGCGCGCCAAAGGCTCGGTCATCTCCCGGAACTGGGTGAAGACGAGCGCCTTCTCCTGCCGCGAGGCGACGACCTCGGCGAGCTCGGCGAGGCGGGCGAACTTGCCGCTCTCCGCCGGCTCGTAGGCGCCATCGCCCATCCACTGGGACGGGTGGTTGCAGATCTGCTTCAGGCGCAGGAGGTAGGTGAGGACGAGGCCGCGCCGCTTCATCGCGTCGCCTTCCTTCACGGCCTTCAGCTCGCGCGCGAGGCCTTCGACCGCCTCCTCGTACAGGGCCGCCTGTCGCCTGGTGAGCGGGCAATACGCCTTCACCTCGGTCTTGTCGGGCAGGTCCGCGATGACCGCGCGATCGGTCTTGAGGCGCCGCAGGATGTAGGGGCGGACGAGCTCGCGCAGCGCGCCGTAGGGCGACGGGCGGTCGGTG
>DASPZP010000108.1:0-7353 GCA_035636195.1 Anaeromyxobacteraceae bacterium
AGTCCCTCGGCGTCGCGAGGCGCAGCCTCCGCGGTCAGGGAGAGGTCGCTGCGTTGGCCGAGGAGCGCCGCCAGCCCCTGGCGGGCCAGAGGATCGTCGCTCACGACGGCCGCGTGGGTGGGGTCCACCCGGGCTGCATAACGAGGCGGTGAGCCCGAACGCGACCCCCTCACCCCAGCCCTCTCCCCCGGCGGGGGAGAGGGGGAAAGGCCGACCGCGACCTCGACCTCGACCTCGAACCCGACCTCGACCGCGACCCCGGCCCCGGCCGCGACCCCGACCGCGACTTCCGACCTCAACCCACCGTCACCTTCCTCACGCCGCGTGCCTCGAGGAGCGCCTTCACCCGCGGGCGCAGGTCGCCCTGCAGGACGAGGTCGTCGCCCTCCACCGCGCCTCCGCACCCGAGCGCCTGCTTCAGCTCCTTGAGCCAGCGCTCGCGCTCGGCCGGGCGGAGCTCCAGCTTTTCCACCACCGTGGCCTCCTTCCCTCCGCGGCCCTTTCGCTCGAGCCGGACCACCGCGCGTGCAGGGCCGCGCGGCGGGGGCGCTGCGGCGGACGCGGCTGGCGCCGGGGCGCGCTGGGCTGGCATGCCGAGCCGCTCGGCGAGCCCGGCGAAGGGGCTGTGGAACGGCTCGGCCGGCGCCGATGCAGCGCCCTTCGCAGCTCGCTTCTTCATGACCGGCGGATCCTGCGCGGCCGGGCCGGCTTGCGCAAGTCGCCCGCAAGGCGGCGCGCCATCCGTGCGAAGTCTCCCGACAGGCGCGCTCCGAGGGCCAGGCCCTCCTCGGCGGATGGGCCGTCCGGCACCGCGCGCGAAGCCCGGTCGAGGAGGAGCTGCTCCACTGCCAGGTCCTCGAACAGCCGCGCCGCGTCCGCGTCATCGAGCCCGCTCGCGGCGAGGTGCGCGCGGCGAACGCTCCGGACGACGCCCTGGGCGGCGAAGAAGTGATCTGCAGCCGCGGCGCGCTCCGCTGCCGTCGCGGAGAGGCCGAGGCTCCGCCCGAACGCGGCGAGGAGCGCCCGCCGCAGCCCCTCGTCGCGGAGCGCCGCGCCACGTCCACGCTGCGCCAGCGCCGCGAGGACGTCGGCCGTGGCGACCGTCCGCAGCCCGACCGGGGCGAGCGCATCGGCGAGCTTCCGCCGCCGAACCAGCGAGGAAGGCCGGCGCCGCGGCTCCGCCGCGCGGGCGGGGACCCCGGACCGGACGAAGGCGGAGGCCGCGGTGATGGTGGCGCGGGCATCCTCGGCCTTCGGGTCCGGCGGAGCGCCGCGCACGAGCGCCCGGAGGCCGGCGAGCGACGCGGGTCGAAGCTGGGGGGCGGCGGCTTCCAGCACCGTCGGCCAGGTGCGCTCCTGGTAGAAGATGCTCGCACCTGCCGCGATGACGGCCCGTGATTCACGCGGCGAGGCGACGCCGCGCTCGCGCGCGAGCTCGGCGGCCGCGCGCACGTTCACGAGCGGTAGCGTGAGCGGGAGGTAGCCCGCCTCGGCCGGCGCGTGGAGGAGCGCCACCTCGTCGTCACCGGTGAGGACGCCATCGCGGAACCAGCCGAAGATCCGGCCGACGCCCACCATGCCGTGCGGAGCCAGCTCGACCGCCCGCAGCGCCCCCATGCTGGCGCCGCCGAACACCGCCACGCCCGCGTCGAGCGCGTCGAGGAGCTCGTGGTGCCAGACGGAGGGCGTGCTCTCGAAGACGCCGTCGATGAGCGCGAGGGCGGCCGGCCGGCGCGCGAGCGCGCGCCAGATGTCACCCTGCCGCGCGGGCGGCAGAACGGTGCAGCGCGCCAGCCGCCGCGCCTCGGCGGCAGGCAGCGAAGGGCCGAGGAAGACGACGAGCTCGCGCTGTCTCACAGGAGCTCCGAGAGGAGGAGGCCGGGCACGAGGACCTTCACGACGCGCAGGGGGAAGCCGTCCGGCGCGAGGTCCACCGCGATCGCGCGGGGAAACCCCGCGCGGCGGAGGGCGCGGAGGACGGTGCGGCAGCCGTGATCGGGGGTCGCGGCCCTTCGACTACGCGCCGCCTTCGGCAGCGCTACGCTCAGGGCGGACGGACTGTGGTCGCGGTCGGGGACTCCCCCCCGGCACGCCCGCCGGAGCCGCTCCACGCCTCGCCGCTCGGCCGGAGCGACGTCCTCCCGTGCGCCGTGGATGTCCGTCAGCCGCGACTGCGCCGCCTCGAGCAGCGCCGCCAGGACCGCGCCATCCAGGTCGAGCCGGCAAGCGTAACCCACAGTGAGCGGCACGGCCGAGTGCTCGGCGTCGAAGAGGAGCGCGGCGGCGGTGGGGAGCCCGACCTGGCCGGGCAGCGCGAACAGGTACACGGAGAACCCGCGGCGCTCGAGTCGCTGCGCGAGCGCCGCCGCGCCAGGCGCCGCGCGCTCGGCGGCGGCCGAAGACAGCCGGAAGCACCTCACCGCCTCCTCCGTCCACCCGTCGGGCAGCGCGAGCGCGAGCTCATGACGCTCGACGAGCTCCAGCAGCGCATGCAGGAGCGCAGCTTGTCGGGAGGAATGGGCTCCCATCCCGTTGGACGTCCACCGCAGCTCGCTCACGCCGAGCGGCGCTCCGCCCGGCGGTGGAACATGGACCGACACGGCCGGGACGAGCACTGGCCGTCCGCTGCGGAGATCGGTTCCGCCTCGCCAGGCGATGGGGAGGGTGGTTGTCCGCTCGCCGCCCAGCTGCTCGGGCGCCAGGATGACCACGCCGCGGCTGCGCAGCTCGCCCGCGGTGCCCCAACAAAGCGCGCGCGGCGGGACCTGCTCGGAGAAGGCGAGCTCGGCTGCCTCCCCGAGCGCGCCCGCCGCGGCCGCGCGCAGGCCGAGACCCTTCCCGTTGGTCACCTGCAACACGTGCCCGCCCGGGCGGACCGCGCATGCGACCTCGACACCGGTCCGATCGAGCCCGGTCACGCGCGCCACCCGGGTGACGCCGAGCGCGGCGGCGAGTCGGCCCTGGCCGGGGCGGGCGGTCCGTTCCATGGCGCGCGTTTATATCCTGCTTGCCGCTCCCGAGCGGATTACGCTCCCGCGCCGCGCCGAACGGCGCCTCCGGAGGACGACACGTGGCCGACATCGAGAAGGTCCTGGCCCATCAGGCTGCCCATGCGGCGAGCTACCTCGACGATCTCCGGGCGCTGGTCCGGATCCCGAGCGTCTCCTTCGACGGCTTTCCCGCCGCGGAGGTGAGGCGCAGCGCGGACGCGGTGGCGGCGCTCCTCGCGCAGCGAGGTTTCGAGAAGGTCGAGGTGCTGACGGTGGAGGGGGCGCACCCCTACGTCTACGGCGAGCGCATCCGCGATCCGAAGGCACCCACGCTCCTCCTGTACGCCCACCACGACGTCCAGCCTCCGGGGGAGGAGGAGGCGTGGAAGTCGCCGCCTTTCGAGCCCGTCGAGCGGGAAGGCCGCCTGTATGGTCGCGGCAGCGCCGACGACAAGTCGGGCATCCTGGTCCACGCCGCCGCGGTGGACAGCTGGGTGCGCGCCGCCGGCGAGCTGCCGGTGAACGTGCGGATCCTCATCGAGGGGGAGGAGGAGATCGGCTCCGAGCACCTCTCCGCCTTCCTCCGCAAGTACCGCTCGCGGCTCGACGCCGACGCGATGGTGCTCACCGACACCGGCAACTTCGACACCGGCGTGCCATCCGTCACCATCGCGCTGCGCGGGCTCGTCATGGCCGACGTGGAGGTGCGCGCGCTCCGGCAGAGCGTCCACTCCGGCATGTGGGGCGGACCCATCCCCGACCCGGTGCTGGCGCTCGCCAAGATGCTGGCCGGGCTGGTGGACGACGCGGGGCGCATCACCATCCCGGGCCTCTACGACCAGGTGCGGCCCCTCACCGCCGACGAGCGGCGCAGCATCGAGCAGCTCCCCACCACCGCCGAGGACTTCCGGCGGCAGGTGGGCCTCGTGCCGGGGGCGAGGCTCTTGGGCGGCCGCCACCCGTGGGAGACGAACTGGTGGCAGCCTTCTCTGGCAGTGAATGCCATCCAGGCCTCGAGCCGCAAGGACGCCCGCAACATCATCAACGACGTGGCCTGGGCACGCGTCGGCGTCCGGATCGTGCCGGACATGGATCCCGTCCAGGTGGGCGAGAAGCTGGAGGCGGCGCTGCGCCAGGCGACGCCGTGGGGCCTCGAGGTCGAGATCAAGCGCACCAACGCCGGCGCGGCCTGGAAGACCGACACCTCGCACCCCGCCTTCAAGGCCGCGTTCCGCGCGCTGGAGCAGGGCTACGGGCGCGAGGCGCTCGCCATCGGTTGCGGTGGCTCCATCGGGTTCGTGGAGCCGTTCGCGAAGGAGCTGGGCGGCGTGCCGGCCCTCCTCGTCGGCGTCGAGGACCCGTACACGAACGCGCACTCCGAGAACGAGAGCCTGCACCTCGGCGATTTCCAGAAGGCCACCCGGAGCGCCATCCACCTCTATGCCGAGCTGGCACGGGCGATGCCCCGCTGACGCTCGGCGCGCCACCGCCGCGGTCCGGCGGTGCGGCGCGACCCCCTCGAGGCCGCTAGGCTCTGACCCACATGCCCCCTCCCAAGCCCGCCCCGACCGCGGAGGCGCGCGCGCTGGAGCGCGCGCGCGACCTCCCCAACGCCCGCACCGCGACCGACATCGATTCGCTGCGCCGGTCGTTCCTCGATCACCTCCAGTTCTCGCAGGGCAAGGACGAGCACACCTCCACCGCGCTCGATCACTACTTCGCGCTCGCCTTCAGCGTGCGCGACCGCCTGATGAAGCGGTGGATCCAGACGCAGCAGGCGTACTACCGGAGCGACGCGAAGCGCATCTACTACCTGTCCCTCGAGTTCCTGATGGGGAAGGCGCTCGAGAACAACCTCATCAACCTCGGGCTGTACGACGGCGCCCGCGACGCGCTCGCCAGCGTCGGGCTCGAGGTGGCCGACCTGTTCCCCGAGGAACCGGACGCCGGCCTCGGCAACGGAGGCCTGGGGCGGCTCGCCGCCTGCTTCCTCGACTCGATGGCGACGCTGGCGCTGCCCGCCTACGGCTACGGCATCCGCTACGAGTTCGGCATCTTCGATCAGGACATCCGCGACGGCTGGCAGGTGGAGCGGCCGGAGGAGTGGCTGCGTTTCGGGAACGCCTGGGAGGTCGCGCGTCCCGAGTACGAGGTCCCGGTCGCGTTCTACGGTCGCACCGAGTCGTACGTGGATGACAAGGGCCGTTACCGCGTGCGGTGGGTGGACGCGCGCCACGTGCTCGGCACGCCCTACGACACCCCGGTGGCGGGTTACCGCAACGGCACCGTCAACACGCTCCGGCTGTGGCGCGCGCGCGCGTCGACCGAGCTCGATCTCGCCGACTTCAACCGCGGCGACTACCTGGCGGCGGTCGAGGAGAAGAACCACTCCGAGAACATCTCCAAGGTCCTCTATCCGAACGACGTGACGGTGATGGGGAAGGAGCTTCGCCTGCAGCAGCAGTACTTCTTCGTGGCCTGCTCCATCCACGACATCCTGCTCCGGCACCTCAAGGTGCACGAGAGCCTCGAGAACTTCGCCGACAAGGTGGCCCTCCAGCTCAACGACACGCACCCGTCCATCGCCATCGCCGAGCTGATGCGGGTCCTCGTCGACGAGCACGGCTTCGACTGGGAGCCGGCGTGGGAGATGTGCCGCGCCGTCTTCGGCTACACGAACCACACGCTCCTGCCCGAGGCGCTGGAGCGCTGGCCGGTGGATCTCTTCGGCCGCGTCCTGCCGCGCCATCTCGAGATCATCTACGAGGTGAACCGCCGCTTCCTGGAGGGGCTGGGAGAGCGCCAGGTCGAGCCGGCCGCCGCAGCGCGCATGTCGCTCATCGAGGAGGGCCCGGTGCGGCAGGTGCGCATGGCGAACCTGGCGGTGGTCGGGTCGCACAGCGTGAACGGCGTGGCAGCGCTGCACACCGAGCTCCTGAAGGGCGACCTGTTCAAGGACTTCCACGCGCTCTGGCCGGAGCGGTTCAACAACAAGACGAACGGCGTCACGCCCCGCCGCTGGCTCCTGCAGGCGAACCCCGAGCTGGCGCGCATGATCACCGAGGTGATCGGGCCGGGCTGGGAGACCGATCTCGACGAGCTGCGCCGGCTGGAGCCGCTCGCCGAGGACGCCGCCTTCCGGCGCCGTTTCCGCGAGGTGAAGCGCGCCAACAAGGCGCGGCTGGCAGCCATCATCCAGCGCGAGAACGGGATCACCATCTCGCTCGACTCGATATTCGACGTCCAGGTGAAGCGGCTCCACGAGTACAAGCGGCAGCTCCTCAACGTGCTCCACATCGTCGCCCAGTACCTGCGGATGAAGGCCGACCCGAGCTACGTGCCGCTGCCCCGCACCTACCTGTTCGGCGCCAAGGCGGCGCCGGGGTACGCGATGGCGAAGTGGCACATCAAGCTCATCAACGCGGTGGGCGAGGTGGTGAACCACGACATCGCCGTGCGCGGCCGGATCGCGGTCGTCTTCCTCAAGAACTACCGCGTCTCCCTGGCGGAGCGGATCTTCCCGGCGGCCGACCTCTCCGAGCAGATCTCGACCGCCGGCAAGGAGGCATCCGGCACCGGCAACATGAAGTTCGCCTTGAACGGCGCGCTCACCATCGGCACGCTCGACGGCGCCAACGTCGAGATCCGCGAGGAGGTCGGCCCGGAGAACTTCTTCCTCTTCGGCATGACGGTGGAGCAGGTGAAGGAGCTGCGGCGGCGCGGCTACGATCCGTGGGAGTGCTACCGCCAGAACCGGGAGCTCAAGGCGGTGGTGGACGCCATCGCCGGCGACACCTTCTCCCCCGGGCAGCCGCGGCTCTTCCAGCCGGTGGTGGACTCGCTCCTCAACGGCGGCGACCCGTATCTCTGTCTGGCCGACTTCGCTGCGTACTTGCAGTGTCAGGCCGACGTGGAGAAGGCGTACCAGGACGAGGACCACTGGACGCGCATGGCCATCCTGAACGTGGCCAGGTCGGGGAAGTTCTCGTCCGACCGCACGATCCGCCAGTACGCGGAAGAGATCTGGGGCGTGAAGCCGGTGAAGGTGGGGTAGGGGGGCGGGGACAAGCGCCGCTTTACCCCGACCCCGACCCCGACCTAGACCTCCACCCGTACTCCTCGAGGGACACCCTCCCTCGCGCGTCGACCCCCACTCCCTCCCGCAAGAGCAGCTCCCGCTGCACCGCGGCGCCCATCGGATCCAGGATCGAGATCCCGGCCCCACGCGCGGAGCGCTTCCCGAGCACGCGGTGCCACGGCACCCGGGTCGCGCTCCCGCGCAGCGCCGCCAGGGCGTACCCGACGTGGCGCGCGCAGCGAGGCTTGCCGGCGAGGAGCGCCACCTGGGCGTAGGTCGCCACCC
>DASPZP010000109.1:0-12874 GCA_035636195.1 Anaeromyxobacteraceae bacterium
TCAAGCCGTTCGTCACGGTGACGGGCTTCGCGGAGATCGGCGCGGGGCGCTGCATGTCGATGCTCATCGACGCCGTTCCGAACAACGAGCTGCGCAACGGCTACCACGTCCAGTTCGTCGACGAGGTCCGCCACACGGGGCTGCAGACTTCGCTGGCGCGCTGGTACGCCAAGCACTCACCCGATCCGGCCGGCTGGCACAACGGCGCAGCGGCGATGCCGAAGGACTTCATCACCGCGGCAGGCATGAACATGCTGTCGCACTTCATCGTCGGCGACCCGATCCAGTGCGCGTTCACGCTGCAGGTCGTGGCCGAGACCGCGTTCACGAACGTGGTCTTCGTCGCGCTTCCCGACGTGGCTGCGCGCAACGGCGACTTCATGCTCCCCACGACGTACCTGTCGGTGCAGTCCGACGAGGCGCGCCACATCTCGAACGGCTACGCGACGCTGCTGACGGTGCTGCAGGACGATCACAACGCGCCCTTGATCGAGCGCGACCTGCAGCAGGCGTGGTGGATCAACCACGCGTTCCTGGACGTGTTCGCTGGCGCGGTCATGGAGTACTTCTCCCGCGACCGGTCCGACCCGGAGTGCTACCTGGACAAGTGGGATCGTTGGATCCGCGACGACTGGTATCGCGCGTACGTCCTCAAGCTCGGCAAGCTCGGGCTCAACGTGCCGCCGGACATCTTCGAGCGTGCCCGCGAGCGCATCGTCAAGGGCCTGCACCACAAGATGGCGATGTTCGCGTTCGCCTCCTGGCCGCTGCACTTCTGGCGCTTCGACGCGCTGGACGAGCGCGACTTCGAGTGGTTCGAGTCCAAGTACCCGGGGTGGTACGACGAGTACGGCTTCTTCTGGGAGGCGTTCCGCACGCTCGACGACCCTGCAGAGAAATCGCTGCTGCTTTCGGGCATGCTCGCTGACGCGCCGCCGTTCTGCTGGACCTGCCAGATGGCGAGCGTCATCGACGAGGACCAGTGCCACCGCGTTGTCGGCGACCGGACGCGCTTCTACTGCTCCAAGGAATGCCGGTGGTTGGACCAGTCCAACCTCGGGCGCTACACCGGCGACCGCAACTGGTTCGACCGCTACCACGGCTGGAAGCTCCAGGACGTCATCCGCGACCTCGACTTCCTGCGCGAGGACGGCCGCACGCTAATCGGCCAGCCCCACCTGCGCTCTGAGGGCCGTTGGACGATCGATGACATCGCCGCCATCGACCTCACGATCGAGAGCCCCAACATCAACACAGCTAAGGCCCGCGGCCTGCCGAGCGGCAACTGGCACGAGCCGTTCGCCGCGGCGCAGAGCAATGGCGGCGCCGGCCGGGCCACGAACGGCCACAAGAGCGGCGGCTGAGCGCGAGACGAAGGGTCGAGACCATGGCCATGGCCACAGTGCTGTTCGAACCGATCGGCGAGGAGATCGAATGCGCGGAGGACGAGACCGTTCTCGACGCCGCCTTCCGCCAGGGATACAGCCTCGTCTACGGCTGCCGTGAGGGGCAGTGCTCGGCGTGCAAGTGCTACTTGCTCGAGGGCGAGGTCGCGCTGAAGCGTTACTCGACCTTTGCCTTGTCGGAGAGCGAGGAGAGCCAGGGCTACACGCTGCTGTGCCGCGCGATGCCGGAGTCGGACCTCGTAGTCGAGCTGCTGCACTTCGACCCCGACGACTATCGCACTGACGTCGTGATCCGGGAGGGGCGTTCCACGATCCTCGCGATCGAGTCGCTCACACACGACATCACACGGCTGCACCTGAAGATCGAGGAGCCCGACGACTTCGATTTCAAGCCCGGCCACTACGTCGATCTGCTGATCCCCGGCACGGACGAGAAGCGCTCCTTCTCGCTTGCCAATCTGCCGGGGGACGGGCATCTCGAGTTCATGATCAAGCGCTATCCCGGTGGCCGCTTCTCAGGGATGCTCGAGAGCGAACTGTCGCCGGGAGACGAGCTCTGCTTCACAGGACCGTACGGCGCGTTCTACCTCCGGCAGTCCGAACGGCCGATCCTGATGGTCGCCGGAGGCTCGGGGATGGCACCGGTCCTGGGAGTACTGCGACAGCTGGCGCAGCAGGAGAGTGAGCGGAGGGTGCGGTTCTTCTACGGCGCGCGCACCCGGAGCGACCTCTTCCACCTCGACGTCATCAATGAGTTCGGCGAGCGGCTCGGGGACTTCGAGTTCGTGCCCGTCCTTTCAGACCCAACCGAGGAGTGCGCGTGGGAGGGCGAGACCGGGTTCGTCCACGAAGCCGTCGCGCGCTACCTCGACGGCGGCGCCATGGACGGCGACCTCGAGGCGTATATGTGCGGTCCACCCCCGCTGATCGACGCCGCGAGCGAGCTTTTGATCGACGGCCACCAGATTGCCGACACGCAGATCCACTACGACAAGTTCACGACGGCTGCGTCGGCCGACGACTAAGCCGACGTCCCCGACTGACCACCGCGTCCGAGGAACGACCATGACTCAACCTCCAGCCAAGAAGTTCTCCGACCAGCCCGCAGACCGCGGCGACGAGGCTCTACGCTCGTTTCAGTGGTTCACGCCGGCCAAGCGCCGCGCGACGCTCTACGAGGACGTCACCGTCGACAGCCAGCCGTCGATCCACCGGCACGTGACACGCGGCTGGCCGGTGTCGTTCGAGGACGGCCGCGGCACGTGGGACGACCGGTCGACGGCGCTGAAGGCGACGGACTGGTACGACTTTCGCGATCCCGGTGAGCAGTGGGAGCGCACGTTCTACCAGCTGGGTACCGGCTTCGAGCGCCAGATCGAGGGGGCGGTGCGCTCGGCGACCGTCGATCGCCTGTTCACGGACTTCGCGCCCGACTGGGTCGAGTTCCTACGCCAGAACCTCCAGGTGCCGGCGTACGTGGAGCACGGCTTGTGGCTGGCCACCGCCACGGCCGCGCGCGACTGCCTCTCGGACACGATCACGCACGCCGTGGTGCTGCAGGCCGCGCTGAAGCAGCGGCTCGCGCAGTCCATCGTGCTCTACGCGATGGACCTCGAGCAGCATTTCGGGGAGTTTCCGATCGAGCCCGCCAAGACCCGGTTCCTCGAGAATCCGGCCTGGCAGCCGGTCCGCGACTATCTCGAGCGCCTCAGGACCACGACGGACTGGGGTGAGCTCGTGATCGCCGCCAACGTGTGCTTCGAGCCGCTCGTCGGCGTGCTGATCCGGCGCGAGCTCGGGATCCGGGCGGCCACGGCCAACGGCGACACCGTCACGCCTGTGCTCGCCCGCGTCGGTCAGCTCGAGTGGGATTGGATCGCGGGATGGACCGCCGCGCTGACGCGCATGGTCCTCGAGGACGAGCGCCATGGCGCCGCGAACCGCGATGTCGTCGCGGGCTGGCTGGCCGATTGGCTGCCCCGCGCGCGGGGCGCGGCCGAGGCCCTCGGCGGGATCGTCGACGAGCTGCCGATCGGCTTCTCGTTCGAGCGGGGACTGGAGCGCGTCCTGCGCGACGCGGAGGACTACTACGAACGAGCCGGCGTCGCCGGCTTGGTGGAGGTGATGGCATGACCGAAGCTGGCGATGCGGCCCCTGTCGCTGGTCCCGAGGCCGGCGGTGAGTACAACTTCGTCGGGATCGTGATGGCCAAGAGCGCCGAGGGCGACGCCGTCGCCGCGGTGATGCGCCGTCAGGAGGGCGTGACGGTCCTCGACCAGCCTGCGTTCTGGGACGTCCGGGCAGAGAACCGGCTGGTGATCAACTTCGACGAGGTCAGCGAGGAGCTGGGCTTCGAGATCGACGCCTACTCGATCCAGCACGAGATGTCGACGCACTACGGCCGCATGGTCGCGACCGACGACTCGCTGATGCTGTTCTCCGATCCGCTCGAGGCGATGGAGTACCTGGTCTGACGGAGGCCGGTGGCGACCGGCAGCGGCCGGCGCTCAGGCGCCGCGGCTGCCGGTGTTGACCAGCTTCATGTAGCGTGACACCGCCTCGGCCCGGTTGGCCGCGCGCAGCTTGCGCAGGACTTGCGACACATGGGACTTTACGGTCGCCCGCGAGATCACGAGCTGATCTGCGATGTGGGCGTTAGTCAGGCCGTCGGCCATGAGCCTGAGCACCTCGAGCTCACGGCGCGTCAACAGGTCGGCGAGCCGCGAGTCCGCCGTCGCGGTTATCGACGCCGCGACCATCGACGCCGCCGAGTGGGCGGCCTCGGTCTCCGCTTCAGCGGTGCCGAGCTCGACCTCCGCTAGGGTGTCGTCGAGCGCGGTCGCTGCGGCGGCCATCATGTTCTTCATCTTCGAGCGCTGTGTCCACAGGCGCTCGCGCAGGGTCGTGCGCTCGAACGCGTACCCGAAGCCCTCGGCGAACGTCCACAGTGCGTCGCGGTCGATCAAGTCGACGTCGCGGCCGGCGAAGTAGTGGTCGGCGTGCAGGAAGCCGATGACCCGGCCGTGCGGCATAACCGGCGCGGCGACGTAAGAGCGGGTGCGAAACCCCTGCACGAGCTCCTTGTTCGTGCGCGGGTCGTTCTGGGGGTCTGCCACGATCACCGGGGCCCGGCGGCGGATCATCTCGGTCTCGATCAGCGAGTGGTCGAGTCGCGGTCGCACCCGCAGCGTCAACTCGAACAGGCTTTCGGCCCAAGCCGGGTCCCCCGCGACATAGACGGCGCCGCCGACCATTTCGGAATTCTCTTCGCGGAACAGGACCGCGCGGTCGAATCCGACAGTGCGGCACAGCTCCTCGGTCGAGCGATTGATCATCTGGCCGATGTCGTTGAGTCCGCGGAGGTGGCTGAGCGCTTCTTGCACTCGGCTGAGCGCCTGCAGCCGGCGGTCCGTCGACAGCCGCCGGACCTCATCGTGCAGCGCGGCGAGCTCGAGCGCGACCTCGCAGACCTCGAGGATGGGTGGGTGCTCAAGTTGCGCCGCTGCGATCCGGATCAAGGTCGCCGTCGCTGCCAGCGCCTCCGACACCTGCGCCTCGAGCTGATCGAGGGTAGATGCGCCACCGGCCGCCCGCTCGAAGTGCTCGACGAGCTCCTCGGTGCGCGCCAACGCCCGCGCAGCGCGCTCCTCGAGCGCGACCTCACGTTGAGTCTGTGGACGTTTCTGCGGCGGTGCTGTGCTCATCGTTCTGGCGCTCCCTTTCAGCGCCATTATGGACCGGATTCGTCCGCCGGGCGGAGGGAAACCGGCCCGGCGGGCGATGTATGGACGAACGGTCGACCCTAGCGTTCCTCCTAACAGCGAGCGACCACTGCGGCAGGAGACGGACATGGCGTATTTCGAGAGCGATCGAGAGGTCTACAAGTACGTGGGCGGCGTGTTCCGCGCGGCGGCCGAGCATCCGGACGCGGGGCCCAAGCTCAAGGCAGCGGGCGTGACGCTTCAGCTGACCTACACGGACCCCGACTCCCAGCTGACGGTCACGTTCGCAGATCCGATGGAGATCGTCGAGGGCGACACCGACAGGAAACCCGACGTGCAGCTCTTCATGGCGGCGGACATCGCCGACAAGTTCTGGCGCGGTGAGTACAACCTCGCGGTCGGCCTCGCCAAGGGCGCGGTCAAGTCGAAGGGACCGGTCAGCACGATCCTCAAGCTGGTCCCCCTTACAAAGCCGCTGTTCCCGATCTACAAGGACCTGACCGCCGAGAAGGACCAGGGCGTGGTCGAGGCCTGACGCCACCACGCCGGAGGGGACGATGGAAGGCATCGCGACCCTCCGCCTCGCTCGTCGTCACCGTCAGGGACGTCCCCGATCCCCGAAGAGCCCGCGGCCTGCGTCTCCCTCCCGGGGCCGCGGCTCTTCGCGGAACTTGACATCACCGAAGCAGACTGGAAGGAAAGCATGTACCACTACGTGATCGTTGGAGCTGGCTCGGCGGGCTGCGTGCTCGCCGCGCGCCTGAGCGAGGATCCAGACGTGAAGGTTGCGCTGATCGAGGCCGGCGGACCGGACACGGCGGACGAGATCCACATCCCCGTCGCGTTCGGCGGGCTGTTCAAGAGCCGCTACGACTGGGACTTCTCGAGCGAGCCGGAGCCCGGGCTCGGCGGCCGCCACGTGTACATGCCTCGCGGCAAGGTCCTCGGCGGGTGCAGCTCGATGAACGCGATGATCTACATCCGCGGCAATCGAGCCGACTACGACGAATGGGCCGCCGACGGCGCTGAAGGCTGGAGTTACGACGACGTCCTCCCGCATTTCAAGCGTGCGGAGGACAACGAGCGCGGCGCGGACGCGTTCCACGGCGTCGGCGGGCCGCTGACCGTTGCCGAGAGCCGCTCGCGTCATCCGCTTGCCGAAGCGTTTGTCGAGGCCGCAAAGCAAGCCGGGTACGAGGAGAACCCGGACTTCAACGACGCGCACCAGGAAGGTGTCGGGCGCTACCAGGTCACGCAACGCGGCGGTATGCGCTGCAGCACGGCGGTCGCCTACCTGCATTCTGCGATGGAGCGCCCCAACCTGACGGTGCTGACCGACGCGCAGGCGCTGCGCGTGCTCTTCGACGGCGAGCGTGCGAGCGGAGTCGCGGTCATGCGCGGCGACCAGGTGGAGGAGGTGCGGGCTGAACTCGAGGTCATCCTGTCGGCCGGCGCCTACCAGTCGCCGCAGTTGCTGATGCTCTCGGGCATCGGCCCCGCCGACCATCTGCGGCTGCTGCAGATCGACGTGCGGGCCGACCTGCCGGTTGGGCAGGGCCTGCAGGACCACCTCATGGCGCTGGTCAACTGGAAGACGGACGTCGAGTCGCTGATGACCGCGCTGACCCCGGAGAACGTCGCGCTGCTGCAGTCCGAGGGCCGCGGTCCACTGACGTCGAATATCGGCGAGGCCGGCGGCTTCATGCGCACACGAGCCGGCCTCGACGCGCCCGACGTTCAGTTTCACCTGGCGCCCGTGCTCTTCTACGACGAGTCGCTGGGGCCCGTCGTCGAGCATGGGTTCGCGTTCGGTCCGTGTGTGCTGAAGCCGACCAGCCGCGGGCAGGTCACGCTGCGCTCGGCCAGGCCGGACACGAAGCCGCGGGTCGTCCACAACTACCTTGCGACGGACGATGATCGCAAGAGCATGCTCGCCGGTATGCGGATAGCGATGGACATCGCGGGGCAGCCAGCGATGCGATCGGTGATCAGCGGGCCGTTCGTCGCGCCCGCGTCGGGCTCCGACGAGGATCTGATGGATTTCGCGCGGCGCAGCTCGCAGACGCTCTTTCACCCGACTTCGACCTGTGCGATCGGTTCCGTTGTCGACTCGCGGCTGCGCGTGCTCGGCGTCGAGGGCCTGCGTGTGGTCGACGCCTCGGTCATGCCGTCGGTCCCGCGCGGCAACACCAACGCGCCGACGATCATGATCGCCGAGCGTGCCGCTGGCCTTATCCACGAGGACAAGCTCGCCGCCAGCGGCGTCGTGACCGCGTGATGCCAGCTGCGCCAGAGCGAGCGAACGGAGCGGAAGATGGCTGTCGTCGAGCTGAATAGGGTTGGACCCGAAAGCGCAGCAGTGCCGCTTCGCGGGATTCGCGAGGCGCTGCACCGGCTGCGCGCCGTTGAGTCGACATTGCAGATGCTCGACAGCGTCACGGCCGAGGTGTGCCGGTCCTGTGGCTTCGACCGTTGCGTGTTCTTCCGTCTCGACGGCGCATCGCTGACGCCGGAGCGCGCGCATTTCGCCGGAGACCCGCATTGGCAGGATGACTGGCTGGATTCGGCGCGTTCGCACCCGGTGGTGCTCGACGCGCGCGACCCCGAGATCAACCTCCTGCGCCGCCAGGTCGCCGTGCTGGCGATCGACGCGCGAGAGTCGGCACACGGCGTTCGCGAAATCCTCGACGGCGCGGGGATGACCGCGTATGTCGCTGCTCCGGTGACGGTCCGCGGTAACGTGATCGGGACGCTGCACGCCGATCGCTACTTCGGCGGCCGGGGCGTCGACGTGGTCGCGCGCGACGTGCTCGCCGTTTTCGCAGAGGGCTTCAGCTGTGCGCTGGAGCGGACGCTGCTCCTGGAGCGCATGCGTCTCCAGTCGCGGCGGGTGCGCGCGCTGCTGGCCACGGCGGCGGAGACGACGATCGAGGAGATTGGCGACGCCGGTGTCGAGTTCCCGCCGCGAGCCGCCGGGCCGAGCACGATGCCCCATCACCCGGCGGCGACGTCGCTCCCCACGGACTCCCGGCTCGCAGATCTGCTGACCCCGCGGGAGCTCGAAGTCGTCGAGCTCATCGCACGCGGTGCGACCAACGCCGACATCAGCGCGCAGCTCGTGATCGCCGAAAGCACGGCGAAGGAGCACGTCAAGAGAGTCCTGCGCAAGCTGCATGTCAAGAACCGCGCGCAGGCGGTCTCCTGCTACATGCGGCTGCGGGCGTTGCCAAGGGCCGCGTGAGCGCAGAGGGACCGCGATGCTCACTCCGGATGTCACCGAGCTGTCCCGCCTCTCGCCACACCGTCCGATGCGGCCGCCGGTCTACGAGCCCTCGACGCCGACGACGATCCTGCCAGGACTGACCGTAGGAGAGTGTCGGCGCGCGCGGGTCCGTTCTGCCCGCTCGTGGCCGATGCTGGAGGGCCGCGATCGTCGGTGTGGACGGCGGGTGATCACCCCGATGAGTGACTTGGGCCAACGCGGCGCCACCGTCCTGACGATCGCCGCGGCGCTGCTGGCGCTGGCAGCCGCGCCGGCGCAGACGAAGACGCCCAATCCGGCCCGCGTGGTGCTGACGGGCGCGTCGGAGCAGCGGATCGCGGTGTGTGGCGCGGTGCGACGAGCGCGCGTCGCTGGCGTCGGATCGACGGTCGCGGCTCGCATCCCCGGCCGGCGGCGGGTGCTCTCTGTCGAGCGGTGCCGAAACGGGCGCTGGGTGGAGCGGGCGCGCCGACTCGAGGGTGCTGTACCGACCGCCAGCGACGGTGACTTCCGGATCCGGCCGGCGGGGAGGCGAGGGCGAGCCGCATACCTGCGCGTCGGCGTCGGAGAGATCGTCGACGCACCGGTCACGTTCCGCGTACGCAACGAGAACGAGTCGCTTGTCTCGTGTGCGACCGACGGCCGCGAGTACGACATCCATGGAAGCCTCGTCGGTCCACGGGCGGCGCTGAGCCGACCCCAGGACGCGGCCACCCTGTATCTCCACGGTCTCTCCTACGGCGAGTGGTCGTGGCGCTTGCAAGCGGTGCCGGGTTACGACTACGCGGTCGAACTGGCCCGGCTAGGCCACGTCTCGGTCGCGATCGACCGCCTCGGATATCTGGCCAGCGCGGGACCGGACGGAAACGACATCTGCTTGGGGTCGCAGGCTGACATCGCCCACCAGATCGTCCATGCGCTGCGCCAGGGCGAGTACGTCATGGCCGGCGCTGCACCCACATCGTTCGCGCGCGTGACTCTCGCCGGCCATTCGATCGGGGGGCTGGTGGCGGAGTTGGCCGCGTATTCGTTCGGCGAGATCGACGGGCTTGTCGTGATGGGCTACGACGACAGCTGGGCCTCCCTGACGGCGCTCACGACGGCTCTTGGTGCGAGCGGCAGGTGCTCGGGCGGAGGCGAGGAGCGCGCTGGCGCCGGAACGCAGCCGCACTACGCGTACTACGGGGAGACTGACGCGGACTTCCAGGCGGCGCATACCTCACCGGACATGGACCCTGCGGTTGTCGCGGCGGTGACGAAGATGCGGACGCGCGACCCGTGCGGAGACTTGACGTCGATCGTGCCGGCGCTCACGGCCAACGAGCTTTCCCTGAGCGGCATCCACGTGCCGGTGCTGCTGGTCCTCGGCAGCAAGGACGCGCTGTTTCCGCCGCCCGGCGGCCGGCTCCAGGCAGGGCGTTACCTGGGCGCGGCCAGTGTGAAGTACGTCGAGATCCCGGGAGCGCCGCACGGGCTGACGTACAGCCGCCAGGCGCCGCAGGTGCGCGCGGCGGTCTCCAAGTGGTTGATCGAACATGGGCTCTAACAGCTGCACCGGAGGGAGCAGGAACCATGATCAGTAGCGAGGTCCTCGATCGGATCAAGCGTCGGCTCGGCGCTTGGGAGGCGAACGATCCGACGGCGATCGCCAAGGACTTCGGCCCTGGCGGGGTCATGCCAAGGCAGGACCTGGTCGCGCTCGTGGGGCGCCGCACCCAGGCGTGGAACGACCACGATCCCGATGCCGTGTCGGCGTGCTACGCCGCGAACGGCGTGTGGCGGGACCTGCGACGCGATGCTCCAGCCCGTGGGCGTGGCGCGATCCGTGACGCGATAGCCGTGTACTTCCTTGCCTTCCCGGACGTTCAGTGGCACGTCTTGCGAACGCTATGTGAGGGCCGCCTCATCTGTCAGGAGTGGCGCGCGACCGGCACTCACCTCGGCGACTTCGACGGACTGGCACCGACTGGGCAGACGGTCACGAGATCCGGATGCGACGTCACGCTGATCGGAACCAACCGGCTCATCGAGGTCGAGACGACGTACTGGGACGCTCTGGGGCTATATGAGCAGCTTGGTCTTGGCGTGCAGGCCTAGCACGTCGCACCTGAATGCGGGTTCAGCATCGTCCCAACGGCCGGGAAGTTCTGCTCCTTTGAGCGATGCCTGCTTCGCGTGCTAGCAGGACGATTCCAACGACATCAAGAGTTAGGAGAAAGCGACGTGTCAACCGTTGGCGTTACACACCATCAGATGTTGATCGACGGCGAGTGGGTCGATGCGGACGAGGCCTACCAGATCATCAGTCCGGCCACCGAGGAAATCGTCGCGACCGTGGCCAAGGGCACCGTCGAGCATGCGGACCGCGCCGTCGAGTCCGCCAAGCGCGCGTTCGAGTCCCGCGTCTGGGCCGGGAAGACGCCCGGGGAGCGCTCCGAGATCATGCTCGCCATCGGCGAGCGCCTGGCCACCGACATGGAGGAGCTCCTCTTCCTCGAGACGGCGGCCAACGGCGCGACCGTCCGCCAGGCCGCCGGCTTCCACGTCGGCCTCGCATCCCCCCACTGGACCTACTTCGCCGAACTCGCCGCCACGTACGACTTCGAGCGCGTCGCGCCCACGACCACCTACCCGACGCTCTCGATGAACACGATCCGGCGTGAGCCGATCGGCGTGTGCGTCGGCATCGTGCCATGGAACTTCCCGCTCGTGCTCGGCCTCTGGAAGATCGCGCCCGCGCTCGCGGCGGGCAACTCGATCGTGATCAAGCCGGAGGAGAACACGCCGCTGAGCCTCCTCCATCTCGCGCGGATCGCGCTCGAATGCGGCGTCCCGCCCGGCGTGTTGAACGTGGTGACCGGCGACGGCGAGGACGTGGGCGCGCGCCTGGCCTCGCACCCGGACGTCGGCAAGGTGGCGTTCACGGGGTCGACCGAGGTCGGACGCGAGATCATGCGGCTGGCCTCCGCCACGGTCAAGAAGGTGTCGCTGGAGCTCGGGGGCAAGGGCCCGATCGTCGTCCTCGACGACGCCGACCTCGACGCGGCCGTCGACGCCGCGCTCTTCGGCTGCTGGCTGTACTCCGGCCAGATGTGTGAGTCGGGCACGCGCCTGTTCCTCCCCGACTCGTTGCACGACGAGTTCGTCGAGCGGATGATCGCTCGCGCCAAGACCATCAAGCAGGGCGATCCGAGCGACTTCGAGACCGACATGGGCCCGGTCGTGTCGGCCGTGCAGCGCGACCGCATCCTCGAGTACATCGAGATCGGCAAGCAGGAAGGCGCCAAGGTCGTCCTCGGAGGAGGCCCGCCCGACGGTTCGGAGTTCGAGAAGGGGTTCTGGGTCGCGCCGACGATCTTCACCGAGGTGACCAACGACATGCGGATCGCCCGGGAAGAGATCTTCGGCCCCGTCCAGTGCGTGATCCGCTACAAGGACGTCGACGAGGCGGTCGCGATGGCCAATGACACGATCTACGGCCTTTCGGCGGCCGTGTGGAGCTCGGACTACGAGCGCGCGCTCGAGGTGGCGGACCGCATCCAGGCGGGGACGGTGTGGGTCAACGACCACCACCTGGTCAACGTCGGGCTGCCGTTCGGCGGCTACAAGCAGAGCGGCTTGGGCCGCGAGCTAGGGCCGACGGCGCTTGACGACTACACCGAGGCCAAGCACATCCACATCGATCTCACGCAGAAGCGCGAATCGCGCCTCTACGACCTGCTGCTCTCCGAGCCGCCCGCCTCGTATGCGACACCCACCGAGACCGCGTAGCGCCCACGCGCACCCATCCGCCTCAGTCCATCGGTTTTCGGGCGCTTCTGCTGTTTACGGGGGTGAGCTGAGAGTCGGCGCGGGGTAGCGCGGCTGGCCGTCGCCTGTCAAGCAGCGCCTCGATTCGCTGGCGCGCGCGGGTCGTTGCATTGCTTTGCAGGGGATCCGCGCTGCTTGACAGCGTCGTCGACCCGCGCTCTCTGGCGATGAGGTCGGGCCCGCTCGTGCCCGCTGTCGTGGGCGCGGGCCTCGCCGCGCTCGTGGTCTCGGTCCTCGGTCTGCGGCTGTCACCGTTGTCGGCAGCGCTCGAGCCCCTCGGACTCGCGGTCGGAGTCGAGTTCGGCCTCCTGCTCGACGCTCGCTATGCCGAGGCCCGGCGAGCCGGGCTAACGCCGCGCGCGGCGCAGGAGGAGGCGGTTCGGCGGATCGGCGGAGCGGTTGCCGTCTCGGCGGCGACGGTCGCGGCCGGCTTTGCGGTGCTGGTCGTCAGCCGCGCCGGCCGTTCGGCTCACGCAGCTCTACCGCGCCGGGCAGGCGACGCACCTGCTCCCAGGACAAGGCGCAGGGCACGCCGGCGAGCCGGTAGCGCCGCCGCAGCGGCACCGCACCTACCAGCTGCGCGCCGCCGTGCCCGCACAGATCCAGCCACCGGTACAAGCCGGACAACGCCGTGGCGAGATGGTCCCGCGCCGTGCGTCCCAACCCAGCCCCGC
>DASPZP010000110.1:0-2701 GCA_035636195.1 Anaeromyxobacteraceae bacterium
CGTCGACCGGGTCGACGAAGAAGTAGCCCTGGCGCAGGAACTGCCAGCGGGTGCCGGGCTCCGCGGCGGCGAGCGCCGGCTCGACGCGCGCGTCCTTCACCACCGTCAGCGAGTCGGGGTTGAGCACGGCGAGGAAGTCCGGCTCGGCGTCGGGCTGCTCGACCGCGAAGAGCCGGTCGTACAGGCGGACCTCGACCGGGACTGACCGCGCGGCGTGCACCCAGTGGAGCGTCCCCAAACCGCGGCGTCCCGCCTCGCCCAGCGAGGCGGGGTCGTGCGTGCAGCGGAGCGCCGTCACCTGGCCGTCCGGCCCGCGCACCACCTCGTCGCAGCGGACGATGTAGCCGCCCGCGAGCCGCACCTCGCGCCCGGGGGCGAGCCGCTTCCAGCCGGGGGGCGGATCGTCGGCGAAGTCTTCGCGCTCGATGAGGAGCTCCCGCCCGAAGGGCACCGGCCGCGTCCCGCGGGCGGGCTCTCCCGGCCACCACGGGACCGCGAGCTCCTGCACCCGCTCGGCGGGCCAGCTCGTCACCTCCAGCCGCAGCGGCGCCAGCACCGCCATCGCCCGCGGCGCCCGCGCCTCGAGATCTGCGCGGATGGCGAACTCGAGCTTGCCGATGTCGACCAAGCTGTTGTTCTTCGCCACGCCGATGAGGTCTGCGAAGTCGCGCAGCGCCTCCGGCGTGACCCCGCGGCGCCGCATCCCGGCCAGGGTGGGCATGCGGGGGTCGTCCCAGCCGGACACGCGCTGCTGATTCACGAGCTGGAGCAGCTTCCGCTTCGACATGACCGTGAAGCCGACGGCGAGCCGCGCGAACTCGTACTGGCGAGGCCGGGGATCCCAGGGCCCGAGGTGGTCCAGCACCCAGTCGTACAGCTCGCGGTTCGACTCGAACTCGAGGGTGCAGATGGAGTGCGTCACGCCCTCGAACGCGTCCTCGAGCGGGTGGGCGAAGTCGTACATCGGGTAGATGCACCAGCGGTCGCCGGTGCGGTGGTGGGGGACGTGGCGGATCCGGTAGAGCAGCGGATCGCGCATGAGCACGTTGGGGTGCGCCATGTCGATGCGGGCGCGCAGCACGCAGGCGCCGTCCGGGAGATCGCCGGCGCGCATGCGCCGGAAGAGCTCCAGGCTCTCCGCCGGTGGGCGATCGCGGAAGGGGCTGTTCACGCCGGGGCGCTCGAACGCACCGCGCTGCTCCCGGATCGCCTCCTGCGACTGCGTGTCGACGTAGGCGTGGCCCTCGCGGATGAGCCGCTCGGCGCACTCGTACATGCGCTCGAAGAAGTCGGACGCGTAGTAGAGGTGGGCCCACTCCCCGCCGAGCCAGCGCACGTCGCCCTGGATGGCCTCGACGTAGCTCGTGTCCTCGGTGGTGGGGTTCGTGTCGTCGAAGCGCAGGTGCGTCCGGCCGCCGTACTGCCGGGCGAGCCCGAAGTTGAGCAGGATCGACTTGGCGTGGCCGATGTGCAGGAAGCCGTTGGGCTCCGGCGGGAAGCGGGTCACCACGCGCCCGCCGTTCTTTCCCTGGGCGAGGTCGGCCTCGACGATGTCGGTCAGGAAGTTCTTCGCGCGCGGCGCTTCGCTCATGGAACGCGTGTACCCCGACCCGCGCGGCCCTGCAACATGCCGGCGGCGCTAGCGCCAGACGCCGATGAGGCGCCCCTTGTGCCCCGGCTCGCGCAGGACGAGCCCCTCGCTCTTCACGGCCCGCGCCGCCGCCGGCCCCACCCACCAGCCCTTCGGCTCGCTGCGCCGGAAGGTCTTGCGGAGCCAGCCGTGGACGTCCTCGAAGATGGCGCGCAGGGCGCGGTGCTTGCCCTGCTTGGAGCTCGGGTCGTCCGTGACGTCCAGCTCCGCCCAGAGCCGCCCCGCCACGAGCTCGCCGGCGTCGTTGAGCACCGAGCGCTCGTAGTGAAACACGGGCGAGGGGATCTCCTCGATGACGAGCATGCCGCGGTCGGGGCCGCGCTTCACCGGGTGGACGACCACCGGTCCGTACCGTTCTGCGGCGAGGTAGTAGGCCGGGTCCGACAGCGAGGGCGCCACCTCCGCGCCGGCGGCGGGCGCGACGTAGCCGGGCGGGATGAGCTCGGGGTAGACGGTCAGCCCCTGCGGCTCGAGGATCCGCAAGAGCGCCAGCTCGTCGGCGGGGAGCATGAAGTAGTGGAGCGTCGCGGCCACGGTCACCTCGCGGGCGGCTCGCCCGTCGTGCGGGCGTCGCTTCCGTCTCCGCGCGGCGCGAGGAAGGAGCTGGGGAAATGGGGGAACGACTCCGCCGGACCCGCCGGAACGGGTGAACCGGGGAGGCCCGGGCCCGCCGGGGCGGCCGGCTTGGGCCGCGGCGCGAGCGACACGGCGCCGACGTCGACGGTCGCGCCGGCGGCGACCGCCACCCGCAGGTCGGAGGCGGCCAGCTCGAGGCCGGGTGCCGCGGCCCGGCGGAGCGACATGAGCCAGGTACCGGCCGGCAGGCGCACCTCGAACGTTCCGTCGGGGCCCACCGGGATCGAGAGGTGGAGGCGTGCCACGAGCACCGTCGCGCCGGCGACGGAGCGACCGGGATCGACCACGCGCCCGCGGACGAGCCCCTCCCCCGCGATGCCGCCCTGCGGCACGGGCTTCAGGACCCAGCGCACGAAGCGCACCTCGGCCGTGTCGGACTGCATCTGCACCACCGCGCCGTCCGGCGCGAGCGCG
>DASPZP010000111.1:0-2473 GCA_035636195.1 Anaeromyxobacteraceae bacterium
CCGAACGTTCACCACCTGTGCGGCCTGCTTGAACGGGTTTGTGAAGCCACGCTTCGGGATGCGGCGGATGAGGGGCATCTGGCCGCCTTCGAATCCGGGGCGGACCTTGCCGCCCTGGCGCGCGGTTTGTCCCTTGCCGCCGCGTCCCGCCGTCTTGCCGATCCCCGAGCCCGGCCCGCGCCCCTTGCGGATGCGCGCCCGGTGCGACCCGGGTGGCCTGTGGAGGCTCGACAGGGTGATGTGCCGGAGCTCGGGCTTCGCCGCCTTCGCTCGCGGCTTTGCCTTCGGCCTCGCGCTCGTCTTCGCCCTCGCCTTCGGCTTCGCCATCGCTTATTCCCCTGCCTTTGCCTTCGCGGGTGTCACCTCGACCAGGTGGCGCACTTGATACAGCATGCCCCGGAGGGACGGGCGGTCCTGCTTCACCACCACCGCCTGGTGGTGCTTCAGGCCCAGCGCTTCGAGCGTGCGCCGCTCGTACGCGGGCCGACCAATCCCGGAACGGACCTGCAAAATCCGGAGCTCGCCCTTGCCGGGCGGTGGCAGCGGCCGGTCGCGGCCCGGCTTGCGTTTGCGGTATTTCCGAGTGGGCGGCAGCCTAGCCATGGGCCACTTCCTGGCGCGCCCGGTACGGGATGGCCTCGAGCTCGACGCCGCGCTCCTTGGCGACACGCCGCGCTGTCGTGAGGTGCTGCAGGCCGTCGAGCGTGGCCCGCACCATGTTGTGCGGGTTGGTGGAGCCGAGGCTCTTGGTGAGGATGTCGCGCACCCCGGCACACTCCAGCACCGCGCGCACCGGGCCGCCGGCGATGACCCCGGTCCCGGACGCGGCAGGCTTCAGGAGCACGCGCCCCGCACCGTGGTGACCGATGATTTCGTGCGGGATGGTCGTGCCCGCGAGCGGGATCTCGACCAGGCGACGGCGGGCGGCTTCGACCGCCTTGCGCACCGCCTCGCTCACCTCGTTCGCCTTGCCGGTGGCGATCCCGACGCGCCCCTGCCCGTCGCCCACCGCGACGAGCGCGTTGAAGCCGAAGCGCCGGCCGCCCTTCACGACCTTCGCGACGCGGTTGATGGAGATGACGTTCTCGACGAGCCCGTCGCCCTCGCGCTGGCGCTCGCTCGAGTCGCGCCGCTCCCCGCCGCGCCCCCGGCCCCGGCCGCCCCGGCCCCGGCCACGCCCTCCGCCACCTCCGCCACCTCCACCCCCGCCCCCACCACCGCTACCGCTACCGCTACCGCCACCCGGAGCCGCGGCAGGGCGCTCGTCGTGCGCCGGTTCGCCACCCGCGTGCGCCGTCTCGGTCGGCTCGATCGTCCCCGGGCTGGACGGCCCGGGCTGGTGTTCGTTGGTCATTAGAGCTCCAATCCGCCTTTGCGGGCGCCGTCGGCCACCGCCTTCACGCGCCCGTGATACTGGTAGCCGCCGCGGTCGAACACAACCTTGGTAATGCCCTTCTCCTTGGCCTTGGCGGCGAGCAGCCGTCCCAGCCCGAAGCTGCGG
Source organism: Anaeromyxobacteraceae bacterium (assembly GCA_035636195.1). Lineage (GTDB taxonomy): Bacteria > Myxococcota > Myxococcia > Myxococcales > Anaeromyxobacteraceae > Anaeromyxobacter_A. Next base: position 1,502 of record DASPZP010000111.1, read on the forward strand.
GCGGTCTTGCCCTTGCCGTCGACCTGGAGGCCCTCGGAGGTGTCTGCGGCTCCGACCAGTGTGACGCCCCGCCCGTCGTCCACGATCTGCGCGTAGATATGCTTCGAGGAGCGGAACACGACGAGGCGCGGTCGCTCCGCGCTGCCGGCCACCTTGCGGCGAACCCGGAGATGGCGGCGATACCGTCGGTTTGCCTGCGTGCGGATCTTATGGATCTTGCGCATAGCCTATTTCGCCGCCTGGGCGGTCTTGCCGGCCTTGCGCCGGACCTGCTCGCCCACGTAGCGGATCCCCTTGCCTTTGTACGGCTCGGGTGGCCGGATCGCGCGGATCTCTGCCGCCACCTGGCCCACGAGCTCCTTGTCCACGCCCTCGATCTTCACGAGGACGTTGTTGTCGACCGAGATCTTGATCCCTTGCGGCGCGTGGTACGGCACCGGATGGGAGAACCCGACGACGAGCTGCACGCCGAACGGTTTCGGCTCCGCCTTGTAGCCCACCCCTTGGATCTCGAGCGCCTTCGCAAACCCCTTGGTGACGCCGTCGACCATGTTGGCGACGAGCGTGCGGGTGAGTCCGTGGAGCGCCTTGTGCCGGCTCTCATCGGAGGGCCGCCGCACGACGATCGTCTCGCCCTCCACCGCCACGGCCAGCTCGGCGTGGATCAACCGGCTGATCTCGCCCTTCGGGCCCTTCACGGTGATCCGCGTCCCGTCGAGCTGGGTGGTGACGCCCTTGGGAATGGGGATTGGCTTCCTGCCGATACGCGACATGGGAGCGGCCTCCTACCAGACCAGCGCGAGCAGCTCGCCGCCGATGCGGGCGGTGCGCGCTTCGCGGTCCGTCATGAGCCCCTGCGGCGTCGAGAGGATCGCCATCCCGAGGCCGTTCTTGACGCGCGGGATCTCGCGGGCCTTGACGTAGCGGCGCAGGCCCGGCGCGGACACGCGCTGCAGCTCGCGGATCACCGGG
>DASPZP010000112.1:0-7028 GCA_035636195.1 Anaeromyxobacteraceae bacterium
GCGCCTCGTCGACTTATCCGCTCAAGATATCCCGTACTTCTTCATCTTCCGGGCGACGGTGGACTGGTCCACTCCGAGTGCCCGGGCCATGGCGGTCTGGTTGCCGTGCCGCTCACGCGCCGCGAGCAGCATCGCCCGCTCGGTGCTCTCCACGGCCTGGGGCAGCGTGAACTCCTCGTGCCACCTCCCCGGCACGGTCCCCGCCTTCCCGGCGCGGTCGACCACGTCGCCCGGCAGGTCGGAGAAGTCGATGAGCTCGGCGTCGGACATGACGACGAGCCGCTCGCAGAGGTTCATCAGCTCCCGGACGTTGCCCGGCCACGGATAGGCGAGCAGCGCCTCGGTCGCGGCGCGAGAGAACCGCCGGCGCACGCCGAGCCGCTCTCCGAGCAGCTCCAGGTAGTGCCTCAGCAGCGGGAGGATGCACTCGGTGCGCTCGCGCAGCGACGGCACGTGCAGCGGGATGACGCTGAGCCGGTAGTAGAGGTCGAGCCGGAAGGCGCCCTGGTCGACCATCGCGTGCAGGTCGCGGTGGGTGGCGGCGACGATGCGGACATCGAGCTTCCGGCTCTGGGTGCCGCCCACCCGCATGACACGGCCGTCCTCGAGGAACCGCAAGAGCTTCACCTGCGAGGAGAGGGGCAGCTCGGCGATCTCGTCCAGGAACAGGATCCCCCCGTCCGCGAGCTCGAAGTACCCCGGCTTGCCCTTGGCCTGGGCGCCGGTGAAGGCGCCCTTGTCGTAGCCGAACAGCTCCGCCTCGACGAGCGACTCGGGGATGGCGCCGCAGTTGATCTTCACGAGCGGCTTCTCGGAGCGGCTGGAGTACTTGTGGATGAGGTCGGCGAAGACGCCCTTGCCCACGCCCGACTCGCCCAGGATGAGGACGGTCGAGTCCACGGCACTGACCTTGATCGCCTGGCGGAGCGCCTTCTGCATGCACGGGCTCTTGGCGATGACGCGCCGCGACTCGATCTCCTCGAGCTGCATCTCGAGCATCTGGTTGCGGAAGCGGTCCTTGATGGCCTCCTGCTGCTCCAGCTCCCGCTGGAGCGCGTCCAGCTCCGTGACGTCGCGCTCGTAGACCACCACCCGGATGAGCGCCCCCGCGTCGTCGAAGACCGGGGTACCGGTGAGGACCAGCTTCCGCCCCTTCCGGCTCTGGAGCATGTTCACCGGGGCGCGCGTCCTGATCACCTCGAGCGTGGCGGAGCGATCGAACACGCCCGCCGCGATCAGGTCCTTCATGTTCCGGCCCACCACCTGCACCGCCTCGATGGCGTTGAGCCGCTCCGAGGCCTGGTTGATGCGGAGCACGTTGGCTTCCCCGTCGCAGATCCACAGCCCGTCGGCGAGCGAGTCGATGATGGCGTCGTGGACGCGCGTCAGCTCCTGGTAGCGGGGGGGATCCTGGGAGGCCATCAGGCGATCATGCAGAATTGCATCGATTAGGCAAAGGTGCATGAACGGGGCGACGCTTCTTCGCCCTTTCCGGGGCCCCCCGGGCGGGCGCGTCACTCGCGCCGAGCCAGGATTCGCGCATCCACGACGCTCCTGCTGCGTTGGTACGATCGCTGCTTTCTCGGCTCGCTCGACCCACCGTCGAGGAGACGCGCTCATGTCGAGACAGGCCGAGTACCAGGCGCTCCGGGATCGCCACGTTCCGAAGGGCGCGTCCCACGCCACTCCCGCCTTCATCAAGGAGGCGCGCGGCGCCGTGATGATCGACGTCGACGGCCGGGAGCTCATCGACTTCGCGGGCGGCATCGGGGTCATGAACGTCGGCCACTCCCATCCCAAGGTGGTGGCCGCCATCCAGGATCAGGCCGCGAAGTTCACGCACACCTGCTTCCACGTCGCGATGTACGAGCCGTACGTCGACCTCGCGGCGCGGCTGAACGACCTCTCGCCCGGCGACTTCCACAAGAAGACGATGTTCGCCAACAGCGGCGCGGAGGCGGTCGAGAACGCGATCAAGATCGCGCGCCACGCCACCGGCCGGCCGGCGGTGATCGCGCTCGATGGCGCGTTCCACGGGCGGACCCTGCTGACGATGACGCTCACCAGCAAGGTGAAGCCGTACAAGCTCGGGTTCGGCCCGTTCGCGCCCGAGGTGTACCGGATGCCGAACGCCTACTGCTACCGGTGCCCGTTCGGCCTGCGCTACCCGTCGTGCGGCGTCGCCTGCGCCGACTACCTGGAGGAGTTCTTCATCGGCAACGTGGCGCCGGAGCAGACAGCGGCCGTCATCGCCGAGCCGGTGCAGGGCGAGGGCGGCTTCGTGACGCCACCGCCGGAGTACTTCGCCAAGCTCCAGGCGATCTGCCGCAAGTACGGGATCGTGCTCGTCATCGACGAGGTGCAGACGGCGATGGGGCGCACCGGCAAGCTCTTCGCCATCGAGCACTGGGGGATCGCGCCCGACGTCGTCACCACCGCCAAGAGCCTCGCCGGCGGCCTGCCGCTGAGCGCGGTGACCGGTCGGGCCGAGCTGATGGACGGGCCGCACGTCGGCGGGCTGGGCGGCACCTTCGGCGGGAACCCCGTCGCCTGCCGCGCGGCGCTGGCCGTCCTCGAGGTGCTCGTCGAGGACGGGCTGCTCGCCCGGGCCGAGCAGCTCGGCGCCGAGCTCCGGCGCCGGCTCGACGTCCTGCAGCGGCGGTTCGAGCTCATCGGCGACGTGCGCGGCAAGGGCCCGATGCTCGCGATCGAGCTCGTGCGCGACCGCGAGAAGAAGACGCCCGCCACCGACGAGACGAAGAAGCTCGTCAAGCGCTGCTACGAGAAGGGGCTCGTCCTCATCGCCTGCGGCAACTTCGGGAACGTCATCCGGACCCTCATGCCGCTCGTCATCACCGACGAGCAGCTCGATCGCGGCTTCGACATCCTCGAGTCGGCGCTGCAGGAGATCTCCCAGGCGCGCTGAGCGCGCCGCGGAGTGCGCGGACATGGACACGGTGCGGCCCACCCCACGGACGACGGTACGGCAGCGGCCGGATCGCGGCTCGTACGACCGCGCCGTCATCGACGCGATCCTCGACGAGGGGCTCGTCTGCCACGTCGGCTTCTCCGTGGCCGGAGCGCCCTGCGTCGTCCCGATGAACTACGCACGGGTCGGCGACCGCCTCGTGCTGCACGGCGCCCGCGCCGGCCGGCTCCTCTCCGCGCTCGCCGCCGGGGCCCCGGTCTGCGTCGCGGTCACGCTGCTCGACGGCCTCGTGCTGGCGCGCTCGGCCTTCCGCCACTCGCTCAACTACCGCTCGGTGGTGGTCTTCGGGGCGGCCACGGAGGTGGCGGACCGGGCCGAGAAGCGCGCCGCGCTGAAGGCGATCCTGGAGCACGTCGTCCCCGGGCGCAGCCGCCAGGTCCGCCCGCCGAGCGACGGCGAACTCGACGCGACCACGGTCGTCGCGCTCCCGCTGGCGGAGGCCTCGGCCAAGCTGCGCCGCGGCCCGCCCGTCGACCTGGAGGCCGATCGGGCGGCGCCGTGCTGGGCGGGTGAGATCCCGCTGCGGCTCGCGGCGGGGCGGGCGCGGCCGGACGCCGGCGTCGCCGCGTCTCGCCCGCGACCGCAGCCGCCGGCGCTGCCCCGGCTCCGGCCCCGCCGGGCGGCTGGGCGGCGCCGGGCGAAGCGTTAGGCGACCGTTCGGCCCTTGGCGGGCTGGTACTCGGCCAGCTCGTCGAACTGGAGGTAGCGGTACACCTGCCCGACCCGCGGCGCGATCTTCTCCTGGTAGGCGGCGAAGTACTCGGCCGGCGTGGGGAGCCGCCCCAGGTTCGCCGCCACCGCGCCGAGCTCGGCCGAGCCGAGGAAGACCCGGGCGCCGTTGCCCATCCGGTCGTCGAAGTTGCGCGTCGAGGTGGAGAAGACATTCACCTTGTCCGGCACGCGCGCCTGGTTGCCCATGCAGAGCGAGCAGCCGGCGATCTCGATGCGCGCGCCGATGGCGGTGTAGGTCGAGAAGTAGGCCTCGTCCTTGAGCTGCTGCTGGTCCATGCGCGTGGGCGGGCAGATCCAGGTGCGGACCGCCGGGTTGAACTTCTGTCCCTTCCAGATCTCGCCGGCGGCCCGGAAGTGGCCGATGTTCGTCATGCAGGACCCGAGGAAGACGTCGTCGATCTTCGTGTTCGCCACCTCGGTCAGCTTCTTCACGTCGTCCGGGTCGTTCGGACAGGCGAGGATGGGCTCCTGGAGCTCGGCCAGGTCGATCTCGATCACCGCCGCGTACTCGGCGTTCTTGTCGGCGCGGAGCAGCGAGGGCTTCGCCAGCCACGCCTCGACGGCGTCCACCCGCTTCTGCAGGGTGGCCGCGTCCTGGTAGCCGTCGGCGATCATCTTCTTCATGAGCGCCGCGTTCGAGCGCAGGTAGGTGGCGACGCTCTCGACGGAGAGATCCACGCACGCCGCGGCCGCGCTGCGCTCGGCGGCCGCGTCGGTCAGCTCGAAGGCCTGCTCCACGGTGAGGTCGGGCAGTCCCTCCATCTCGAGGATGCGGCCGTTGAAGACGTTCTTCTTGTTCTTCTTCGGGACGGTGAGGAGCCCTTGCTGGATGGCCCAGTACGGGATGGCGTTCACCACGTCACGCAGCGTGATCCCGGCCTTCAGCTTGCCCTTGAACCGGACGAGCACGCTCTCCGGCATGTCGAGCGGCATGAAGCCGGCCGCGCCGGCGAAGGCGACCAGGCCCGAGCCGGCCGGGAAGCTGATGCCGATGGGGAAGCGGGTGTGGCTGTCGCCGCCGGTGCCGACCGTATCCGGGAGGAGCAGGCGGTTGAGCCAGGAGTGGATGACGCCGTCGCCCGGCTTCAGCGCCACGCCCCCGCGCTCCTGCACGAAGCGGGGCAGCGTCTTGTGCATCTTCACGTCGGCCGCCTTGGGGTAGGCGGCGGTGTGGCAGAACGACTGCATGAGCAGCGGCGCGGCGAACTTGAGGCAGGCGAGCTCCTTCAGCTCGTCGGCGGTCATCGGGCCGGTCGTGTCCTGCGAGCCCACCGTCGTCATCTTCGGCTCGCAGGCGGTGCCGGGGAGCACGCCCACGACCCCGCACGCCTTGCCGACCATCTTCTGCGCGAGCGAGTAGCCCTGGCTCGGCTTCGCCTGCGGGTTCACGGCCTGCGTGAACAGGTCGGTCGGGGGCAGGCCCAGCGCCTTCCGGGCGCGCTCGGTGAGGGCGCGGCCGATGATGAGCGGGATGCGGCCCCCGGCGCGGTACTCGTCCGCGAGCGTGTTGGGAGCGAGCGTGAAGGTGGAGAGCACCTCGCCCGCCTCGGTCCGGACCTCGCCCTTGCCGGTGTCGATGACGACCACGTCGCCGGTCTTGAGCTTCGTGACGTCGGTCTTGATGGGCAGCGCGCCCGAGTCCTGCGCCGTGTTGAAGAAGATGGGCGCGATGACGCCGCCGACGATGACGCCGTTGCGCCGCTTGTTGGGCACGAACGGGATGTCCTCGCCGATGGCCCACAGCACGCTGTTGCAGGCGCTCTTGCGGGAGGAGCCGGTGCCGACCACGTCGCCGACGAAGGCGACCTGGAAGCCCTGGGCGCGGAACTCGGCCATCGTCTTCAGACCGGCCGGGAAGCGCGACTTGCCCATGGCGAGGGCGTGGAGCGGGATGTCGGGGCGGGTGGAGGCGTCGCCGGCGGGCGAGAAGTCGTCGGTGTTGATCTCGCCCTCGACCTTGAAGACCTTCGCCTTGATCTGCGCGGGGACGCCGGCGCGGGCGGTGAACCACTCGCCCTTCGCCCACGCGTCGAGCACCTTCTTCGCCGCGGCGTTCGTCTTCGCGAGCGCGACCACCTGGTCGAAGGCGTCGTAGACCTGGGTCGTGAAGCTGAGGGCGTGCGCGGCCTCGTCCGCCAACGCGGGGGCCGACAGCGCCTCGACGAGCGCCTCGACGTTGTAGCCGCCCATCATCGTGCCGAGGAGGCGCACCGCCTCCTTCTTCGAGATGAGCGGCGAGCTCCGCGTGCCGCGCACGACGCTGGCCAGGAAGCCCGCCTTGACCTCGGCGGCCGGGTCCACGCCGGGCGAGACGCGATTCGTGAGGAGCTCGAGCAGGAACTTCTCCTGGCCGGGCGGCGGGGCCTCGAGCAGGGTGCAGAGCTCGCGCGTCTGCTCCGGATCGAGCGGCTTCGGGGGAATGCCCATCGCCTTTCGCTCCGCCTCGTGCTTCCGGTAAGCGTCGATCACGGCCTTCTCCTCGGCTGGTGGGTGGGGGAAGAAACGCTTTCGGCGCGCGCGGTTGGCCGCGCCGAGCGGACGTTCTCCTACACCATCTGCGGCGAATTGTCACCCCGCGCGAGCGCCGATTCTGCCGCACGGCTTTTCAGCGGGGAGAGCGGCTCGGCGCAGCGCGCCGGACGTCGACGGCGGTGTCGTAGAACGTGCTGCCCCCGCCCTGGTCGGTGAGCCGCTGCGAGGTGAGCGCGTTGACGGTGCGGCCGCCGCGCGCGTCCTCCAGGCGCCGCACGCCCGGCGCGACCACCACGCCGGGCGGCACGTCGTCCGATACTTCAAGGCCGAAGACCACCGTCCCGCGCTCGTTCCAGGCCTCGACCTCGTCGCCCTGGGAGAGCCCTCGCGCCGCGGCGTCGGCGGGGCTCATCCGGAGCGCCATCGGACCTGCCTTCGCCTGGAGGTCCGGCCGCTCCTGCAGGAAGGACGAGTTGAGCCCCCACACCGACGGGGCGGTCATGAGCCGGAAAGGCAGCGGCGACCGCTCCTCATGCGCCGGCAGCACCACCGGGAGCGGCTGCGCAAGGCGTGGGTTCTGGATCTCGATCTTCCCCGACGGCGTCAGGAACCGGCGCTTCGCGTTCGGCGGCAGCCGTAGCGCCACGGGGTGCCCCGCGTCGAGGGCGGCGCGGTCGATCCCCGCTCGCATGGGCGAGGGCGGCGCGAGGAGCCGCTCGACGAGGTCCTCGGCGCTGAGCCGGAAGAAGGGGTCGTCGAGCCCCATCGCGCCGGCGAGGAGCTGAAAGACGTCCCAGTTCGGCTTCGCCTCGCCGGGGGGCGTCACGACCGGCCG
>DASPZP010000113.1:0-3905 GCA_035636195.1 Anaeromyxobacteraceae bacterium
TCTCTCCGACCCGGGGGGGAAGGTGGCGAAGCAGTACGCCGGGCTCATCCCGGTGGTGGGGCTGGCGAACCGCGCCAACGTCGTGGTGGGGAAGGACGGCCTCGTGAAGGAGGTCGTCACCGGCAGCGATGCGGTCGACCCGTCGACGGCCATCGCCTCGTGCCCATCGGCTGGAGCGGGCTCGTGACGTTCCTCGGCCGGCTGCTCGCGCTGCGCGCCCTGCTCGAGCGCCGGCTCCTCGGACTGTCGGTGGATGAGATCCGGTACACGTTCGAGGACGTGCGGGCCGAGCTGCGCGCGACGCGGGCGGAGCTGAAGGAAGAGCTGGCGGCGTTGCGGCGCGATCTCGAGCGGCTGGGAGGCGGCGGCGAGCGCGGGAAGGAGGAAGAGAAGGACCCGATCGTGGAGGCGTGAGGCCGGCGGGGGATGAACCCCCGCCCTACTCTGGTGTAGGGCGGGGGCTTGTCCCCCGCCGCCCGACCGCGGCGATGCCTACCGGTCCTTCTCCGTCACGAGCACCCGCCGCACCACCGCCTCGCCGGCGGGGGTGGCGATGCGCTCGCCTTCCTTCCAGTGCGCCCGCCGCAGGTAGGCCAGGCCGATCCGGCCCTCGGGCGCCTCGACCGCGCTCGTGACGACGCCCACCTCCCGCCCCTCCCGCTCGAGCGGCGTGCCCGGCCCAGCGCCCTCCGGCAGCGCGAGCTGCACCAGGCCCTTCTGGATCTGCCCGCGGAAGGTGCCGCGCAGCACCACCTCCTGGCCGATGTAGCAGCCCTTGTCGAACGACACGGCCGTCTGAACGAGCGCCGCCTCCATGGGCAACCGCGCCGCGTCGATGTCGACGCCCTGGCGCGGCACGCCGGCCACGACCCGCAGCACCTCCAGATCGCCCTCCGCGAGCGCCACCGCGCCGCCGGAGAGGAGCGCGTCGCGGAAGGCGGCCGCCTCGGAGGGCGCCAGCACGGCATCCAGCGCGGGCGCCCCGCGGCGGGGGTTCGGAAAGAGGGTCCCGGCCGGCGCGATGATCCGCGCCCGCTCGACGCCGCTCCGCCCGAGCGCGGGCACGACGCGCAGCGCGGCGGAGACGTCCTCCAGCTGGACCTGGTCGCGCAGGACGAAGCGCGTGAGGTGAGCCCGCAGCGGCTCCGCCACCTCGGGCTCGACCTGCAGGAGCAGGTCGTCCGCTCGCGCGAAGAGCAGCGCGTCCGCCACCACCCTGCCCTTCACGTCCAGGAAGGCGAGGTGGACGGTCTCGCCCGGCGCGAGGCCCTTCACGCTCTGCGTGGAGATGCGGTGGAGGAGGTCGTGCCGGTCCTTCCCCGCCACGCGCAAGAACCCGCGCGACAGCGCCGGCCCCACCGCGGCCCCTTCCGACGCCGCCGCCAACCGTGCCTGGAGATCGCTCATGCGCCGTTCTTAGCGCGGGGCGGTCGGCCTTTCAGCGGCCGCCAGCCGCGCCGCCGCCCAGCGCGCCGCCTCGCGGACGCCGGGGAACTCGCTCGCGAGGTGCGCCTCGATCGCCGGCAGCCGGCGTGCGTCGCCCGCGTGGCCGGCGGCCAGGATGCCGTTCCGGAGCAAGCCCTCGTAGCGGGCGCGTGCGAGCGCCGTGCCGTAGAAGCGGCGCTGGTACTCGGCCAGCGTGAGCCCGAGCAACGCGTCGAGGTCGAGGCCGCGCTGGCCGTCGCGCGCGCGGAGCTCGGGGTCGCAGCTCGCGAGCGGCGCCCGGTTCCAGGGGCAGACGGTCTGGCAATCGTCGCAGCCGAACGCCCATGGCCCGAGCCGCTCCGCCACCGCCTCGGGGATGGGGCCGCGCCGCTCGATGGTCTGGAAGGAGATGCAGCGGCGCGCGTCGATGAGGCCCGGCTCGACGATGGCGCCGGTCGGGCAGGCCGGCAGGCAGGCCGCGCACGAGCCGCAGCGCTCGGGGTGGGGCGGATCCGGCTCGAGCTCGCGGTCGAGGAGCACCGTCGCGAGGAGCACCCAGCTCCCGAACCGAGGCGTGATGAGGCAGCCGTTCTTCCCCACCCAGCCCACCCCCGCTCGCTCGGCCCACGCCTTCTCCATGACCGGGGCGAGGTCGGAGCTGTGGAAGGTGCGCACCTCGGGGTCCCGCGCCCGGAGCCGCGCCACGAGGTCCTTCAGGCGCCGCTTCATGACGCCGTGGTAGTCGCGGCCGCGGGCGTAGCGCGCCACCCGGCCATGGGCGGGCTCGGGTACGCTCGGGTCCTCCAGGTAGGAGAGCGCGAGGGCGACGACGCTCCGCGCGCCGGGGAGGAGCCGGGCTGGATCGAGCCGCTCCGCGCGCTGGGTGCGGAGCCAGACCATGTCGGCCTCCGCACCGCGAGCGAGCATCCGGTCGAGCGGCGCCGGGTCGAGCGGCCCCGCCCGCGCGATGCCGACCTCGTGGAAGCCGGCCGCGCGCGCGGCCTCCTTGACGAAGGGTGCGTCCAGCGGGCCTTGCTGCATGAAGCCCCCTCACCCCCTATGCCACGCTGACCGCCTTCTTGGTGGAGCCGGGCTTCTTCGGCGCCGCGCGCACGAACTGCCGGACGAGCACCCCCACGATCCACCCCGCGAGCGATCCCGTGAGCGCGCCCAGCACCACGCCGCCCACCGTCGGCCCCACCGCCGCGGCGGGGGTCGCGTTGTAGGTGACGAGCAGCCCGAACGCGAGCGCCATCCCCGCTGCCACCGAGAGCGTGTTCTTCTGCCCGAGCCGGGCGTCCGCGGCACAGGCGAGGAGGAGCGCCACCACGGCGATCACCCACGGACCGCCGGTGACGGGGATGGGCTCCCGGTAGACGGCCACCGCCAGTCGGCTGCCGAGCTGTCCCGAGAGGCGCGTGAGCGTGAGCGCCCGCGCGCCGTCCGGGAGCCGGGCCGGGTAGTAGTCGGAGGTGTGGTCGTGCGCGACGCGCGCGCGGCCGCTGCGTCCCACCCGCGCGTAGCCGTAAGTGCGGTCGAGCTTACCCTCCACCGCCGGGGTGGTCCCCTCGATGGTGAAGCTCGCCGAAGGCTCCCCGCGTTCGGGGAGCTTGCCCGAGACGAGGAGCCGGACGGCGCCCGCCGCGGCGGAGGGGACCGGGATGCTCTCACCCACCTGGCCCAGGTCACCCTCGAACATGGGGTCGCCCGGCCGCACGGTCCGGAGCGACGGGAGGAGCGTCGCCAGGGCGGTGGCGAGCGCAGCCGCGATCGCGAGCGCGCGGGCGACGGCGTCGCGGCGCGGATCGAGCGCGGGGCGGAGCAGGAAGAGCGCCGCGACGAGCCCGACCGCCAGCACCACCACCGTCGCCGTCGTGTCCTCGCTGGCGAGTCCGGTCAGGTAGAGGAGGCCGGCCACGGCCACGGCCGCGAGGGCGGCCAGGGGAAGGATCCAGCCGGAGAGTGCCTCGTCGAGCCAGGGGATGAAGTTACCGGGAGCGTTATCGGCCATCAGGTCCCTCGAAAAGGGCGACACCATACTCCAGGCCGGCCAAAACTTTGACGGCGATCCGATATCACCGCATACCGATCGTCATGGCTCGACGCCTCGATTTGCACGAGTGGGACCACCTCCCCGGCACAGCCGAGCGAGGTCCCTCCTGGTCGCTGGTGCAGGGCGATTGCCTCGAGACCCTCGAGCGGCTGCCCCCACGCTCGGTCGATGTCATCTTCGCCGACCCGCCGTATCACCTCTCGAACGGCGGCACGACCTGCCAGAGCGGCCGGCGCGTCAGCGTCGACAAGGGCGCCTGGGACCGCTCGGTCGGGGTCGTGGAGGACCACGCGTTCCAGGCGAAATGGCTCGACGCCTGCCGGCGCGTCCTCAAGCCCTCCGGCACGATCTGGGTCTCCGGCACGCAGCACGTCATCTTCTCGGTCGGCTACGCCATGCAGGAGCTGGGCTTCCACCTCCTCAACAC
>DASPZP010000114.1:0-3240 GCA_035636195.1 Anaeromyxobacteraceae bacterium
CTCGGCCGCGAACTCGAAGAACTTCCCGACTTCGAGGTAGCCGACGATCAGCATGAGGCCGAGCAGGAAGACGAGCACGTCGAAGTCGATCGCCGCGTAGGCGTCGACGAGGGGCAGCACGCCGCACACCACCATCGCGACGGCGCCGAGCAGGCTCGCGGCCGGGCGGTTCAGATGCACGAACGGCAACCGCTGGACGGCGATGAGCAGGTAGGTGAGGCCGAAGATGATGAGACCGGTGGTCATGGCAACGCGGAACGGGGAACGCGGAACGCGGAACGGATCGACCGACTGTCGAGCGTAAACGCCAGCATCCGGGATCGAGTCTCCCTTTTCAGTTCCGCGTTCCGCCTTCCGCGTTCCGCGTTTCTAGATCTCCCAATTCGAGAACAGGACGCCGTTGGCCGGCTGGGGCTCCGGATAGCCATCGTAGGTCATGCGGAGATCGGTCCAGCGGACGCGGTAACCGCGGGCGACGAGGCGGCGGAACGCCTCCGCGTAGCGTGTCTGGCAGCGGATCGCCACGCGCCGGATCCCGGCGCGCGCCGCGGCGGCCTCGGTGGCGGCGAGTGCGGCCTGGAAGCCGCGCTCGTCCGCCGCCGCCAGCTTGAGCACGCGTACCTCGTCCTTGGGCCGGCCCTCGGCGAGCGCCGTGGAATGCCACAGCACCAGGCCGCGCAGGCCATCCTCTCCGTCCACGAGCGACGTGTCCCCGAGCCCGAGGTCGGCGGTGAGCAGAATCTCGCGGGTGAAGTCGTAGCCGGGCGCGAGCGCGGCGACGAGGCGGCGCGCCGCCTGGACGGTCGCCTCGCCCGCCGCGCCTTTGCGCTGCGACAGGAGGGCGGGCGCGGGGTGGCCGCGCGTCGCGATGTCGTTCGTCAGCGTCACCGTCAGATGGCCGGGGGAGAAGCCGAGCCGCGCGTAGAAGCCGATGTTCTCCACCGTGCGGGGCATCGTCTCGAGGCCCAGCGTCGTCACGCCCTGCTCGAGCAGCCAGTCGGTCGCCGTGCGCACGATGGTCTTGCCCAGCCCCGAGCCCTGGCGGTCGGGCCGCACGGCGAGCGGGCCCATCCACCCTTCGCCGCCCGAGCGATGCGCGATGTTGAACGCGACCACGTGCCCGGCCTCGTCGCGCCACAGCATCGCCCCCTCGCCGGCGTCCAGCAGCGCGTAGCGCCACACCAGCGGGTTCAGGTGCGGCACGCGCACGCCGACCAGCCCGTCGCGCCGGTAGCGGTCCGTAAACGCATCCGCGAAGACGCGGTTCAACCCTTCGGTGTCGCCCGCGCCGGCCGGCTCGGGACCGTAGACCTGGCGCTCAGGCAGCCACGCCCGCATCGGCGGTTCCCAGGGTCGCAGTGTCGTCCCGCACTACGCTCGTCCCGCGTGCGGGGTCGAAGTCCACCCGGATCACGCGATCGAGGCCCTCGCGCACCTGTTCGATGTGCGTGATCAAGATGACCTGCGGAAAGCGGTCCGCCAGGCGGCGCAGCAGTCCGACCACGTGCTGGCGCCGGGATTCGTCCAGCGACCCGAAGATCTCGTCCAGGACGAGCAGGGACAGCGGCTGGCCCGCCCGCTCTGCAATCATTTGCGAGATCGCGAGCCGCAGCACCAGGTTTGCGAGGTCTTCCTCCCCGCCCGAGATCACCGGCTTGGGGACGCCGCCCTCGAGAACCGTCACCGTGTAGTCTTCGGTGAGATCGAGCTCTTCGTAGCGGTCGTCGGTGAGATCCGCGAGGAACCCCGAGGCGAGCTCTGCGATCTCGGGGCGCATCCGCGCGTTCAGCTCGCCCCGCAGGTCGGAGAAGGCCCGGTCCAGCTCGTTGTGCAGCCGCTGGCGGGCCCTGAGGGTGGCGATCTGGCGCTCGCGCTCGGCGCGCTCGCTCTCGCGCCGCTGGGCCTCGCGGACGTCGTCCTCGGCGCGGCTCAAGTCGCCCCGGGCCTCGACCACCGCCAGCTCCGCCTCGCGCAGGGCGCCCACGGCGCGATCGAAGCGATCCTTCGCCTGCTTGTAGCCCGCCTCTGAAAACCCTTCGTCCCGCACCGCCTCGCTGAGCTCGCGCACCCGGCGCTCCGAGGCCGAGAGCTGCTGCTCCGCCTGCTCGGCTTCCTTCACCAGGTGCTCGGCCCGGCGCGCGCGCTCTTCGAGGGCCGCCGCCTCGAGCGCCACCGGCTCGAGCTTCGCGAGCTCCGCCCGCAACGCGTCGTGCCGCGCCGTGTCGTAGCCGGTGGGTCGCGCCCGGAGCTGGCGCGCCAGGTCCCCGGCCCGCCGCCGCGCCGTGACGAGCTCCGTGGCGGCGCGCCGGCGCTCCTCCCCCTGCGCCTGCAGCTCGCCCGCGCGCGCGCTCGCGCGGCGGCTCTCCTCGACCACGGCCTCCCGCGCGGCCTCCGCTTCCCGGAGCTTCTCAGGCGGCTGCGCCAGCTGCTCGAGTCGCTGGCGGAAGTATTTCCCGTCGCCGGTGATCACTTCGAGCTGTCGGTCGAGGATCGCCAGCACCGCAGCGTATTCCGCGCCGAGCGGCCGCTTGCAGGTGGGGCACGTCCCGTCCGGCCCGAGCTTCACGATCTGGTCGCGCTGCTCCTTCACCTCCTCGTACAGCTTGAGCAGCTCCGTGCGCTTGGTCTCGGCATACTGCCGGTCGCGCACCCACGCGGTCCGCTCCGCTTCGGCGGCGCGGTCCGCGACCTGGAGCCGGCCCTCGACTTCCTTCGCCTCGGCCTCGGCGCGGGCCAGGGCCTTGGCGACGTCCTTGAGCTCGGCCAGCCGCCGCTCGAGGTTCCCGGCCGCGCGGGCCAGCTCCTCCAGCTGCGCTTCTTCGGCCTGCCGTGCCGCCGCTTCCCGCTGCAGCCGTTCCAGCCCCGCGAGCTCCTGCTTCAAGCGGGCCACAGGCGCGAGCTCGCTTTCGAGCCGCTTCAGCTGCTCGCGCGCCGCCAGCGCGTCGGCCAGCTCGCGGTCGAGCCGCTGGAATTCCTGGCGCGCCGTCACGACCGCCTGCTCCGCCATGCGGCGCTCCCCATCCAGCGACAGCGTGCGCTCGCGGCGCGCCACCCACTCGTTCCACCGCGGCTCCTCGCGGGCCAGCGCGTTCGCCGCTGCCCCGCGCGTCGCGTCCGCCGCCTGCGCGGCCGCGCGCGTGGCCGCGAGCCGCGCCTCGGCGGCACCGCGCTCCACGGCCAGCGCGGCCGAGTCGGGCAGCCCCGCCTCAAGGCCGCGCACCTCCGCCACGAGCGCGTTCC